>JAWLEV010000077.1:150-12816 GCA_041685915.1 Anaerolineae bacterium | reverse complement strand
TATGAGGAGACCTTCAGTCCGAGGAGGAATCCTCATCGCGATCCACCAGCACACAGGTGAGGGAGTCCTGTTCTGGGGTGGCTTTCTCGAATTCGTTGATGAGGGTAAGCGCGTCCGTAGGACAGCTCTCCTCGCATTGTCCGCAGTAGGCGCAGCGGGAGGGATGGTAGACCAGTCGATATTTCTCGCGTCCCTCGCGCTGCAATTCTAGGGCGGCAGCCGGACAATCGCGTGCGCAGAGCCCACAGCCTCGACAGAGATCGGGATCTACCACCACCCGGCCACGATAATAGGAAGGCAATTCCATCTCCCCAAAGGGATAGCGCACCGTAATGGGTTTTGAGCACAGCTTGCGCCACAGTTCGGGCAGCAGATGTAGCAGGGTGAGGACACGGCGCATTCTATATCACTCCAATCCAGACGACCATCAACATTTGGGCCAGCGCCAGAGGGGCCAGCACCCGCCAGCCAAAGTTTGCCAGCTGATCGATGCGCAGCCGGGCATAGAGTACGCTGACCACCGACAGGATGAGGAGGATGAACAGGGATTTGAGGGCAAAACCCACGGCACCGGGCAGTCCCAGCCCAAGTCCTGAGCCTCCTAAAAAGAGATTGACCAGTAAAAAGATGCCCACCACCGTCTTCATGTACAGCATGAGATACCAGAGGGCCAGTTTGCGCCCGCTGAATTCGGTCAGCGGGCCGGCGCCGATCTCTGATTTGGCTTTGGGAATATCCAGGGGGTTGCGTTTCAGCTTGCCGATCAGCCCTATGATGGCCAGTATAAAGCCCAGTGGCTGCACGAGCACCATCCACATGGCCCTCGATTGCCATGCGACGATCTCTGTGATGGACCAGGAGCCGCTGAGGACGGCCGGCCCGGTGAGGACCATCAAAAAGGGAACCTCGTAGGAAAAATACTGTAACAGCGCGCGGTTCCCGCCGATGATACTGTAGACGCTGGCAGAGAGCCAGCCGGCGAGAAAATAGGTGAGGGCTGGGAGGCTGAGCAAAAAGAGCACCACGATCAGGTCGCCCTCAAAGGCGTTGACGCCCTTGCCTCCGAGGGGGATATAGAGGGAGGCAGTCAGTACGGACGCCAGCGACAGCATGGGCAACAGGGCACAGGCCGTCTTGTGGGCTCCCGTGGGCAGAATATCCTCCTTGGCCATCAATTTGATAAAGTCAGCAAGCGGCTGAAACCAGGGTGGCCCGATACGCCCTTGCAACCGGGCCGCCACCTTGCGATCGATCCACTGAAACGTCAGTGCACAGACAAACAGAAAAAGAAAACCGGGAAAGATCAATAAAGTAAAAAGTACAGAGAGAAAAGCCCGCATAAGTTTCCTCCTCAGCGGTCGGCACAGGCGATGCACAGGTCGACCCCGGCCAACACGACGGGGATGTCGGCCGTATTGACGCCCTGTAACTGGATGGGCAGCGTGCTCAGGGCGGGAAGGGTGGGAGTGCGGATTTTGACGCGTGCTGGCTGCTCGCTGCCATCGCTACGAACATAATAGACGACCTCTCCGCGTGGTGCTTCACTCCGACTGACCACTTCCCCTGCCGCCACCCGTCGAGGCGCGCGCGTTTTTATGGATCCTTTGGGCATTCCCTTGAGCAACTGGCGGCATAGGTCTAAACTTTCCATGGTCTCCTCAGCACGCACGGCGGCGCGTGCCCAGACATCCCCGTCATCAACCGTGATGACGGAAAAGGAAAGTTGATCGTAGATGCCGTAGGGAGTGTCGCGGCGCACGTCCACGTCGATCCCCGATCCACGTGCCGTGGGGCCCACGGCGCAGTGACCTCGTGCTACTCCTGTAGGCAGGAGCCCCACGCCGCGGGTACGGGCCTGAAACGACCGTTCGTTGTGGACCAGATCGACGAATCTGGCCAGCTGCGGCTCCAGATTGTCGAGCCGCTCCTGGATGTCCTCTATCTGGTCTTCATCCACGTCGATGCTCACGCCACCGACGATATTGGCAGCGTGGGCCACCCGGCCACCGGAGAGCTCCTCCATGATATCCAGGACGATTTCTCGATCCTGCCAAGTATACATAAAAATAGTGGTGAAGCCAAGAATCTCGGCCAATACGCCAAGCCAGAGCACGTGGCTGTGGATCCGTTCCAACTCACATAACAGTGCCCGCAAATAAAGTCCTCGTGGGGGCACCTCCAATTCCAGCAGGGTCTCGACAGCCTGACAATAGGTGCTGCTGTGAACGTGTGAGCAGATGCCACAGACGCGCTCGACCACGTGTACGTTCTGCACGTATGAGCGGCGCTGGCAGATGCGCTCCAGACCGCGGTGGACGTAGCCCAGACGCAGGGCGCTGTCCACCACCTGCTCCCCTTCGACGGTCAGCATAAAGGAAAGGGGCTCTTTAAGCGCTGGATGTTGGGGCCCGATGGGGATGGTTATTCTATCATTGCTCATCTTCTTTTTCCTCCTCCTCTTTTCGCAGGGGTGGGGGACTATTCCAGTCGTCTGGCAATACCAGGGGACGCAGATCGGTGTGTCCGTCGAACATCACGCCAAGCATCTCGTGCACTTCGCGCTCATAGAAATCGGCTCCTGGAATCAGGTCGGTCAGTGTAGGGATATGAGGCGCCTCTCGGGATAGTAAAGTGCACAGTGTCAGCCCCTGCCCATCCCAAAAGTGGTAGAAGAGGACGATGGCATCGCCGGTATCCTCCCCCGTGATCGTCGAGAGATGGTATATATCAAAGCGTTCCATGAGCAGGGTCACCGCCGCGTGAAGGTCGTCGGCCGCTAATTCCACAAAGGTGTCCCTCATCGGCACGTCCCGCACCTCGATGGTCTCGTCGGGGAAATTCTGTTGCAGTGCTTCGACAATCTGAGAAACGTTCATTCGATCTCCTCCAGTAAACGTGCCAGGCCGTCAATGATGGCTTCTGGACGGGGAGGACAGCCCGGTATGTAGATATCCACTGGCAGCACCTGATCTATCCCGCCCAAGATATTGTGTCCGTCGTAAAAGATGCCGCCGGAGCAGCCACAACTGCCCACGGCTACCACCCACTTGGGGGCGGGGATCTGGTCGTAGATGCGAACCAGCCGATCGCGCGTCTGGCGGGTCACCGGGCCGGTGACAAGAAGGATATCCGCATGTCGGGGGGAGGCCTCCTTCAGAATGCCCAGTCGTTCCACGTCGTAACGTGGTGTCAGCAGGTCCAGGATCTCGATATCGCAGGCGTTGCACCCCCCGCTGTTAAAATGCAATATCCATGGCGACTTGCGGCGCGCCCAACCTATGACTTTTTGTAGCATCTATAATTCCCTTTGTGTTAGCACAAATACGCTGATGCCAATGCCCATGAGATAGGCGGCGGCGATGCGGTGGGACATCGACATGCCGGCAGCCGGTGGCAAGGTGGCCACGACCAGCGCGGCCAGGTGCAACAGGCCAAAGAACAATGCCAGCCGAAAAAAGGCCTGGTAGCCCAGGCGAATCTCTGGTAGTAAAAGATCCTCGCCACAGGCATAAGGGAGATGCTTCCCCTCATGTTCTTCGCCTGATGCGGCCAGCTTGCCACCCCAAAGATAGAGCCCATAGGCCAGGGCCAGGAACAGCAATAGCGCGGCCGGCGGGCTTAACAGCATTTTTTCGATCATCTTTTTAACCTCCCAACATCAAAAGATAGGGAGCCACGTCTGTGGTCCAGCCCAAAAGCATTTCTGGATAGAGGCCAATGGCAAGCACCATCGCGCCCATGATCACCAAGGGCACTGTCATCCAGGGGGAAACGCGTATCCGTGGCAAATCGCGAGAGGTCTCCCGCATGAACAGGGTGCCGATAAGGGGCAAATAGTACCCTAGCGCGATTAAACTGTTTAGTAAAAAGACGGTGAGAACCACATAGCTGAATGTATCCGCTGCCTGCAGAATTCCTCCCACGACGAACCACTTGCTGGCAAAGCCGGCCAATGGGGGCACACCCGCCAGACCGGCCAGCGCGATGCTAAAGGTCGCGGCTACCAGCGGGGCTTGTACTGCCGTTCCCCGCAATTCATAGACGGTGCTGGTACCACAGTAAAAGTGGCAGACCCCCTTGCTTAAAAAGGCCAATCCCTTCATCGCCGCATGGGCAATCAGCAAAAAGAGGGCGGCCTGGATCGCCTCGCGTGATTGATAGCGCAGTCCCACTCCCATACTCAACATGATATATCCTATTTGGGCGATGGTAGAGTAACCCAACAGCCGCTTGGTATAAGTTTGCACCAGGGCCAAAAGATTGCCCAGCGTCATGTTGAGGAAGGAGAACAGAATCAGCCAGGTACCCAATCTGTACCCCGACCAACCCAGGCCCAGGGCGATTTTGATCAGGACATAGAGGGCGCTCTGGTCGATGACGCCGGAGAGCATGGCGGCGATACTGCTGGGCGCCCGATTCTGGGCATCGGGGAGCCAGGTGTGCAGGGGGACGATGGCGCTTTTGACGCTCAACCCCACCAACAGGCAGGCCAGGCCGGCGCGAGTCCACGTTCCCAGGGTTCCTCCCGTGGAGGAGGGGGCAGGCAGTGCCAGCGTTCCCGTCTCGCGGTAGATGAAAGAAATACCCAATAGCATGATCACCGTGCCCACGCTGCCCATTATGAGATACTTGAATCCGGCCTCGATGGAGGTGTCCGTGCGTCGGCGAAAGGCGACCAGGACATAGGCCGCCACGCTCATCAACTCACAGAACATATAGAGGTTGAACAGATCAGCGGCCATCAGCATACCCATCGAGCCTGCCACCAGCAACAGCAAGAGTGGGTAGTAGAGTCTGTAGCGATGGTCGAGAGCCAGGTAACGCCCAGAGTATAGAGCCACCAAGATGCCCAACCCAAGGGCCACCCCGGCCACGATCAGACCGCCCGGGTCGGGGCGCAAAAAGGCTCCTGTTAGGGCTCCGCCACTCTCAAGATAACCCCATGTCGGGGCACTGGCTTGCTCCGGACCCGTCATGGCGAAAAGGGGGAGCAGCGTTCCCAATGCCACTGCAAAGACCAGGGCTGTAAAGAATGCCAGCAGTTCGTTGCGCCCCGTTACCAGGCGCGCTATCAGATAAAGGATAAAGGCGCCGCCGGTCAGGGAGGCCAGGGGCAGTATTACTTGGATGTTACCACTCACTAAATACCTCCCAGAATCAAGGCTAACTCGTGGGTTACCCAGTTAAATACGGGTGCTGGATAGATTCCTTCGATGAATGTCAAGGCAGTCAGCAGCACGGTGGGGGCCATCATGGCCCAGGGCAGTGATCCAACGGTCAACCCCTCTGGTCGATTCCCGAAAAAGATGCGTCCCACAAACCATAGGGCATAGGCCACAGTGAGCAGGGAGCCCAGCAGGGTCAGGATGGAGAGGCCGATGTGAGCCGTGTGGAACCCGCCGGCAAAGATCATCCATTCGCTGTTAAAGATGGAAAAGGGTGGTGATCCGGCGATGGCCAGTGCTCCCACGCCGGTACAGACGGCCACGAGCGGCAGGGCTCGCCCCAATCCGCCCAGTTTGTCGATGCGCCGCCGTCCTGTGGCGCGTATCACCAGACCCGCACACATAAAGAGCAATGCCTTGACGGTGGCGTGATAGACGACGTGTAGCGTCGCACCAGCGATCCCATCGTGGTTCAGCGTGCCCAGGCCAAAGAGGATGTAGCCCATCTGACTCACGCTGGAGTAGGCGATGATGCGTTTGATATCCTCCTCTGCCAGGGCCATCAGCGCGCCATAGATCTCGGAGACGACGCCCGCTATCATCATGGGGACGGCAAAGGGGGCCATCTGTTCTATGGAAAAGATGCTCAGCGGGAAGCGCAGGATACCGTAGGTGCCCATGCTAAGCATGGCCGCAGCGAGCATGATGGTGACCGGCATGGGAGCCACGGTGTGGGCGTCGGGTAGCCAGAGGTGCACGGGGAAGACGGCCATCTTGACAGAAAAGCCGATGAGAAAAAGGGTGGTCACCAGAGTCACCAGCCCGGGAGCCAAGGTTACGCCTTCCCTCAGGACCGAGAAACTATCGCTTCCGGTGGCATCATAGAGTACCAGCAGTCCCACCAACACCAGCAGCGACCCCATATGGGTAAAGATAAAGTACTTGAGCGCTACTGCTCCTCGACGCTCGCCATCGCCCCAGACGGCGATGAGCGCGCAAGAGGCCAGCAACATCAGCTCCCAAAAGATATAGAAGAGGAACATGTCATCGGCCAGGGTGGTGCCCGACATCCCCAGGGCAAAAAGCAGCAACAGGGCGTAGAAATAGGGCGTATTCTCGTCGGGATGGTGGTAACCCCAGGCGTACACGACGGCCACCAGCGTCACCCCCGTCTCGGTGATCAGGAAGGGAAAAGTCAGCCAGTCCACGTGTAACACGAGGCGGATGTGGGCTGCAGGAACCCATCTGAGCCCCAGCACGGGGATCTGCCCGCGATAAAGCGCTGGCAGCAGGGCCAGGGCTCCTCCCAGCGAGAGCGCCGCTGACAGGCCCGCTATCCATCCGGCTGCGTACTTGAGACGATCGCGTAGTAAAACGAGCACCAGGGACGCCGCCAGCGGGGCGGCCAGAATGATCATCAACCAGATCGTTTCCAGGGTCATCTTTTGCCTCTCTTATCCGCCATACATCACCAGAACCAGCAGCGCCAGTATCAAGCTGATCGCTATCCACAACAGGTTATACCGCAGCCGTCCCGTATGCCAGCGCCGCAGTCTGCGGGCCAGTTCCATAACCCCCTGTACGGCGCGCCGCAGAAGCCCTTCCAGCCCCTCCTGCTCCACGACACGGTAGACAAAGCGTGCTCCCTCGACCGTTCCCAGGGCAAACAGGGCCACGAGTCCTTCCAACATCCCCACCTCTACCACGGCACGCAGTGCCCGGGCCGCCCGGACCAGACCCTCTTCCAGGTTGTATATTTCCTCCGACGATTCTGTGGCCGGTGTGGGCGACTGAATTGTCCACTGCCACATTTTCCGCGCTATCAGTGTTACGCCCACCACGAACAATATGGCCGGGGTGGTCACCATGTAGCGCAGGAGGGCCGGCAATGTGGGCATGGTCGGCGGCGCCACGGAGGCGATGGTCATCAGGTGATGGGTCAGGGGGCCAAAGACCATCCCGCCTCCCACTATACCCAGCCCCAAGAGTCCCATCGTCACGCCCTGTGGCCACTGGATTTCATAGGTTTGACGAGGACGTCTTTCCTCCTCGTCCTCCAGGGATTGTCTTACCATGTGCACTGATAGAACGCCAGTCAATGCGACGGCGGCCTGGGCGACAAACAGGGCGTCCGCGCGCACCCCTGTCCTTCCTGCCCACCAAACGATCAACAGGTTAAATGCCACCAGCATGATCCCTCCAAGGGTCAGGAGTCCCGTGCCAATCTTGCGTTGGCGACTCGGCGGTGTGGCGTGTCGCGTGGCGTCGGCCGCCAGGAAAAGCAACATTCGCAGCGCCGCCATGACGAACAGGCTTAACCAGATGGCCTCCTTGACCCCAGCGGCAGCGACAAAGAGCAGCAGACCGGCTTGAGCGGTCTCCTGATAGATCAAACTCACGCGGACGCCCCTGTGTCTCAGCGCTGCCAGCGCCGCCAGCGCAGCGCCGCCGCTGCCAACCCAGAGGATTACATCGCGCATGGGGCCGGCCATCGCCACCAGTGGTGTGACGCGATAGAGCAGATATATACCCAGGTTGGGCATGACGGTGGCATAGAGCCATATCTGCGCGTTCAGGGGGAGCTGCAATCCCGTCCGTTTCCAGAGATGAAAGGGCCAGCCTCCCAGTTTGACCCATACCGCCAGCAAGAACCCGGCCACGGCCCAACGGAGCCGCGCACCGAGCGGCGTGCCCTCGATGAGGGTCAGCCCCTGCTCAAGGGATGGGGCGATATGCAGTGTCCCCGTGGCGTCCATCAACAATAGGATGCCGGTGAGCATCCCCACGTCTCCCAGACGTAGCAGGAGATAGTTGCCGCCGGCCAGTCGGACCCCTTGACGGGTTTGCATCTCCACGAGGATTGCCAGGGCGATACAGAGGGCTACGATCTCCAGCACGACGTAGCGGGCCAAAAAGTGATCGGCCAAAAAGGCTGCAGCGGCAGTTGCCAGGGCCAACGATATCAATGCTCCCATCAAGGGAGAAAATTCTTGGGTATGGGATGCCGTGGCGAGTAGAGCAAAAAAAGCCGCACCAGCGGTGACTAGTACGGCGTAAAGGCCTGTGGAACTGGTCGTCAATCCTATCTGTCCCATGCCCGGGAACCATTCCACGGCGATGACGGCCCCGCCTCCGGCAAAGGGTAGCAGGGCCAGCGCCAGTAGGGTTACCAGCCCGCTCACCGCCAGTGTCACGTGGTGCGCCATTGATGGACGTGTGCGTCGCGAGGCCACAGCCAACGATAAACTCGCCAGCAGCGGCACACCTATAGTACTGAGCACCAATATTTTGGCCATTTTATCCTCGCAGGCGATTCAGATGATCGATGTCGCCCGAAGGGTAATGGCGAAAGATATTCACGATCAGCGCCAGGGCGATGGCTATGATGATCGTCTCTACGATCAACGCCGAGATAACCATCGTCTCGGCCATCTGTACATCTCCACATACGTGGCCGGCATGGATCAGGCTCAGGGAGACGCCCTGGAGCATAATCTTGAGGCCGATCACCTGTTTGATCACGTTGCGGCGAGTAAGCAAGCAGAATAGCCCAATCATGAACAAAAGCAGGGCCATAGAGGTATTAAGTGTGTTCACCCACGGTATTGATAGGATATTCATTCCGATTCATCCTCTCTGCCGCGGGGCAACAGAGCGGAAATACCCAAGGCGCCAACAAAGATCAGCCCTACCTGCACGATGAGATCGAGGCTGCGACCTTCCCAGAACCAATGACGGAAGGTAGATGGAGGGGTATCTTGAGGGGCCCCTTGGAACGTCTGCCCAAGGAACATGCCAGCGAAAAGCAGTCCAAGGGCGATGGCGATCCATAGAATGGGCTCACGATTCGTCACTTTGTCTCCTCATGGACTCGGTCAGACTGATGGCGACGATGAACAGGATACTGATCAGTCCAGCCCCCACGCTGAGCTCGAAACTGCCTGCATAGGGCGCCTCCAGCAGGAACATGAGTGCGGCCAGGGTTGCGCTTCCGACGGCCAGGGCGACCGCGGCCTGGATCAGATTCTTTGATAGCACGGCGGTGACCGCGCCCGTTAGCATAACCAGGCCCAACGCGAGGTAGGCAAAGATTAGCATGTGTACCTCCTTGTACCAGCTCCCTTACGATTGTATGGGTTCTTGTGTGCGGGTCAAATCGTGATTTTGGGATTTTTCCCCTTGCTTATCCTGCAAGATTGTCACAAAATGGAATCGGGCGGTGTTTACTATATGAGGGCCTTCAAAAGGGCTTACACAAAGCATGCATTCAGGGCTGCAGAGAGGGATGTCCACACAGGAACTCTTGTTGGCCTGGCGGGATGAGGGCCAGGAGGCTGCCTTCGAGGCGCTTTTCGAGCGCTACCATGCGCCGATCTACCGTGTGCTCTATCGCATGGTGGGGGATGAGGCGGAGGACACGAATGGCGTGGGATGGCAGGGAGCCTGTGTGAATCCCAAGAAGGTCCTGGAGCGTGAGGCGCAACGTGCCGTGCGCATGGCGCTGCGCACCCTATCCCATCGACAGGCCACCCTGTTGACATTGCGCTATGAGGGCTTGCACTACCGTGAGATTGCTACGGTGATAGATGTCGCCGAATTCGGTGGAGGAGGATGTCGATCCGTCCCGAACGACCTTTCGCTGATGAAAATTTAGGGCGCCGGGATATCGTCCAGGGAGACGATTTCTCGACGGAGAGCGACGATGACGGCCTCGGTGCGCGAACCCACCCGAAGTTTGTCAAAGATGTTGGCCATGTGGGATTGCACCGTGCGGGGGCTGATGACCAGTTCCTCGGCGATCTCGCGGTTGCTCAGGCCCTGGGCCGCGTGTTGCAGTACCTCCAGTTCGCGATCTGTGAGAAGATCGGCCCCCGATGCTTCCTCTGGCATTTCCTCACGGCTCATCTTGTGCAGCACCTTTTTGGCAATCGCCGGGTGCAGCACAGAATCACCGGCATGCACGCTGCGCACGGCCTCGATGAGTTCGCTGCCCCGCGCATTCTTGAGCAGATATCCCGCCGCGCCGGCCTCCAGGATGGCGAACACGTATTCGTCGTCATCATAGGCTGTGAGAATGAGGATGGCCGTCTGGGGGGCGATGCGTTTGATCTCTTTGGTGGCCTCAATGCCATTCATCACCGGCATACTGATGTCGATGATGGCCAGGTCGGGCTCCTCGCTACGCACGAGCTGCACGGCCTCGCGCCCATCGTCCGCCTGCCCCACAATCTCCAGGTCGGGTTCTCGCTCCAGAATACGTTTTGTCCCCTCGCGAACCATGATGTGATCGTCGGCTAACAGGATGCGGATCGGTTCCATAAAGGCACGCTCCCCAAATAGGTTGGTATCATCGACTTTGATCTTGGGCCTACATGGCCACATTTCCTTTATTGTATCAGGATCTACCTCTCTATGGAAAATGGTATCCATAAAATCAGGGCGAACCCTACCAGCCACCGCCTAATTGCGACCGGTAGGGCCCGCCTTGCTAAGGAGGAGAAAAATGACTGTCGCGCTCACTCAAGAGCCGCCAGCCGTATGTTGAAAGAAGGTCTCGCACCCCTTTCAAACACTATTTATAGTATAAAGAATAACAATTGCCTTGTCATGGGCTGAAAACATCAAATCCACGTGCGCTTTTTGGCCCATTATCTTCTCATCTCCGATCTGGGCTTGTCGTCCGTATGAGAACAGGGGAGTTTTATGTTCTTTCTTCCTTCGACTTAGACTCAACACAATTTGACTGCTACAACTGACATAAAGGCCTATATGGGCCTGAAATAGGGTATTCAGGGGCGCCAAAACGAGTGATTTTAGGGCTTCAGTGTAAAGATGAGCCTGTTTGTCTGTCCAGATAACTGGGACATTCTAAGAGAACGGGTCGACGACATATGCTTCCTAGGCATCTAGCAAAAGACTCAACTACGGCTCCCCTGAGAAAAGCATTAGACGTTCAGTTGCGTCGCACTTTTGCAAGAAGCTACAGTAGGAAAGCATACTCTGCATATAACAAGAGTAATCTGCTAGAACACGCCCATCAAGTGCGACGCAACTCAGAGATCTTCTTTCAGTAGAGCCAACTACTTGATTACAAGCACTGAAGTAGGGGCACACCGTAGAACCTTCTCACAAGTGCTTCCCAAGAGGAATTTCGCAATTCTTCTCCTGCCCTTATCTGCAAGAGCTATGAGATCAAAGCTTTGCGCTTTTGCAAATTGACATATACTATCGGCAACTTTACCCTCAAGTATAACTTTTTCTGTGTTGATCTCTTTTTCTTGCAGCAAATCCTCTGCCTGATTTAGAATTCTTCTACCTTCGTTTTCTAACTTGGTTTTTTCTTCTATCCGATCGAGCTTCCTTTTTGAGGTCATTGATCCTTGCAAGGGTGTTCCCGACGAGGGGATCGATCCCTGCGAGGAGGGAGGTGATCCCCTCGGCGAACGTGGTGATCCTTGCGAAGGTGTTGTTCGTGGAACTGATGGCGCACCAGAAGAAACCTTAATCTCTTTAATCACGGTAAGCAAGGTAACTTCCGCCTCTAACAAGCCCGCCACTTCTGCAACTTTCGAAACTGCTTTCTTACTTTCCTCAGAATCATCAATAGCCAGCAGTATCTTTTTCATCGTAAATTCCTCCCTTGTGTTATACTACTCTACAACCTCTCTACCCAAACAGGCTTTAACTCGCGACAGCCAGTACCAAACTATCCGTTCACTCTTGCCGGTAGATCTGTCACGTCGCTCGTGGTAACAGGCTGCATCGAGCCGTGTAAACGGTGCAAATTCGCACTCGGGAGTCATGTAGACCTGGGAGTTTCTGGGGCCGCTCTATAATATAAATCTGTCGCTTATTTCAGGGCCAAAAGGCCGATGGTCACACCATAACTTGCCGTTTTCGCCAGGACAGCGACGATCGATTTCCGTCACGCCCAAACGCTCCAGGACGGGAGACAGCGCCGGAATTGCTCCCAGTGACTTGGCTAACGATTGTTAACGTGCTTTTCGAATTGGGCAGTTCGTGAGAAAATGGACATTCCAACACCAAGTTCCCAGTTCCCATGCATCCGTCTCATCTTGCCGATGTCAAATTGCATCAAGCCATAGTTGAATTTTCGCCAGGTGCTGAATCTAGGCTGAATAACGGAGACTATCGCGCCTGCCTAAAACCGCCAGTCGTATATTGAAAGCCCGATACTTTTGTCTGACGGCTATTGATGCTCCCTCGATTTGGTGGACAGTCAATTAAGGAAGGGCTTGCGCCCCTTCCAAGTACTGCTTCCAGTATAAAGAACAGAGGTTGCTCTGTCATGGGCTGAAAATATCAGATCCACGTGCGCGTTTTGGCCCATTATCTTGGCATCTTCGATCTGGGCTTGCCGTCTGTATGAGAACAGGGGAGTTGTATGTTCTTTCTTCCCTGCAGAGATCTGCATATAACTTGCCAAAAGAGGGACGAAAATCTATAATTGCTTTGGAAAGTGGCTGAATTTTCTTCTGAA
>JAWLEV010000077.1:0-140 GCA_041685915.1 Anaerolineae bacterium | reverse complement strand
GCTGAAAATATCAGATCCACGTGCGCGTTTTGGCCCATTATCTTCGCATCTTCGATCTGGGCTTGCCGTCTGTATGAGAACAGGGGAGTTGTATGTTCTTTCTTCCCTGCAGAGATCTGCATATAACTTGCCAAAAGAGG
>JAWLEV010000009.1:0-49266 GCA_041685915.1 Anaerolineae bacterium | reverse complement strand
CGAACTCTCCTTTAGCGATAGCGCATCACGCGAAAGCGGTACATATCATAGGGCTCGTCTGGATCGATCCACGCCTTGCGCAGAGCGATGCCGACCTGTTTTTCAGGAGTGTCCACACCTTCCAGGTCGGGTAGCAGCAGGCCCCGCCGTGGGCCACTCTCCGCGATGACGCCGTATTCCTTTGGATCGAGTTCTTCCATGGACTCGATCGGTTCAGGTTCGCCCAGGACGTCCACCGAGATCTCCAGGTCATCGAGTTCTTGTGGTCCGACGGGGGGAAAGCGAGGATCGCGCGTGGCAGCACTTATGGCGTTGGCGATAACCTCTTGGGCTACATTGGGTTGCCGTGGTTCGATGGTGCCGATGCAGCCCCGGAGTTCACCGTCCTTGTGCAGGGAGACAAAAACGCCCGCTTTCCTTTTCATCTTCTCCGAAAGGGTTTCGGGAAGATCGATGCGCTCGTTATACTTTACGTAATGCTCGATCGTCCTATGGGCGAGTTCGACGAGGGGATGTCTCTCGGTCATGTCGCCTCTCTTTCGCCGTCTGGCCTATGAGGGTTTTTTCTGTATTTCATGTACCTGATTCAGAATCGCTCTTGAACGCCTATTCAATCCTCTGATGTCTCTTCCAGGCGTCTGAGTGTTTGCTCCAGTTGCTCCTGTAAGGACTCGGCTTCCTCTTTCAGCCTTTCCACTTTGTCCTTTTCGTATTCGCCTTCAGCCGGTTCGCTCTCATGTTCGTGGGTTTGGCTGGTAGCACAGGGGGCGGCACCCGTAAGTTCGCCGCCCAGGTACTGTTCCAGACTTATGCGTACCGTTCCCATAGCGCCCGTGACAGGTTCGATCCCATATTGGGAAAAGAACTGCATGGCGCGGGCGCCCATGCCGCCCGTCAGCATGACGTCCGCTCCCTGCTCCTCTATGAATTTGGGCACCTGCCCAGGTCTGTGGTCCCCATAGTAGGGATTTTCCACCTGCAGAACTTGCTCTACATCGTGATCCTCCACGTCTACGATGATGAAATAGGGACAGCGTCCAAAGTGGGGGCTGATGGTGCTATTCAATCCATTCTTATCGTCCGCAGATACGGCGATACGCATGAAATCACTCCTCCTTTTGCAAGTTTTCAATTCGCGTCATGATATTGGCCAATCGTTTACGCAGTTCGGCGACCTGTGATGTCAGAGCGGCGAGTTCGTTTTGCCGCCTCTCCTCGCTCATGGGCCCGTTCTCTGTCTCCAGGCTCTGAACCCGCTTGCCCTCTGCCGGGACCTTTAGGTCCTTCACGGCTTCCCGTACTGTACTCGCCTCCGTTGTGTAAATATCTATCCCGGCGGCTACGAGCACGTCGCGCGCGTTGGCTCCCACGTTCCCCGTGAGCACGGCGTCCACATTCCTGGAAAGGACGAACTGCGCCGCCTGAACTCCTGCACCTCCGGGAGCGTTCTGGGCTGGATTGGGAAGCGACTCACTTTTCATGGTTTCAGTATCAACGAGCACGTATACAGGGCAGCGCCCGAGCGTGGGACTGACATCTGCGTCCAATCCAGGTTCCTTGGCGGATACGATGATTTGCATTCCACTCCTTGTTCACGCTTCCGTGTCGAATTCTTCCCTATAGGCTTCCAGAAAGGAATGCAGCACCTTGTCTGTAGCCCGCAGATCCTTGACCCAGTCGGCCAGATACCTTCTTCCTTTGGGTGTAATGGTGTACACGCGACGAGGGGGACCAGCCGTTACTTCCAGATCCCAGCTCGATTCCACCATATCCGCTTCTTCCAGATTGCGCAGAGTACGATATATGGCGCTGAAATCCACCGGGTATTCTTCAAAACCCAAGGAATCCAGCCCCTCCATAAGACCATAGCCGTGCATGGGCTCGCGATGCAAGAGGAGCAAAAGGGCAGGCTCCACAAATCGTCTGATACGTCGCGGGCCAGTGGGTCCTTGGCCTCTGCGTCTTCTGCGCCCCATCTATGTTCTCCCATCTTGTTGCACGTACACTAGATGATACACTCACATAGAGATATTATAGGTGAGTTGTAGCTAGTGTCAATAGTGTCAAACGTTTCTCAATTTTTTATCCGTCCCTCCTCCCGCTTGTGACTGTTTTGCAGCCAGGATTCGAGGGTGTTCATGAGGGCCTCTGGTGTCTCACATGTGACCAGTTTGGTGCGCAGGGCTGCGGCGCCAGGGAGGGTACGGATGTATTTAACCACATGTTTTCTAAAGCGTACAAGGCCGAATCGTTCCCCGTGATGGGCTATCATTGCCTTCAGATGGTCGGAGATGACCTGTAGACGCTCATCATGGGAGACCTCGTCTGCGTTTCGCCCCGCAAAGATCCAGGGATTGCCTATGGCCGCCCGTCCTATGAGGACAGCGTCGCAATTCGTGACTTGCTTCATGGCACAGATATCCTCTACCTTGCGGACATCGCCATTTCCCAACACGGGCACCTCCACCGTCTCCTCTATCTCGGCGATGGCCTGCCAGTTCGCCTCCCCGCTGTACCCTTGGGCTCGCGTTCGTCCATGCACGGCGATGGCCGCGATGCCATTGGTCTCCAGAACATGTGCGATCTCCAGGTAGTTCAGCGACTCCTCGTCCCATCCCAGGCGTATCTTGGCGGTGATGGGCAGGGGGATCTCCCGGGTGAGAGTCTTTATCATGTGTCCTACCTTGTCTGGATAGCGCAATAGGGCCGCCCCCCTGCCGCCGGACGTGACGCGTCTGGCGGGGCAGCCGAGATTGATGTCGATGATGTCTGGGTTTCGCTCAAGGAGTTTTTTCGTAGCCCTGAGCAGCATCTCAGCATCCTTGCTCAGCAACTGGATTACCACAGGGCGTTCTTTCTCGGCAAAGTGAAGGGGATCTGGTTTCCTTGGCGAGCGGTGGATCACTTCGTTGTCAGAGACGCAGGGCACGTAACTCATGGCCGAGCCGAACCGGCGACATAACAGGCGAAAGGGTGTATCCGAATAGCCCGATAGGGGAGCGAGTATGGTGTCCCCGTATATGGATATATTC
The DNA here is from genome assembly GCA_041685915.1 of Anaerolineae bacterium. Lineage (GTDB taxonomy): Bacteria > Chloroflexota > Anaerolineae > UBA1429 > UBA1429 > JAWLEV01. The sequence continues at coordinate 46,234 of JAWLEV010000009.1, read as the reverse complement.
CCGATCTTGAAGGAAGGGGATAGAGTATTCTGCATTGTCCTGTTTCGACCTTTCTTGATGGTTGTGATGTGTCATATGGGACTATAGTCATTGTAGGATAGCAACGGGCACTGGGCCAAATTGTTTTGTAGTCCGTGCGGTTGTGGACGGCGCCCATTTGGTATGTGATGATCGGAGCAACATAAACTTTGACGGGTCGTCATATGTATGGTAAAATAGCCACCTGTGATGCAAAAGACAAGTTTTGGGCGGATAGCTCAGTCGGGAGAGCACTTCCCTTACAAGGAAGGGGTCACAGGTTCGAGTCCTGTTTCGCCCACTCTTTGTGAGAAGGCTTCGGCGCGAAAGTGGCCGAGGCCTTTGTTAGCGTTGGCGTGATGGCACCTTTGCCCTGAGGAGGATGGTATGCCCGGGTTTCGCAAGCTGAAGACGCAGCAAGAGGCTTTCTGGCGTGATGAGTATCAGGTATCTGGGGAGGATCTCGATCTTGTCACCGGAGTCATTCTCGACGAGGGGACGCCCCAACCTCTCAACGTACTGACCTCGACCATCATCCTGCATCACTTTCGCCAGGAGCAACGGGAGGTCTCGCAGCAGGCGGAGCAGGGAACGGTCTATCGACCCGTCGATGAACATGGGATGGGCGATGAACTGGTCTTTTCTCTCCTGGACTTTGCCGTGGGTGAGGTGGTTGGTGTACGAGAGGGGAACAATCCCAGACATGAGCCATTCAGCGTCATTCGTGTCGACTTTGGGGAGAAGGAACGCGAGTTTGCCTCCGACTTTGATCATGCGCACCCCCTGAATCGACCCGTCGAAGAACTGGTAAGCAGGACGGATGAAGAGATAGACGAGGCTGATCTCATTCGTCTTTTTGAGCATTATGTGGCGCGCGAATTGGAGCCCGTGCTGGAAGAGGATGAGGATTTTCTGCGCTTTGGTGATTCCTGGTTCCTCAGCGCGCTTTTGCCCGAGGCCCACATCGGACATCTCAATTTGGCCGAGGCCATCATCTATGAGGCGGGAGAGCCCGTAAAGGCCGAAGAGATGGTGGAGGATTTGGAACTGCAAAGCGGTTCCCTCGACGCACAGCTCTTTGCCCTGAATCGGGCGTTGGGAGAGGATGAGCGATTTGATGATGTGAGTATGGATGACACTCCCACCTGGTATCTGCGGGCCCTGGAGCCAGAGGCCATCTATGAACGCCCTCGGGTTCATGAGGTAGGTTATAGGGCAGAGGGTGAGGAGCACCTGGGCCTGACTATGTTGGATGTGGTTGAAGAGATCGGCGATGAACTGGACGACGTGGAGACCATGATTCTGGAAGAGGTCTCTGACGTTCATTTTGAGATCGTCTTTCCCCATCTGCAGGCGGGAACCATGCCCGCCACGCGTCAATTCATGCGACATCTTCCCTCCGATACGGGGCATCATTTCCCTGTAACCTTTATCGATCAAAGTGCGGAAGAGCCTATGACGGTATGGGTTGTGCCTGAGGAAGGGTACGTGTGTGGACTGGAGGATTGGTACGCGCAGGTGGGAATGTGTGTGGGGGGACGTGTGACCGTGAAAGCGTTAGAAGATCCCCTCACCTTTGAGATAGCGGTGGAGCCAGAGCGTGATGGAGGCAGCGATTGGGTACGTTCGGTTTCGGTAGAGGATGACCGGCTGGTTTTGCAAATGCAGCGGGCCAACATCGCCGTGGATTGCGATCCCAATATGATAGTGGATATTCCCAATCCCCAGGAGATTGTGCGGCTCATGGAGAGCACAGCGGAGAGCGATCCTCCCCTTGGTTCTCTTGTGCGTACCGCGATTCGAGAATTGGTCAAACTGAGCAGTCGCGGTGTCGTTCATGCCAAGGCCATCTACTCGGTGGTCAACCTCTTGCGACGCACGGGGGCCGTGCCGATATTCGCGGAATTGACCCGCAATGCTTGCTTTGATCCCGTGGGAGAGGGATTCTGGGGCTATGATCCCGAGTTGGAAGGAGAAGTCTATACAGGTCCTGAGGAGATGAGAGAGCGTCCTCTTTCCGAGCGTGAGGATGTGCTGAGGGATCAGGTTGTGCAATATCTTGGCAGATAGGGAGGAGATCGATGGCTGTGAAGTGGCAGCGTCCTACCGTAGATACCAAATTTCACATCGACCTGGATTGGTGGGAGAACAAGGGACGCGATATTCGTATTCATATGCGCGATGTGTTATGTGAGGAATGTCGTGAGGAGTATGGGGAGAATTTCCTGGATCTCGGGGAGGTCGATTGGGTCGATGAGCAGACGGGCGAGGTCGAGCGGGTCGATCCATTATGGCACAGTATACGGACATGTTGCAGTTGCCGATCTGATTATATCACGCCCGATACTCCCATCGTCGACGCCGTCTTTCGTACTTTTCTGGCCAATGGCAACGAGCCCCTTTCGATTCAGGAGTTATATGACCTTCTCGACAGGAGGCCACCAGATGTCCTCCTGCGTATACTTACCGCTGGCCAGATATATATGGGGATTCGGCCTGTGAGATAGTTTGTTCGGGGCAGCCATTACAAGAAGGAGGGAATCATATATGTGGTTCCCTCCTTTTGCTTTTTCTGGAGGATGATGTGAGAAAGCGATGGAGTCGGGCGCGGACGTGGCTGTGGGGGATGGCCATCGTGCTGGTCATAGCCGTCATTTACTTTGGCGAAGTGTTTCTTGGTCGCGTTTACTATGGGGGCGATATCGCGCGCCAGTATATTCCCCAACGCGTCCTCCTGGCCAACAGCCTGCGTCAGGGGGAGCTTCCCTGGTGGTCTCCCGATATCGGTATCGGCTATCCCATGTTGGCCGAAGGAGAGATAGGGGCCCTCTACCCGCCGAACTGGATCATCTGCCTCTTTTTTTCTCCAGAGATGGGGGTGAGTCTGTCTATCCTCCTACATTACCTTCTGGGGGGGCTCGGTCTTTATTTGTACACGCGGTCGCTTGGTCTCTCAAAAGGGGCCTCGTGTTTGGGCGGCATAGTGTGGACGGCGGGAGGATTTAACGTCGCGCATCTGAATCACGTCGGTATTATCAGCGTCACGGCCTGGCTGCCCTGGACTTTTTTATTGAGCCGCTCTCTGCTGAAAGATGCTCGGAATGCTCGGCGTGAATGGTTGACGATGGGGGCGCTGGGGTTGGTGGTAGGGCTCAAGTTTCTGGCCGGCCATCCTCAGATGGCCATGCTGGGCAGCATGGCCTTGTTTTTCTACGTTCTCTTTCTCCTGTACACCGTCAGGCCTTCTCTAGGGCACATCCTGCGTTGGGGAGCGGGCATATCGTTGGGATTACTTGTCAGCCTGCCTCAACTTCTGCCTACCATGGAGCTTGCTACGCTTTCTCAACGTGCGGGAGGATTGGAAGCGATCTTTTTTACCAGCTATTCCTTTCATCCCATGTTGCTGACAACCTATGTCTCTCCCTTTGTTATGGGAAATCCCTATCCCGAGGGCTCGGTCGAGGTCATGTGCTATGTGGGTTTGCTTCCTCTGGTTCTGGCCCAGGCGGCCCTGTTCCGCTCGTCCAAAGACGAGCGATGGTTCTTCTTTGCCCTGGGCACTGTGGGAACCCTTCTTTCCTTTGGACACTGTAATCCCTTTTATTCCTACCTGCGGCATATTCCTGTGCTGAACCTATTTCGCGTTCCCGGCCGCTACCTTTATTGGGCGAGCCTCAGTTGGGCCGTTTTTTCGGCCCTGGGCGTGGACGTTATACGGTCCGCGATATCTCAACATACCACATCCAGGGGATGGTTCATTATAATTATCATCGGTCTATGCTCTGCGGTCGCTCTTGGAAGCGTGTATCTCTCCCCGGACGCCGATGGATTGGTCGCGGTCTGGCATTGGATTCCCTTGCTCTTGTCGGTGCAAGTGCTCCTGGTCATACTTTTCAGGAAGCACATCGGACGTGGCCTCTGGATAATCGTGGCCTGCGCTGTGCTCTGTGTAGATCTTTATGCTTACGGTGCCGTGCTCGATGTTACCTTTAATGCCTCTGTCCCCCGGGATCAGGTCGACGCGCCACAGTCACTGGACTTTTTTGCACAGGATGAGACCCTAAATCGTATCCGCGTCAAAGAGGAGATTGTGCCCGTACTTTCCGTGATGGAGGAATCTTTTTATCCCAATTTCTCCCTGACTCATGGTTTATCCAGTACCAACATTTACCTCCCCTTGGTGCCCCGGTCCTATGAGAAATATGAAGAGGCCTTGACCCCTGGACGGTTGAATGCCATGAACGTCAAGTATTATCTGATACCCCAGTTGCTGCCCGTGGACGAGGAGACCGAATTGTACGATGTACGAAATCCCTTTGCCGCCCTTCCCACGGGAAGGTGGGTCACGTTTCCGCCAGTAGAGATCACCGAACTCTATGTCGAATCCTATCTGAGCCATTCGGCAGATCTGGAGGACGGGAGCCTGGTTGGCGAGTTGTTGTTGCGTCGGGTCTCGGGAGAAGAGGTCGTCGTTCCCTTGCGGGCGGGGATGGAGACAGCCGAGTGGGCCTACGAGCGCTCCGACGTACGCGATGAGGTGGCCCATAGCATGCCCCAGGTGGCCTCCACCTGGCCCGCGCGTTCTGGGTTTCCTGCCGTCGATCATGTGGGGCACACTTATGGTACTCGTGCGGACGTTGACCCCGGCGAGGTAGAAGCCGTCAAGTTGCGTCTTTTGCGTCCCGCGGCCTTTGTGCGGGTGGAGCGCATTCGCCTGAAAGGGGCATCGGGGCAGGAGCACCTCTTGTCCCATCTCGTGGGTTTGGGGGATCATTCCATCGCCTATAGGACTGAGGATGTGGTCGTCTATCGCAATCATGACGTTCTACCCCGCGCCTACACCCTGCCGGCCTCGTCGCTGCCGGCTCCGGAAGGGGAGCTTTCGCTGCCGTCTTCTCTGCGGCAGGAGGATGTGGAGACAGTAGAAATACTGGCTTATGAAGACACGAGGGTGGTGCTGCGCGCCAGCGTGGAGGAGGCCAGTTATCTCCTCTTGGCGGATCAGGACTATCCGGGCTGGCGGGCGACGGTGGACGGTGCGCCCACGCCAATTCTGACCATCGACGGTGTCTTTCGTGGCTTGCTCTTGTCACCCGGCGAACACGATGTTATATTTACTTACCGTCCAACCTTTATGCTCTTTTGAGCGAGCAGAAGATATACTCCTTATTTTTCCTAGTTCCTCTCATTTGGAGGAGCCAAGATTGTGGAGGAAGAGAAATGGTTCTTGGATCTGTACCCTTGGAGACCATCACAGAGGCGTCCTTTGCCCCGTTTGGCACGCTGGTGGATTGGACGGCCACCCTGGAGGAGAATGGAAAGCCGTTTCATATCCTCGTGCGCTCGGAGGTTCCCACAGGATGGCGCCTGGCGGTTCTGAAGGTGGCTCCCCGTGCTGTGGAGCGTTTGGAGAATCACCCTCATTCGGAGGAGCTTTTTGCTCCATTGGAGGGGCGCGCTGTCCTGGTGGTAGCCGAGGCAGGGGAGCGGGAAGAGGATGACGACGTACATGCCTTTTTCCTCGATCATCCCGTCAGTGTTGGTCCCGGTGTGTGGCACGATGTTTTCAGTCTGTCGGAATTCGCGACCATCCTCATCGCCGAGAACCTGGAAGTGGGCGCCGAGTATTCCGACCTGAGCCGACCGGTAGGGGCCATCTTCCAGTAGCGTTTTGGGCGGGTTTTGGGGCTGTGAGGGATGTTTTGTTGCTTAAGACGTGAAGCAGGGTAATGTGTGCGCGCGTCTATAGCAAAGGAGGAGGACCGTGAAAGTTGTCTCGGCGGATATCTATGATGTGGATCTGAGTCCTCAAGGATTCCCCAGAAATCCCATCATCCTGCGTTTGTGTACCGATGAGGGCATATATGGGGTGGGGGAACTGGCTCTGGCCTACGGCACGGGAAGCAGGGCCGGTGTGGGCATGCTGGAGCAGATGGTGGAGCGTTTTGTCATCGGCGCCGATCCGACTCGCATCGAGGGCATATGGCACACCCTCTTTCGCCGTACTTTTTGGGGACAGGGCGGCGGGCCCGTCGTCTATGGGGGAATAAGCGCCATCGATGAGGCCCTGTGGGATATCAAAGGCAAAATTTTGGGGCTTCCCGTGTGCGAGCTGCTGGGAGGCAAGACGAACGATGTCATCCGCGTCTATGCCAATGGGTGGTCCAACCTTCGCGATGAGGAGGGCAAGCCCCGCTGTAACACGCCCCGAGAGTACGCGCGGGCGGCGCAATCCCTCGTGGAGCAGGGCTATGATGCCTTCAAGTTCGATCCCTTTTACATAAGGGCCGATGGCGTGCAGGAGATGCCCCCGCGCGTACTGCCCCGTGAAAGGGCAGACCTGGCCTACGAACGGGTGGCCGCTGTACGGCAAGCGGTGGGACCGGACGTGGATATCCTTATCGAAGTGCATGGCAATCTCGGAACGACCGCGGCCATCGAGATGGGACGCCGATTTGTGGAACTTGATCCCTTTTTCTATGAAGAGCCGGTGCATGCCATGAATGTGGAATGCATGCGCAAGGTGGCCGAGAACGTACCCCTTCCCATCGCTGCTGGAGAGCGGCTCTACACCCGCTATGGCTTTCGCGAGTATATCGAGGAGCAAGCCGTCGACATACTGCAGCCCGATCTGGGCTTGGCGGGCGGGATCACGGAGGTGAAAAAGATCGCTGCCTTTGCCGAGACCTATGATATGTTCGTACAGCCCCATCATTGCGCGGGGCCCATCAGCACGGCGGCCTCGGTGCAACTGGATGCCTGTATCACCAATTTCATCATTCAGGAATGGCGCCCTTTTGCCCATGCGGCGCTGTATGATCTGGTGGAGGAGGCCCTTGATCTGCAAGCCGTCGATGGTCGATTCACGGTGCCCGAGGTGCCTGGGCTGGGGGTAGTGCTGAACGAGGAGGTTATCGGCCAGTATCCTCACGTGCACATCGAGTGACACCGGCGATGGACGGTGCCTGCTCTGCAGCGCAGAGCAGGCACGACGTAGATGTTTCTGGAAGGATTATCAAGTTGGGAGGGAACTATCGTGAAAGTTGTATCCGCTGACATCTATGATGTGAACCTTTATCCCGATCAGCCCCTTTGGAATCCTGTGATTCTCCGTCTGACAGCCGACGAGGGAATCTATGGTGTGGGGGAACTGGCCCTGGCCTATGGCACGGGTAGCGCCGCCGGCGTGGGTATGCTCAAACAGATGGTAGAGCGCTTTGTCATCGGCGCCGATCCGACTCGCATCGAGGAGATGTGGCATACCCTCTTTCGCCGCACTTTTTGGGGCCAGGGCGGCGGACCCGTCGTCTATGGAGGAATGAGTGCCATCGATGAGGCGCTATGGGACATCAAGGGTAAGGCACTTGGACAGCCTGTGTGTGAATTGCTGGGCGGCAAGACCAACGATGTGCTGCGGGTCTATGCTAATGGCTGGTATGCGGAATATGACGAACAGGGGGATCGCGTGTCCTGTAATACGCCAGAGGAGTACGCCGAGGCCGCCTATAGGGTCGTGGAGGACGGCTATGACGCCCTTAAATTCGATCCCTTTGCCGTGACGGAAGAGGGCGAGTGGGATTATACGGAGCGTGCCCTGTCCCGTGAGAGGGCGGATCTGGCCTACGAACGGGTGGCCGCCGTGCGGCGGGCGGTGGGATCGGAGGTCGATATCCTCGTCGAGGTTCACGGAAACCTTGGCACGACCTCGGCCATCGAGATGGGACGACGGCTCGTGGAACTGGAGCCTTTCTTTTATGAGGAGCCGGTGGATGCCATGAACGTGGAGTGTATGTGCAAGGTAACCGAAAACGTTCCCATTCCCATCGCTGCGGGAGAGAGGCTTTACACCCGCTATGGGTTCCGGGAGTATATTGAGAAGCAGGCTTTGGACATCCTGCAGCCCGATATGGGCTTGGCGGGAGGCATAACGGAAGTCAAAAAGATTGCCGCTCAAGCAGAGGTCTACGATCTCCACATCCAGCCCCACAATTGCGCGGGGCCCATCGCCACAGCGGCCTCGGTGCAACTCGACGCTTGCATCACAAACTTTATCATCCAGGAATGGTTCCCCTACCGTGACCCCAGGTTTTACGAATTGGTGGAGGAAGCCTTTGAGTTACAGGCAGAGGATAGCCGCTTCACCGTGCCCGATACGCCGGGTCTGGGTGTAGTGCTGAATGAAGAGGTTATCAAGGACTTTGCATCCATCCACATATCCTGACGTCCTTGTCTTGCTCAACGGCCGCATCAAAGCCGCGCCCCTCGCTCTGTGTGAGTGAGGGGCGTTATGATACGGACTCTGCACCATAGTCTGGTTTGAATTCTCGCATTTTGCCCGTCACCGTGAATACCACACGCTCGCAGATGTTGGTCACCCGATCGGCGGTACGCTCCAGGTTATGGGCGGCCCACATCAAATAGTTGGCCTCTTCCATCTTGCCCGCGTCATCTCCAATATATTGGAGCAGACCCTCGTACACCGTATTGTACAGGGCATCCACCTTGTCGTCCTCTGGGGGGATGGTCCTGGCTACGTCCACGTCCTGTCGCATAAAGGCGTCGATGGAGCGATGGAGCATTCCCTTTGCCTTGTCTGCCATCTGTGGTATCTCTGCTGGGGGGTCGATCAATCGCTTTTCGCCGATGAGCAGGTTGATCTTGGCGATACCCTTGGCATAGTCTCCTATACGTTCCAGTTCTGTCGTCAGTTCCAGCATAGCCGCCAAGAGGCGGAGATCGCTGGCCATGGGCTGCTGGGTGGCGATGAGCATAAGGATGTCGGACTCGATATCGAAGCGACGCTCGTTGATCTCTTTATCCTCGGCCACCATATTCCGGGACTCTTCTAGGTCGCCCCGTCTCAAGGCATCCACCGCGTCGGTGATCGCCTCTTCGACCTCCTTACCCAGTTGGGAGACGCGACCTTTGAGATTCTCGAGATCCTCCTGAAAAGATTCTCTTACCATATCGTTCAGTCTTCCTCTCATAATTCATAGATTTCAAATAAACGGGGTTCAAGTTCCCCTTCGATGCGCGCGGTGACCTCCACATAGGGGGTCAATGTAGAATTGTGTAATTTGCGCTTCAAAAGTTCATCGATCTGAAAGATGCCCGCCGAGTTCCGCAGGCGAATCGATATGCGCACCGGCCGTTCCTTGCCTGCCTCTATGCTCACCTCCTCCACGGCCAGCGCGGAGACAGAGTGTATGTTTATCTCTCCCGCTTCAAAGGGGATGCGAGAGCGTCCTTCAGTCATATCCAGGGCATCGGCCACCTTGACCGCGCCCGCTTCCAGTGTCAGGCACGGAGTGTTCCAGTGGTGAGCGATGATGGCATGCAGTGTCTCGGCGACCATGATCGTCAGTACAGGTTCCTGGTATATCTCGCTCAGAAACTCTTGTGCTTTGGGATGTGCCAGGATGAGACTGTGTTGCTCATGGTTGTCGCGATGCACGGCGATACCGATGTCGTGCAGGCACGCCCCTAGGACGACGATGACCTCGGCGTCCTCCTCGGTCAGTTCGTGGTCTGTCACCACGTTCGGTTCTACCCCCGCCTCAACAAGAAGGCGCAGTATACGCAATGCGGCGTTGGCCACGATGCGGATGTGTACCTCGCCATGGTCGTTCAGACCAGCCCGGTCCACCGCATTGATATTGGCGCACGTGTAGAGTTGAAACAGGCTTGTGTCTGCGTTTATGCTCTCGACGATGCACTGGAGTTTCTCGTTGTGCCTTGCAGGCACCTTTATGCTCATCCATCTCCTTGACAAGGCTTGTGATTACCTATTGAGTGACATGATCGTCCCTTATCTACCATATCTTTTTCAGGGAGCGTGCCGTTTCTTCGATGGCCTCCTCGTCGGGCAGGGAGCGTATACGCTCGCTGAACGGTTCCACGATCACGGGCCCGCTATAGTCCATACGGTAGAGTTCCCCCATAAAAGTCTCGATGTCGATCACGCCCGTCTCGCCGGGCATGGCCCGTACGGGATCCAACTGCTCGTCACGAGGTACGCCAGCGGGGGCATCGTTAACGTGTACGGCTACTACCAGTTCGTCAGAGAGCTTTTGCAGGTCTCTGGCTGTCCCTCCCGAGGTGTACCAGTGATAGCTATCTAGCAAAAAGCCAAGATTCCCAGCATCAACGGCACGTATGAGTTCCAGGAGGCCGTCGATGTCGTGGATAAAGGGGTTAGGCTTATCCTCGCGGGATGTCTTGGGACCCACGAATTCCAGACCATAGCGCATATCGTACTTGGCCAGTATCTGGCAGATGCGTGCTGTGCGGTTGCGCAGTTGTTCAAAGCGTTCCTCGAAAGAGAGGGTTTCGTGCCAGGGCTTGAACCAGGTGGCCGCCCGCTTGCATGCCAGGCGTGCCATATCTTTGGCAAAGGCGGGCAGGTTCTCCATGTCGGCCTCAAAGGTGGCTTCATCCTCACGAAAGTTGACGGGCATACCCGTCACGCCGGGCCGGAGACCGTTTTCCTTCAATATCTGCCGCATCCGTTCCACGCCTATGCGTTTGACGTCGTCCCAACTTATGGTGATGCCCTCGAAGCTGTACTTGGCGGCGAGCTTGGCGCTCTCTTCAAAAGGGAGTTCTACGCCAATGGGCCCGGGTGCCAGCGTCTTGTACATTTTGCTATCCCCCTATTCCCCATCTACGTGTCTCAGTAACATTGTATGCCGTTTCGTCGTTTACAAAAGTCATCCCCGATTTTACCCAGGCCATCAAGGAAGGAAAGCTAGAGTTGGGGCAGCGGGCTATTTATGGTATCGTTCCTATAAGCTGTGCCTTGAACATTCTATGGGAGTTCTCTTTTTCGTGTAACAGATAAAACTCCCATCGACCATGGCCAGGATCGACGGGAGCGATCATCTCTGTACCCCAGGAGGGAATCGAACCCCCGCTCAAGGTTTAGGAAACCTCTGCTCTATCCACTGAGCTACTGGGGCCTACCGTAAAAAGTATAGCATAAAGGTTCATCGATGACAAGAAAGCGCCATATCTGGAAATATGTTACGCATGCTGTCCGCATCAACCGCGCGTTGCGTCATCTGTTGCGTGGCGTCGTGCTGCTTTTTGTCGTGTGGGGGTTGAATGTACCTCCCCAGGTGAGGGTGGTGTTGGGGCCTCAACGTCACGTGGAGACGACGAATCCGCGTATAGGGGTACACACCCGCCTCACGGACGAGGTTGAGGAATGGAAGATCAAGCGCACCCTGGAGATGGTGCGAGAGATGGGAAGCCCTTGGATTGTGGACTATTTCCCCTGGGCCTATTCTGAGCCCCGAAAGGAAAGTTATCGCTGGCAGCACGCCGATCTGGTGGCCAATCACGCTGCTAGGCAGGGCTTGACGCTTATCGCACGCATCGATTTTGTGCCCTCTTGGGCCCGTCCCGAGGATACGACTTCTCGCTACCTTGATCGGGATCATTTCGATGACTATGCGGATTTTGTACGCGCCTTTGCCGAGCATTTTGCGGGGCGAATTGATCATATCATCATATGGAACGAGCCCAATCTGAGCTTCGAGTGGGGGTATCGTCCTCCTGATCCTGAAGCTTATACCGATCTCCTGTGTAGAGCCTATAAGGCGGCAAAAGAGGGGAATCCTCAGGTCGAGGTATTGGCGGCGGGTCTCGCTCCCACGCTGGCCCCGCCGGGTAACGAATGGGGCATGAACGACCTCTATTTCCTGGAGCGTATGTACGAGGCCGGGGCGGGAGATTGCTTCGACGGCCTGGCCGTGCACGCCTACGGATTGACCTTCTCTCCCGATGACCCTGCCGATCCGGAGGTGCTGAATTTCGCCCGTGCGGAGCTATACCCCGAGATCATGGCAGGGCATGAGGACGATCACAAACCCTGTTATATCACGGAGGGAGGCTGGAACGACCATCCGCGATGGACCAAGGCAGTTCGCCCGTATCAACGTATCGCCTATACCATTCGGGCTTATGAAAAGGCCGAGGCAGAATGGCCCTGGTGTCGCGCCGTCTGTCTGTGGGCGTTTCGCTTTCCCTGGCCAGAGAATACCTATCAGGACTATTTTACCTTTGTGACTCCGCAGTTTATTCCCAAACCCATCTATACAGAAGTGGAAAATTACGCTCACGGCGAACCTTTGGAGTATCTGGAGGCTGAAAGATGAGCCGCGACGACAAAAGGGAGAGGGAAGTGTCAGACATATTAAAGTGGGTCTGGCTTGTACTGCCTTTACTGCTGGTTCTCCTGCTGCTCAATGTCGGGCGTTCAGAATGGGGGATGGGAAGGCGAGACAGTACCTGGCAACGCATCCAGGAAGAGGGGGTGCTGCGTGTGGGGATGGATGCCAGTTATCCCCCCTTTGAGTGGATCGACGACGAGGGAGATTTTGTGGGGTATGATGTGGATCTGGGCCGCGAGCTGGCCCGTCGATGGGGTGTGGAGGTCCATTTTTCTGATATTCACTTTGACGGGCTGTATGATGCGCTTTGTGCCGAAAAGGTCGATCTTCTCATCTCCGCCTTGCCCCATGACCGCACCCTGACCGAGGATATCCTTTATAGCGACTCCTATTTTAACGCCGGTCAGGTACTGGTTATTCCTCAGGAAAAGGCTGCCATCCGTGCGGTGGAGGACGTTGAGGGGAAACGCGTCGCCGTGGAGTTGGGTGCGGAGGCGCATCAGCTGCTCCTTCAGCTGACGCGGGATCAAGGGCTGTCTGCCGAGATTGTTACGGGCCGCCAGGCAGGGGAGATATTTTCCCTTTTACAAGAGGGAGATGTGGATGTTCTGATCTGTGATCGGGTGACGGCGTATGAACATGTACGGGGAGAGGCCTTGCGTATCGTGGAGCCTCCTCTCACCAGTGCGCCCTTTGTCATAGCTGCCCGCGCGGATTCTCCCGTGCTTATCAGGGAGGTCGACGAGGCGATCGAAGCGTGGCAGGAGAGCGGTTTTCTGGACGACCTGGAGGAGCGCTGGTTACGCTAGAGGCTTTTTGACGCTTTGTTTCCCCTGTGTTAGGATGGCGCTATTGCAGCTGGAAAAGTGGGGAGAATATGTCGGATTTACGGCCATCAAATTCGATCTGGACGACCAAGTCCAAAAGAATACGATGCGTTCAATCACACGGTCAATAGCGCAGAACTGGAGGATATGACTGAAAAAGTGGCAGCCGTCAGGGAGGACGTGGACCTGCACGGGCGCTATGATATCCGTTCGAGCGTGGGCATCGCTCAGGCATTGGTTGGAACGCCCTCACTGGCACGATTTGGTTCTGGCCGATCCGCCCTTCATTCAAGATGGATACATCATCCTCAGTGACGGTCCCGGACTGGGCGTGGAACTGACCGGCGAGGCGGCAAGGGAGCATCTGCGCCCGGGATTGGGCTCTTTGTTTAGGAGTGGTGATGGAACGTCGAGCACTGGATATCGAGCGTGATTATGAAGCGCTGTTGAATATGCAGCGCCTTAGCTGGGAGATAAACTTTCCCACGCTAGAATTTAATGACAAAGCCTTTCGACGCTCGCTTCACGACGCTGCCCGTCGCGAGGAGGTCTATGTTTATGAGATCGACGACGAACCGGTCGGTTGGCTGTGGCTCGACCTGCGGACGCCCTCTCATGGGGGTCACGTGCGACACATTCAGGTGAAGCGAGCCCGTTGGGGGCGAGGAATAGGACGGACAATCATGGAAGACGCCATATCCCTGTGTCAAGAGAAAGGTTGTCCCCATATCACGCTGAACGTGACCAAGTCGAACACCAGGGCCGTGAGCCTCTATAGGCACCTGGGGTTCGAGGCCGTCGATGATCGGGGCGAGCGTATGCGCATGAAGCTGGAACTATGATCGGCAGGCGGCCTGAGCCGTTCGCGTAGGTTGCTTACAGCTCGACAGTGGCTGTGTGGTCTCCCAGCGTCACCTTGTCTCCCGGTTGCAGCTTTTTGCTGCGGTGTGTTTCCAGTTCTCCGTTGACGAAAACGTATCCTCCCTGGATTAGATGCTTGGCCTGGCCTCCGGACATGGCCAACCCACACAGTTTCATGAATTGATCCAGACGAATGGTCTGTTCCTGTTCTTTGTTTTCGGACATTCTTGGCTCCTTTCGAGAGGTTGGTGTCCATTGTAGCTGTGCAGGTGGAGAGGACGCGCTCCCCATGCTCTTGTTCTTGTGACCTTGAATTACTATTTGCCCGGGCACTGGGCTTTTACTCTTGGATCTATATTCTTGTCCCCATACGCCCTGTCAAAATGATCGGAAAAGTCCTGGGCCAGCGCTCTGGCTCGTTTGTCATACGCCTCTTTATCCTTCCACGTGCTTCTGGGATAAAGGATGTCAGAGGGAACGCCGGGAATTTTCTTGGGGATCATGACGTGAAAGGTCTCCTCCTCGATGTATTCTGCGTCTATGAGACGTCCACTCAGGGCGGCATCCACGATGGTGCGGGTTAGGCTGATGTCCATGCGCTTTCCGATTCCAAAAGGTCCCCCGCTCCATCCCGTATTCACGAGGTAGACCTGAGTTCCGTGTCTGTCCATCGTCTTGCCCAGCATGCGGGCATAGACGTCGGGATTACGGGGCATAAAAGGTTCGGCAAAGAACCGCGAAAAGGTGGATACGGGATCGACAATACCTGTCTCCGTTCCCGCCAGCTTGCTGGTATAGCCCATAAGGAACCAGAGCATGGCCTGCTCTGATGTCAGCCTGGCGATCGGAGGGAGCACGCCATTGGCGTCGGCAGTCAGGAAAAGGACGGTCTGCGGATGACCGCTGGTGGAATCCTCTTTGACGTTGCTCAAAAAGTCGAGGGGATAGGAAGCCCTGGAGTTAGGCGTGAGGCGATCATCATCCAGATCGAACGTTCCGTCGGGATACATCATGGCGTTCTCTACGATGGCGCCATGCTCCAGATAATGCGCCTCGTGGAATACGGCACGATAGATCTCGGGTTCCTTCTCGGGGCTCAGATTGATGAGCTTGGCGTAACAACCATACTCAAAGTTCGCTATACCGTTCGAACTCCAACCGTGCTCATCGTCTCCCAACAGAGCCCGCTGGGGGTCGGCTGATAGGGTCGTCTTGCCCGTGCCCGAGAGGCCCAGTAACAGAGCGCAGTCTCCGTCGGGGCCCTCGTTGGCCGAGCAGTGAAGGGGTAGAATGTCCTCGTCGGTCAGAATATAGTTCATGACCGTAAAGAGGGTCTTTTTCACACTGCCGCCGTAGGCCGAGCCATAGATGACGGCCGTCATGCGATCAAAGTCCATGGCTACCGCCATGTTTGAGGTCTCGCCGCTGGGTAGCTCACGTAGTCGTCCTTTATACTTTTCGGCGTCCAACTTGTCGTAAGGGCAGACGAGAATGATAAAGTCCCGCCCGGCAAAAACGCTACGTTGTATATCTGGTGGTACGGGACGGAACATATTGTCTGTGAGGAGAGCTGTCAGAGCATAGTCCGTAATAGTGCGCACAGGCAGTGCATAGCTACTGTCTGCCCCGATGACGCGATCTGTTATGTAGAGGTGCTCCTTCAGAGACAGTGTCTCAAGGGCATCTTCCAACAGCATATCAAACGTCTCAGGATCCAGGGGAATATTGTTTGGGGAGCCCCAGTCAATAGTCTCTTTGGTCTCTGGATGGGCGATGATGTAGGTGTCCTTGGGGCTGCGTCCTGTCGATTCGGAGGGCGTCCAGGTGGCCAAGGCGCCATTCGCTGAGACCAGCGCTTCCCCGTTATCCACGGCGGCCCGAATCATGGTCTCTCGCGAGGGGTTCAGGGCCACATCGGGATGACCTTTCAATGATGCGGTCACTTTTTGTTGGAAGACGTGTGTACTCATCCTGCGGTTCCTTTTTCTCCTGTCAGTTGCTTGGAAATATCAAACTTTTTCTCTTTAGGCTGTATATCGTCATTCTATGAAACAGCGATCCTCACTTTTGATGACGATGATATAGCAAAAGGGGTTATGGTCAAAATCAAGGGTACCTCTTTGACCCTGCCTGCTTCCCTGGCTACAATGAGGACATCATTCATTATCGAGGAGTTTTCGCATGACAAATACCATAGCTCGTCTTTCGCCCTTTTCTCTGTCCGGACGATGGTTCAAGGGGAACGTTCACACGCACACCACCCAATCCGATGGCCGTTTTTCTCCGCAGCAGGCCATCGATTGGTATCGTCAGCAAGGATATGATTTTCTGGCCATAACCGACCATTGGGTGCTGACACCCGGAAAAGTCATAGACGATGATTTTGTCACGATCACGGGTACGGAGGTGGATGGGGCAGGGTATCATATCCTTGCTTTGGGGTTGGAGACGCTGCCAGATCAGGAGGGCGGAGACGCGGTGCAATGGGTCACTGACAGTATCCGCACTGCAGGGGGACTCGCCTTTATGGCGCATCCATACTGGACGGGACAGACGTCAGCCGAGATCGCGGCTGTCGAGGGTATCCTGGGAATTGAGGTGTTCAACTCTGTCTGCGAAAAAACGACCGGTCTGGGACACTCCCGCGTGCACTGGGACGAGTTGCTGGCCCAAGGGGCTCATCTGACGGGTTTGGCCGTCGATGACACCCATTGGAAGCATGATGCGGCGGGGAAGGGATTCCTTATGGTGCGTTGTGACCAATTTGATGAGGAGAGCATATTGAAGGCGATAGGTGAAGGGCATTTCTATGCTTCCATGGGACCCATCATAGAGGATCTGCGGCTGCTGGAGAGAGAAGAGGAACTGCTTTTACATGTGGATTGCAGTCCCTGCCAGAGTGTGACCTTTTATGCGTTTAGGAGCAAGGGGCACCGCTTCGAGGCTGAGGGGGATGGAGTGCTGGAAAGTGCCAGCTATCCCGTGCGTGAGGAGCAGCTTTACCTGCGTGTCGAATGTCTGGATGCAGCCGGGAACGTGGCCTGGACCAACCCCATTTTTGTGAGAGATTTGCTGGAGTAGTATCGTGTAGTGACAGTGTCGACATACCTTGAAAGGATGTGCTAGATGGATAAAAAGAGGACGTGGCCCTGGATCGTGGCCATCATTGGTCTGGTGGTGGTTTTGAGTTGTGGTGGAATGGCGCTCTTGTCTCTGCTTATGGTCGGTTCTTCAGAAGGGGGGTTTTGGGCGCCCAGGGGTACCGTGGCTGTTATCAAGGCTCATGGCACCATCGTCAGCGGCGAGGCCCCGGGGGGGTTTGGAGAGCGGGGCGTGGTTTATTCTAGAAGCCTCGTGGATCGCGTGGAAGAGGCAGCAGAGGATCCCCGTGTGGCGGCCATCGTGCTGGATGTCAATAGTCCTGGGGGCGGGGTCGTGGCCAGCGCATCCATCTATAAGGCCTTGACCGAGTGTCCCAAGCCCATTGTCGTAAGCATGGGAGATACGGCAGCTTCTGGTGGATACTATATCTCGTGTGGCGCCCAGTATATTTTTGCGCATCCGGCGACCATAACGGGCAGTATCGGGGTGATACTCAGTTTCGTTAACGCCGAGGAGTTGGCAGAAAAACTTGGCATCACGATGGAGGTGATCAAGAGTGGTCCCCTTAAGGATCAGGGGAGTTGGCACCGCTCGCTGGAGGAACGGGAACGAGAACTCTTGCAGTCCTTTATCGACGAGGCCTATGACGATTTTGTCCAGACCGTGGTGGAGGGACGGGATCTATCGGCGGACCATGTGAGAAACTATGCCGACGGGCGTATCTTTAGCGGCAAGCGGGCCGTGGAATTGGGGTTTGTGGATGCCACGGGCGATCTGAAAGACGCCATCGACAAGGCTGCCGAACTGGGTGGCGTCAGGGGAGAACCCGAGATCCTGCATCTGGAAAGTGAACCCTCCTTCTTTGATCTTTTATCGGGTGCTCTGGCCCGTCTTGAGACACCGTCGGAGGTGGCCCTATACCGCGAGATTGTGCAGTACGACAGGCCAACCCTGCAATACCTGTACATGGATTCTGGCGTCGGCGAGTAGGCGTCAGCAGTTTTGAGCAAATCTTTTTCCTATTTGAACCACTTGCAGGCGGGAGGGTTCTACATGCATGATGTGAGACGTTCCCTGCTTGACGCCGATCCTGCGTTGAGCAGGTTTGATCCTTTACCTCGAATAATCCTTTACGACGACTTTGATCGCGGATTGCAGGGTTGGTCCGAGCTGATCGGTAACTATGAGGTTAGCCTCGACAGCATGCTGCCGGCCTATGCGGATCTCCGTCCGCCCATGCTGAGCAGCGCCACCATGTGGGACACGGGTACGGCGGGCTCTATGGCGGGTACCTACGCTCTTAAACTGGCCACGCGGCCTCAGCGGGGGCATATTGCGGCCAGTCTCAAACGCGTCACGTGGCGTCATCGGGGGCCCGTTCGTTTGGAATCCTTTTTCACCTTCAAGCCCGAGGCTACAAAGATGACGCTTTCCAGCAAGGACGTACGGTCTGTGGGCGTGCTTTTTGATATCCAGGATCAGGAGAAGCGTTGGATGCCCCATTTACGCTACCTCAACGCCATGGAGGATGAGGCACAGGAAAAGTGGCAGTTCAAGGGCCAGCGGGAGCCTCTACGTGAGATTGGGGATAGTGGAGAAACCCGCTCCCATTTTCATCTGGCCCCAAGGGGATGGGAGGATGTGCCCGAGGGAAAGCAGTCCCTGTGCTACAACGAGATTGCTACAAAGCAAAACTGGCATTATCTGCGGGTGGATGTCGATCTTGATACGCGGCAAATTACAGCCCTACAATGTAATGAGCGCGTCCACGACGTCGAGGGGGTGGAGCCCATGATCATGCCCGCCATGCCCAATCTTTGGTCCATGCTGAACGTGCTCTTTTGGGTGGAGACGGACGTCGCCAAGCGCGCCTTTCTTTATCTGGATTCGGTGTGCCTTTCGGGAGAATGGAGTTCGCCATGATTCGCCAGAGTTACGCCGCCGTTGTGGAGCGGAATGTCCTATGGGAAGGGGATTTTGTCACAGAACCCTACGAGTGCGGCTGGGCTACGGAAGCCATCTTTTTCGTTCGTCGACTGGAATCCGAGGGAACGGTCGCTGGCACGCGCCTTCATGTGCAGATATCCCCCGATGGCATGCGTTGGTGTGACGAAGGTACGGTGCTCCGTTTGACAGAAGCCGAGATAGATTTCTGCAAAGTCACCCACTTTGGTAACTGGCTTTGTCTGCGGGGTGAGCTGTCGCAAGGAGCCAGTATGCGTGTGATCGTGACCCTGGTTCTGAAAGAATAGATCCCCTTGCTGGATGGAAGGGCAAAGGGCTTATGCTGTACGGTTCGCGTCCTCCCTAGCCAGCAGTTTGAGGAACGCTGCGGCCTCGTGGGCTGTCATCTCTTCCCGAATGTGTAGGAGGAAACCCTTGCCTCCCAGGTTTTTAACGATGGTGCGTGCGCCTTCCGCCGTCACGTAGAGCTGACATAATTTGCCCCCTGCGATGATGCGCTGCAGGAGATCCAGCCACTCGTGGGGTGGTGGCGCACCCTCGCCAGGAATCCACTGGATGCCGCGCAGGCGAGGCATCTCCATGAGCAAGTCTAGATGGCGGATTTGCCCCGCACCGTCCAGGTGATAGAAACCGTGATCCAGATGCGCACAGCACATCGTCAGGTCTGGGATCACAAAGCGCTTGAACATCTCGGGCGAGATCATGTAGGCAAAGTCGCACTGCAGCATATAGGTTCGCCCTTTGGACCATATGGGAGCCCATGGTGTCGTGCCTCTGCAGGTCGGTCGAATGATGGCGTCCAGTTTATCGTAATAGCGCAGCCACAGTTGTGTCACTTTTTGTACTAGGCGGTCGATCTCCTCCGGTGCGTCGTACAGGTCGTAGAGGAGATTCTGTGTGGTGCGAAAGGAGGCGATGATGTCCAGGTTCCCTCCCAGATCGGTGTGGGAGACCTGGACCTCACCTTCCCACGCTTCCACGGCGGCGCGGGTCAGTTCCTGGACGCGTATCCACCAGGGATTGTTTGGTCGGTAAGTGAAGGTGAGGTCCGATGCCTCGCGCACGTTCCGTGCTTCAAACCAGACCGTCTCGGGTACGCTATGCACTTCGGCGCCCAGGAATCCGGCGATGATACCGGGACCAAAGTTCACCCACCAACGGGGGAAGGCATCTCCGTAGTATCTCGTCGCTTCTAGATGAAGGGAGATGTTGTGGACGATCTCTTCTGCCGGCATATCTAAGGGATAGTTGCTGGCAAATTTGTGTATTTCCGGATACGGGACGTTGGGACCCTGGTGCTTGTCCATGATCTGCACCAGGGGACGTTCCAGTTCATGGGCCCACCAGGCGCTATAGTCCCGTTCGATGCGTTCCCAGTCTTGGGCAGTAAAGTGTAAAGAAATGCTCATCGGCGAATACCTCCTATCAGGAACCATTTTATAGCATGATCTCTAGGAGGATGTCAAAAGCCGGACCCATGAAGGAAATTGTCCATCTGAATTGCGATTGATGACTGCTGACGTCTTTTCTTCAGAGATGGCCCGTTTTTGACAAACGATTCTGGATATAGTATTATTCTGGCACTCTATCGTAGAGAGTGCTAAATGTGCGCGCATAAGTGGTATCTCTATGAAAAGTGTTCGATGGGGAGGTATTTTGGGAGGGCAGGTGTCTGAGATATGGCAGGGCCCTCTCTCTGTACGTCAAATCTATCTAAGGAGGTCAAGTTAGCGATGGAGAACGTGAATCTGAAACCGTTGGCGGATCGGGTGGTTGTGCAGCCCCTCGAGAGCGAGGAGATGACGGCAGGTGGCATCGTCCTGCCGGACACGGCCAAGGAAAAACCGCAAAAGGGCAAGATCCTGGCCGTAGGATCTGGCAGGAGGGATGAGTCGGGAAACGTCATTCCCATGGAGGTGGAGGTTGATGACGTGGTGCTCTTTGCCAAATATGCAGGCACGGAGCTCAAGCTGGATGAGGATGTCGAGGTTCTGATTCTCAGGGAAAGCGATATTCTGGCGGTTGTTGAAGAGTAACCGGCGTATCATTTTTGGAGGAATGGTGAAATGGCAAAACAGTTGCGGTTTTCTGAAGAGGCAAGGGCCTCGCTGAAGAAAGGTATGGACAAGCTCGCTGAAGCGGTGGGATCCACCCTGGGACCCAAGGGACGCAACGTGGCCTTGGACAAGAAATGGGGCGCGCCTAACATCACCCATGATGGTGTGACGGTGGCCAAAGAGATCGAGTTGGAAGATCCTTTTGAGAATATGGGGGCTCAGCTTCTAAAGGAAGCGGCGACCAAGACTAATGACGTGGCCGGTGACGGCACGACGACGGCCACGGTCCTGGCCCAGGCCATCGTG
Source organism: Anaerolineae bacterium (assembly GCA_041685915.1). Taxonomy (GTDB): domain Bacteria; phylum Chloroflexota; class Anaerolineae; order UBA1429; family UBA1429; genus JAWLEV01. The sequence goes on along the minus strand of JAWLEV010000009.1, from coordinate 24,925 downwards.
AACGAGGGCCTGAAGAACGTGGCGGCGGGAGCCAACGCCATGCTCCTCAAGCGGGGCATAGAGGCGGCCTCTGAAGTCGTGGTTCAGGCTATCGTGGATTCCGCACGCCCCGTGGATACCCACGACGATGTGGCTAACGTGGCCTCCATCTCGGCTGCCGATCCCGAGATCGGCGAACTGATCGCCGACGTCATGGACCGGGTGGGCAAGGACGGCGTCATCACCGTCGAAGAGTCCCGCGGGTTGGAGTTCGAGACCGAGTTTGTGGAAGGTATGCAGTTCGATCGCGGGTACATCTCGCCCTATTTCGTGACCAATCCCGAATCGGGTGAGGCGGTTCTCGAGGATGTCTATGTGCTCATCCACGATGACAAGGTATCCGTGGCTCAGGACCTGGTACCCGTCTTGGAGAAGCTTAATCGCGCCGGGACCCGCAATCTGCTGGTTGTGGCCGAGGATGTGGAGGGCGAAGCCCTGGCCACCCTGGTGCTGAACAAGCTGCGTGGTGTGATGAACGTGGTGGCGGTCAAGGCGCCGGCCTTTGGCGATCGTCGCAAGGAGATGCTGCGGGACATCGCCATCCTGACCGGTGGTCAGGTGATCACCGAGGAGATGGGGCGTCAGCTTGAAACGGCACAGATCTCTGATCTGGGACGCGCGCGCCGCATCGTGGTGACCAAGGACGACACGACCATCGTGGAAGGCGAGGGCGCGGAGGCGGAGATTCAGGGGCGCATCGATCAGATCAGGGGGCAGATCGAGACGACGACCTCTGATTATGATCGCGAGAAGCTGCAGGAGCGTCTGGCCAAGCTCTCCGGTGGTGTAGCCGTCATCCGTGTGGGTGCGGCCACCGAGGTGGAGCTGGACGAGAAAAAGCACCGCGTGGAGGATGCCCTCTCGGCCACCCGTGCAGCGGTTGAGGAAGGCATCGTGGCCGGCGGCGGCGTGACTCTGGTCAACGCCATCTCTGCCCTGGACGATCTGGAACTGGAATTCGCCGACGAGAATACGGGCGTCGAAATTGTACGGCGAGCATTGGCGGCGCCACTGCGTGGTATTGTGGAAAATGCGGGCATGGACGGTGCTGTTGTGATTGCCGATATCCGTCGTCAACATGAGGAGACAGGCGATGACTCTGTCGCCTACGATATCATGCGCAACGAATATGTCTCCATGTTCGAGGCGGGCATCATCGATCCCTGCAAAGTGACCCGTTCGGCCGTGGAGAACGCGGCCTCCATCGCGGCCATGATCCTGAGCACCGAGGCCCTCATCACCGACATCCCCGAGCCTGAACCGGCCATGCCGGCAGGTGAAGGGGGCATGTACTAGAAATCAAGGCGCATTTACAGAAACCCCCTCGAAAGAGGGGGTTTCTGCTTTCAGGAGAGATAGGTTAGGATCTCTGAGTCAGTGTAGCAGGGACACGATGTAGTTGTAAACGCAGATCAGATTAAGCGTGGCCAGTGCGCCATAGAGAAGAGCAAAACTGGCTCCTGGGCGGCGTTTCTCCAACCACTGCCCCGCAAAAGTGGCGATGAGTGCTGCGATGAGGAGGGCGATACCAAAGCCTTTCAGGTCGCCCACAAAGGCGCCGTGCAATAAAAGTACGATGATTCCTGCCGCGAGGAGGGCGCGCACGAGCCGTGACGCGTCGTGCAATACTTGATATAGCCCAAGGGTAAAGGCGACGCCCCAGGGGACCAGGGCGGGAAACAGGTACCGCCCCTGATGCTGCACATATTTCGTGTTGTACCAGATATAGCTCAGAGTTGTCAGCGCGGCCCATGCTATGAAAAGAAAGGTACTGCGTCTGATGTGGGATGAGAGGTGAGTGGTGGAGGAATACCGGGAGATGAAAAGATGTCCGAGCCCGAGGGCGACCATGCCGCTGAGCAGGGCCAGTGCTTTATAGATGCGAGGATGGAGGACGACGCCCATCCAGCCAAATTGCCCCCAAAAGCTCTGAAAGCTGGTGGTCCCAAAGGCGCGCAGCAGGCCCCAAAGATTCTTTTGCTCCAGATATTGTGCTGTAGTAAGCTGACCAACCACCACTTGGTCGTGTCGTATCATTCCCAGGGGATCGCCAGGGCCATACAATGCGACGTTGCGAATCAGCCAGGGCAGCCCCATAAGCAGTGCCGTACCATATACTACGCCAGCATACCTCAGCGCCCTTTCGAAAGGTAGGGCCTCCTTTTTTTCCACTTGACATGCGTCCCATACGAGAGTGAGGGCGACGAGACCGAAAGCGATATAGGCCTGCATTTTGGTCAGGAAGGCCAGGCCCAGCAGGGCGCCAATCTTGAGGCTTTCCGGTATGGTCCATCCTCTCCGCTGGATAAGGATCAGAGCCCATACGAGTACGTTCAATATCAGTCCGGCCAACACGTCGTTGTTCACGGCGGCCGTCACGGCCACGTGCATGGGCAGCAGGGCGGCAAAGGTCGTCGTGCTCAGGGCCAGGAGAGGGCGCTCGGGGAACGCTGCCCGCGTCAGTCGATGGTTCGCTATCAGGCCAAAGACCCCGAGAGCCAGGGAAAAAAGTCGGAGGAGCAGGGGCATAGGGGGATTGCCCAAGGCATGTGATATCCGATAGACGACGGCGGCCATGATATAGTAGAGGGGGGGCTGGTGGGATTCATATCGCAGGGAATCGATGGACATGGCGGGAGGAAAACCTTGCGCCTTGATCTCTTCCAGATACGCGGCGGGATAATCTCCGGGACGCAATTCGGGGAGTCGCCCCGTCTCGGCGATAAATTTTACATAATTATAATGAGCCGGCTCGTCCGGCGCCTGCCAGGCTGGCGTACGGGTGGCGTAGAGAGTGCCCAAGAGGATGTAAACGAGCAGGATGACGATGAGTGTGCCCTTTGTCACCTTTGGATTTGACGCTTTGCTTTCGTAGAGGGACATTTTCGTGTGCTCGGCTACCTATACCGTTCAATCTGGCTAGCAAAAGGGCACAATCCGACATGTTGAAGGTCGAATTGTGCCCCACTTTATTCGTTCTCTCGCCTCATCCCAGGCGCGCCAGTTCTTGCTCCACAATCTCTTCGTCCAGTTTCTCAAAGAGGGGGCTGGGTCGGGATAGTTTTTGTCGCGGTTGCAGTTGGCTCGGGGTCCAGAGGTCGCCATCGTAATCGTAGCGATAGCAGAGCCCCGTGTGCTCGCGATTTTGCTCCTGGAACGTCTCCACGTACTGCTCGCCGAATAGATCGGTATCGTACCCCAGGTATTCGTGAAGCCGCTGCGAGGAAAAGGGCAAAAAGGGAGAGAAAAGTACCTTCAGCGAGTCGATGACAGTCAGGGCGACAAAGGTGGCCGTGGCCGCGCGTTCCTCATTCTCCTTGAGGTGTTTCCAGGGGGCTACCTCTTCCAGATATCTGTTGGCCTCCCGTGCCGCCGCCATGGCCTCATCGATCGCCGAGCGGAAGCGGCAGGCGTCGATATCTTGCCCCACGCTCTCGAAAGCGTCTGCCACCCTGTCCATTATATCGTGATCCGTCTCCTCCAGTTCGCCGGGTGTGGGTACTTTTGCATCAAAGTTACGAAAGGCAAAGGTCAGCATGCGGTGTGCCAGATTACCCCAGGTGCCCACAAGCTCGTTGTTGTTGCGGTCCAGGAACTCTTGCCATGAGAAATTAGCATCAGAAGTCTGCGGGGCATGCACCGTCAAATAGTATCGCAGAGGATCTGGGTCGTAGCGCGAGAGGTAATCGGGCGCCCAGATGGCCCAGTTCCTGCTGGAGGATATCTTGCGCCCCTCCAGTGTGAGGTACTCGTTGGCCGGCACGTCATAGGGCAACTGGCGGTCGCCATAGCCCATCAGCATGGCAGGCCAGATAAGGGTATGGAAAAAGATGTTATCCTTCCCCACAAAGTAGTAGCTCCTGCAGTCCTTGTCCAGATCCCACCACTCATGCCAGAGCTCCGGTGTGCTTCGGTTCTTGGCCCACTCGATGCTTGCGGCATAATAGCCTATGACGGCATCAAACCACACATAGATGCGTTTGTGGGAGTAACCTTCCACTGGCACGGGGATGCCCCATTCGATGTCACGGCTGATCGCCCGAGGATGCAGCCCCTGGTCCAAAAGGTTCTTGGTGAAATTGAGCACATTGCTGCGCCAGTGATCCTTATCAGCCATCCATTCCTTGAGGGCCTCGTTGAACTGGGGTAGGTCGAGAAAAAAGTGTTCGGTCTCCCGGATCTCTGGCGTGTGACCACAGAACTTGCAACGGGGCTCTATCAATTCTAAAGCGTCGAGGGGCCTCCCGCAATTATCGCACTGGTCTCCTCGCGCCTCCTCAAAATCGCAAAAAGGGCAGGTTCCCTCCACATAGCGATCAGCCAGGTAGCGCTCGCAGTGGGGACAGAAAAAGGATTCCATCTCCTCTTTGAAGATGTAGCCTTTGCCCAAGAGACGTGTGAAGATCTCTGTGGTGACTTCCCAGTGATTTTCCGTGTCTGTGTGGGTAAAGAGATCGAAAGAGATCCCCAGCCCCTGAAAGGACTCGATAAAACTCTTGTGGTAGCGCTCCACTACCTCTTCTGGCGTGATGCCTTCTTCCTCTGCCCTGATGGTGATGGGCGTCCCGTGGGTATCGGAGCCCGAGACCATGAGCACGTCGTTACCGCGCAGGCGATGATAGCGGGCAAAGATGTCGGGGGGAATATAGGCCCCCGCCAGTTGTCCAAGATGCAGGTCGGAATTGGCATAGGGCCAAGCGACGCCAACGAGGATTCTTTCATTCATGATGCTCCTTAACAATATGATCTAGATATCAACCAGACAGATGAAAAGATCAGCTGACACTGAGTGTGGAAGCAGTTCAGGAAAGAGGGGAGAGGCTCCCCATGTGGCCCTTGGCAGCGCGGTAGCGCTGTGGGGTAGTGGGGAATCTGGATGCACCAATGGGATTTTTATAGAGGATATCGTCAGTCACGATCCTTTTTTCTCCGCGGCGTCGCTTTTGAGCCGTCTTATGTGAAAAAATACCTTATCTAAGCATTCTAATCTTACAGTCAATTCCTTGCTGCGTCAACTCGTCCGGCGGCTATTCCCTCGTTTCTGCCGAGTTTCTTTCAGATCCTGCACACACTTTTGCTGCGGGTTAGACGCGGTGGCGCAGCCGTGCTAGAATCATTCGCACTATCGTTATTGGTATTTTGGGGGGACAGGATGCTTGTAGGGGTCATCTCGGATATTCATGATAATATATGGGCGCTGAATGATATTCTGAAGAAGTTGAGCGATTGTGATGTTTTGCTTTGCCTCGGTGATCTGTGTGCGCCTTTTACCATGACGGCCATTGAGGGAGGCTTTGATGGTCCCATCCACCTGGTGTGGGGGAATAACGATGGGGACAAGGTGACCATCACCGAGAGCGTCTCTGAAGATGGAGATGTCACCATACATGGCATTTTTGGCGAGATAGTTCTGGGGGATCGTTCCATGGCCATAACTCACTATCCCCAGATTGCCAGAGCCCTGGCTGGGAGCGGGCGATATGATCTGGTTTGCTGCGGTCATTCTCACGAGGAAGAGCAGACCACGATAGGGGAGACGCTGCTTTTGAATCCTGGGGAGGTGATGGGACGCTTTGGGACGCATAGTTTTGCGTTGTATGACACGGAAACGGAAAAAGCCGAGGTTCGACACCTTTGAGGTTGCGGCCTCCAGCGGTGTGTGGATGGCGGTTTTTTCCCTGGCGTTGCGAGGACGGAATCTTGATGCTATAATGGATTTGTCGGCTGGGAAAAAAGTTTGGCATTGAATTCGGGGTACTGTAGGAGATTTCATCACACTGCATGGGGTGTGAGGAGAATTTGTCGATGTCGGGTGAGAATTCTGTGAATAGGGATGGGCCTCGTAAGGCCAAGTCACCTCTCGAGGAGGGGATCGCTCTTGCTGATCAGGGAAAGCATGCGGAGGCGAGGGAGATCTTTCGCACTATAATACGCAGCACGCCCGATGCGGAGGAGGCCTGGCTTTGGCTGGCCTGGGTGGCAGAAGAGAGAAGCGAGAGTCTTCGCATTTTGCAGGAGGCCAGGATCATTCTTCCCCATAGTGAACGTATCGAAAAGGGGCTCCGTTGGGTGGAGGAGGAGCTGGCGGAAAAAGTGGGAGATGCTCATCAGGAACCTGAGACAGAGTCTCACGAGCGTGTCGAGGATGAGTCCTCTTTCTCTGGCGTGAATGACGCTGTCGAGACGGCTGTGGAGGGAGTAAAATTCGCCTTTGAGCGGGTCAAGGCGTGGATTCGTGATCTGCGTATGCCCCGAATCGATACTGTTCCCTTGCGCCGGTTCGGTCCCCCTCTTTTGTCCCTGGTGATAGTCGCTGGGGTGGTGGCCCTGGTGTGGCTGGGTATATCCAGGGCTCGTCAGGAAGACCGGATGGTTCAAGCCCTCGAGCTGCCGACGCGTGTCCCCGATGCTACCGCGACACCCAGCATCGAACAACGTACTCGATCGCTTTGGGTTCAGGTGGATGTTGCCTGGACCAGGGAGAATTGGGATGAGATGATCGAGGCTTTGCGGCGCATTCGCGCTGTGGATCCACAAAGTGAGGAGGCGCGCAACCGACTGGCGGAGGCCTATCATTATCGTGGACTGCAGCGTATTGCGGACAACGATATCCAGCAGGCTTGTATGGATTTGGATCAGGCCATTCGGCTCAATGCAGAAAATGATGATCTCCAAGAGACGAGACGGTGTCTCGGCAGATATATGGCCGGTTTGGAGGCCTACTGGGAAAGGGATTGGGACCTGGCCATCGAGAAGCTGAAAAATGTGTATGAAATGGACCCGGATTTCCGCGATGTAAAAGTCATGTTAGCCAAATCCCACTATAATTTAGGGACCGAGCATCAAGAGGAAGAAGTATGGGATGAGGCGGTGGAGGCCTACGAAAAGGCTATGGAGCTTGTGCCTGATGTGGAGGATGCTGAGGCCCGTTTGCAGGAGGTTGAGGATATCCTCGTCCCGCCCGATCGTATAGAAGTGGAGCTTTCCGAAAAGTTGGTGACGGTTTACGAGGATAATAAAGCGATTCGCTCTTTTGTCTGTTGTACGGGACGTGCCAGTGCACCGACGCTACCCGGACGCTATGAGATTCAGGACAAGTTACCTACGGCCTATGCTTCCAAATGGGATATCTACATGCCCCTGTGGCTGGGTATCTATTATGCTGGAGGATCCCAAAACGGTTTCCATGCCTTGCCAGAAACTCGTAGCGGAACGACGATATGGCGCGATGCGCTTGGGACGGCTTGCTCTTATGGTTGTATTGTGCTTGATATACCTGATGCCGAGTTCCTGTATGATTGGGCCGAGGTGGGTACCGTCGTGTTGATCGAACCGTGATTGGAGCTGTGTTTCCGGGTGCACGATATATGGAAAAAGTTTGAGCATTATCTGGTTGTTAGGATAGAGAGGGCTGGTCTATGACATCGGTTGCCGAAAGTGGTCCCAACGTTAGTTGGCTTGATGAGGAGCTGCGCAAGGAAAAAGCCAACGTTGCGGAGCTTCGCGAGACAATCGACGAACAGCAGGTCATGTTGGAGGATCAGGCCAAGCGCATCAGTATGCTGGAGGATCGCTTGGCCAAGTTGCAGGGGCAGCTCTTGCGCATTCCCGAGGTGGAGGAGGCCCTGCAGAATACACGCGATGACCTTGTATCGATGATGTCCGATCTGCGTCAGGAACAACAGAAGCGTCATGCAGAGTTCTTAAGCAACCGCCAGGCGGAACACGAGCAGGAGGTCCGCGTCTTACAGGAGATCAGACAGGAGCTGGAGCGTTTGGATCCTCTGGAGGAGTCACTCTCGGCCCGTAAAACGGAAGAGCAAAGGCTTCACAAAGCTCTTCTGCGCTTGCATGACAAGGTCGAGGATGTGGCCGGGAACCTCTCCAGGGAGGAGGAGGCCAGGAGGAAACTGGAGGATTCCATCAGCAAGAACAGGATGGGTCTGGAAAAGATTACTGACCGACAGGAGGGATTGGAAGAAGCACAGAAAAAGCTTCCGCCGCGTCTGGATATCCTTGAAGACACCCTACCCAAATTCGAACAGCAAATTGCTGACCTACAGCGTATGCGGCAAGAGTTGACGGAGCAGCAGGAAGAATGGCTGGAAAAACAGAGGCGTACCAACCGGGATAATGCCCAAAAGCTTACCGAATGGGAGCGTGAACTGGAGGGCTATGAACACCAAATCGAGGTGTGGGCCGATCAACTGCGTTATTTCACCGATCAGAATGAGAAGAATCGCCGATTCATGCGCGAGATACAGGAGTTGGCTCAGAATGTGAGTCAGCAGCAGGATCAGCTGCGGCAGCTCCAGCGCATCTTTGAGGAGCAATTGCGTCAAGAGTTCCGCGAATGGAAGAGTGAGAACGATAAGCGTTGGACCCGCGAAGTAGAGCATCGCGAAAAGATTGTAGAGGAACAGGCGGCGCGGGAGGCGGTGCAGGAACAGCGTTTGAATACCTTGGAGGGGCGCCAACAGGAGGTGGCTAATGATCTGACATCTCTGAGCGATCGCCTTGAGCGATTGCACGAGGAACTTGCTACAGATGCCCGAGCAATAGAGGAGGCTCGAAAGCACACGTGGCAGACATTTGGCACGTCTATGCAAGAGTTTTTTGAAAAAGTTAGTACATCCTTTGAGGAGGGCTAGCGCGTGTACGTCATCGGGACGGCGGGTCATGTTGACCATGGCAAGTCCATGCTGGTACGCGCGTTGACTGGAATGGATCCCGACCGCCTGGACGAAGAACATGAACGGGAGATGAGTATCGATCTGGGATTTGCCTGGTTCACTCTGCCCAGCGGGCGAGAGACGAGCATCGTGGATGTCCCGGGTCACGAGGATTTTATCAAGAACATGCTGGCGGGCGTGGGGGGTATCGACGTGGCCCTCCTCGTGGTGGCGGCCGATGAATCGGTGATGCCGCAAACCCGGGAGCATCTTGCCATTCTGGATCTGTTGGGCGTGTCACAGGGGGTTGTGGCCCTTACAAAGATTGACCTCGTCGAGGATCCCGAGTGGCTGGAACTGGTGCGAGAGGATGTGCGCGGAGAATTGCAGGGGACCGCGCTCTCCGATGTGGCGATTATTCCCGTGTCGAGCGTCACCAAAAAGGGGATACCGGAACTGGCAGCAGAGTTGGATCGCCTTCTTGAGAACGCCGATCCTCCTCGGGATATTGGAAAGCCGAGATTGTCCATCGACCGCGCCTTTACGATTTCCGGCTTTGGGACCATCGTCACGGGAACGTTGCTCGATGGACGATTGCGGGTGGATGATGAGGTGGAGATCGTTCCCGGTGAACTCTTTGCTCGTGTGCGGGGTTTGCAGACACACAAGGTGGATATCGAGGAGGCACTGCCCGGGACACGGGTGGCCGTTAACCTCAGTGGGGTTTCAGCGGAGGCGCTATCCCGGGGCCAAGTCCTCGCTTATCCAGGATGGCTCGATTCTACTACACTTCTTGATGCCTACCTCAGGCTGTTACCGAATGCGCCGTGGTCTCTTGAGCACGATGATATAGCGGATTTTTACAGCGGGGCCGCTCGCGTTCAATGCCACGTTCGCCTTTTGAATAGCGACCTCCTCTCGCCTGGAGAGGAGGGATGGGTACAGTTCCGCCTATCCGAGCCAGTGGCTGTGCTACGAGGGGATCGCCATATTGTGCGGTCTCCCTCACCGAGCCTGACCCTGGGGGGGGGAAGGGTTTTGCTCACTCAACCTGACAGACGCTATCGACGATTCCAGCCTGACAGACTGCAACAATTTGAGGCTCTTTACGAGGGTGATCCTCAGGATATGCTGTTCTATCTGTTGCGCCAGGAGACCGTTTGCAGAGTGGCAGAACTTTTTCGAAGGAGCCGTCTGCCAAAGGAGACGGCCGCCGAGGGGCTGTCACGTCTCCTTGCCAGTGGACGCGCACTTGATCTCGCTGCTGAGCAAGCGGGGGCAGAATCTGTATCTTCTGAGAACTTGCTCATGACGCGCGAGAGATGGGAGGATCTGCTTGACCGTCTTGAGGATATGTTGACTCACTATCACGAGCGTTTCCCCCTCCGGCTGGGTATGCCGCGGGAAGAAGTCAAGAGTCGACTGCATCTCGGTGAGGCGGCTTTCGACGGTTTTTTGCGTCGCGCAGTTGAGGAGCAAAAGGTAGAGACCACCCCCACGACGGTGCGGTTGCCCGACCATCGCGTCGTTCTTTCGCCGCAGCAGGAGCAGGAGGTGGAAGAGGTTCTGGCCGCCTTTGAGGAACAACCCTTTACCCCTCCTTCACTCAATCAGGTCGAGGATGCCCTGGGACCCGAATTGCTTCAGTATCTCATTGATCGGGGGGAGCTGATCAAAGTGAGCGATTCTGTTGCCTTTCACGCAGAGGCCTATGCTGAGATGAGGGAGTGTCTGATCGCTTATCTTCAAGAACACGAGAGTGTCGCGGTAGCCGAGGTCCGTGATATGTTTGATAGCAGTCGGCGGTACGCTTTGGGCTTTTTGGAGAGTATGGACCGTGCAGGCATCACCAAGCGTTTGGGGGATGTTCGCATTCTGCGTGCATAATAGGTTTTTGGCTGATATGGGATAACCGTCGCTGACAGCATTGACGAAGGAAGGAAAAGCCATGTCCCGTCGTGAGATAAAAATCTCGATTGACGAGTATTTGGCCCGGCGCCTCGCGGCCCGGGCGGCTTATCTGGAGAAGGATCTGTCGGAGGTCATAGAGAAGGAACTGAAGGGCTGGTTGGGAGATTGGGGGCTGGAGTTTGCCACCCATGTCGTTCAGCCCGGTGATACGCTGAGCAAGCTCGCCGATCGTTTCTATGACGATGCTGAGAAGGCAGGCGTGATAGCGGCTTTTAACGACATTACCGATCCCAATCTTATTCATGTGGGGCAGGAACTGCGGATTCCTGAGGTTGGGCCCTCGGAGCCTTTGCCCAAGGGCGAATCTCCCTACCTCTTTGGTCTTCATGATCGGGGAGGGGAGCACTATATGGCGTGGGCGGGACGAAAGGGATGGGTGCTGTGCACGGAGGAATTGGGAGCAGACCCTAACGCTTGGGGAAGCAAAGGATACAGCGATCTTGCCGATGATGGTTTTGGTGTGATCGTGCGCCTGAACCACGGCTATGGAGAAAAGGGTACATTGCCCCGATCCTCTCGTTATGAGGATTTTGCAAAACGATGTGGGAACTTTGTGGAGCAGTCCTCGGGTTGTCATATCTGGATCATTGGCAACGAGCCGAATATGGCAGTGGAAAGACCCGGCGGGCCCCGGCATGGCGAGGTTATAACCCCTCATAAGTATGTGGCGGCCTTTCGCGCTTGTCGTGAGGAGATACGCAGCAGATCTGGTCATCATAATGATCAGGTCGTCACCGCCGCCATCGGTCCCTGGAATATCCAGACAAATTATGAGGCCAATCCCAGCGGTGACTGGATCATCTATTTTCGGGATATGTTAAAGGCACTGGATGGGGAATTGGATGGGATCGCCCTGCACACCTATGGGCGAGATGCGGATCCTGCCAATATCGTCAGCGAGGTGTGTATGGACCCTCCTTTTGATCACAGACGCAAGACGTTTCGCACCTATATCGATTTCATGGAGGCCATTCCCGAATCGTTACAGCATTTGCCCGTCTATATTACGGAGACGGACCAGAACATCGCCTGGGTCGATGTGAATAACGGTTGGGTGCAAGAAGCATATACGGAGATCAACCGCTGGAATGGTGACGTTACACATCAGAGAATTCGTTCCCTCATCCTCTATCGTTGGGAGCGACATACCGGTGATATTTGGTATATTCAGGGGAAGCGCGGTGTGATCAACGATTTTCGGGAGGCGTTGCAGCACGAATATCGCTGGTACCATTAGTTGAGGTGAGGGCAGTGGAAATGTTTGGGGCATTCTGGAGGGCTTTTTTGGAGAAGGTGCGTCAGAGGGAAGATAGCCACTCTGAGGAGGAGGAGGAAGATATGCCCGAGATTATCAAAGAGCCGCCTATGGAGATCGACGGGCGGGTGATGACGCCAAAGGAATTTGTGGAATATGTGGAAGGATTGAACTTTTCTCCCTTGCCCTCGCGCGTATTTTTGCATCATACGTGGAAACCCACGCGGGACGATTGGCGTGGCCGGGATTCTATCATGGCTATGAAAGCCTATTACGAGCGGCAGATATGGCAGGATAGTGACGGGCAGTTGCATGAGGGATGGACGGCAGGGCCTCATCTGTTCATTGCCGATGACGGTATATGGCTTTTTAGTGATCTGCGTTATGATGGCGTTGGTGTTTATGGTCACAACTATCGCTCGCGCCACGTAGAGATGGTGGGGGATTATGATGAGCAACTGCCCTCTGGTGCGACCCTTGAAAATACTATCGCGGCGCTAGGGATATTGCATGAGCGCCTGGGTCTGGATATCCAGGAACTGAATTTTCATCGGGATTTCGCGACGAAATCATGTCCCGGTCGGGCGGTAAAGAAACAATGGATCATCCCCAAGGTTGCCGAGTGGATTGAGGACTATCGTCAGAAAAAGGAAAAGGAATTGTCGAGCCTGCGACGCTCCCTGGTCAGGATGATCCAGGATCTCTTGCTGCCCACCGGCTCTGAGGGGGTGCTGATCAAGGAGGCGGAGAAGAGGGGGTTGTTGGGTGCTCTGACCCATGAGATTCCTATGGAAATAGATGACGAGGGATATACCGTGCAGTTGTTCGCGGAGGCTCTTATCGTTCCCGTCAGCGAAAAGGACAATGTGCAATCCCTGCAAGAGTATGAAGAGGAGCTAAAATCTTCTGGAGCGGGGTGCCCTCCCGAGGACGAGGCACCGGAACGCCCGGTACCATCCGAGGATCCTTTTATATTTGATGGTGACGTGCGCTAAGGGAAAGGCTAAAAGGACTGCAAAGTCATCACAAGATGCACTTCGCAGTCCTTTTAACCTGCGGTTTTTCAGTCCTCTTCTTCCACGGTATGTCGCAGATAGGTCTGGATGAGTTCGTCCAGGTCGCCGTCCAGCACGGCGGAGACGTTTCCCGTCTGCCAATCTGTCCGCAGATCCTTTACCATACGATAAGGGTGCAACACATAGGAGCGGATCTGATTTCCCCATGCGGCACTCACATGCTCGCCCTTGAGTCGTTCCTTCTCATCCTCAAGTTTTTGTCGCTGTATGTCGTAAAGGCGCGACTTGAGAAGCTCCATGGCCCGTTTTCTGTTCTGAATCTGGGAGCGCTCCTGTTGACAGGCGGCTATGATACCAGTTGGTTTATGCCTGAGCCTGACCGCTGTGGCGTTCTTTTGAACGCTCTGTCCCCCGTGTCCCGAGGCAAGAAAGGTTTCCATCTCTATGTCGTTGGGGTTCAAGTCCACCTCGACGGTATCGCCAATATCGGGGATAACTTCGACCAGAGCAAAGGAGGTATGCCGACGATGTGCGCTGTCAAAGGGGGATATGCGCACCAAGCGATGCACCCCTCGTTCCGAACGTAGGTACCCGTAGGCGTTTTTGCCTTTGATCTCCACAGTGACGCTCTTGAGTCCCGCCTCTTCTCCCGGCATCTGATCGAGGATTTCCGTCTTGTAATTTTGTTGTTCTGCCCAGCGCAGGTACATGCGCAGAAGCATCTGGGTCCAGTCTTGTGATTCCGTGCCGCCCGCCCCAGCGTGAATGGAGAGGATGGCATCTTTTTCGTCATGTTCCCCTGATAGCAGAAGCGCCAGACGCATCTCTTCCAACTCGTCCTGAACCTCTACTGCTTCGGTAGCGATCTCTGTTATCAGGGACGTTTCCTCTTCTTCCTCTGCCAGAGAAAAGAACTCCACGAGTTCTTCGATACGTGTCTTGAGCGTCTTCCAGGAGGAGACCTCTTTTTCCAGGTCCGAGAGTTCCTGCATCACATTCTGGGCCTTTTCTGGATTATCCCAAAAGTCGCTCTCTGCGGAGCGTTCGCGCAGTTCGGCTATCCTTTCTTCCCTTTTGGCCAGGTCAAAGATGCTCCAAAATGCTATGTACGTCCTCTTGTATGCGATTTAACTTTGCTTCCAGATCATCGGTTTTCATTTTTCCGGCTCCTATCTAGACCAAGTGAGGGAATCTCGCAAATCAGTTTTCTGCAAATAGTCCTTTGACAAAGGACTCGGGATCGAATTCGGCAAGGTCGGTGAGGGACTCGCCGGTGGTGACAAAGAGTATGGGTAGCTTGAGTTCGCTGGCCACGGCAAAGGCCATACCACCCTTGGAGGTACTATCGAGCTTGGAAAGGATGGCGCTGTTCACTCCCGTCATCTCTTGAAAGACCTTTGCCTGGCTCAGGGCATTCTGTCCTGTGGTGGCGTCCAGTACCAGCATCGTCTCGTGGGGAGCCTGATGTACCTGCTTTTGGGCCACACTGCTGATCTTTTGTAGTTCCTGCATCAGATTATACTTGCTATGTAGCCGGCCGGCGGTGTCTATAAAAAGTACATCCGCCTGCCGGGACTGACTTGCCCGGATGGCATCAAAGACGACAGCCCCCGGGTCTGCATCGGGCTGGTGTGCCACGACCTCTACCCCGAGACGGTCACCCCAGACCTTGAGTTGATCTATGGCGGCCGCTCTGAAGGTGTCCGCTGCAGCCAGGACGACCTTTTCACCCCGGTCTTGGTGGTATTTTGCCAGTTTGGCAATGCACGTCGTCTTGCCCGACCCGTTAACACCGACCACGAGCACGACGTTGAGCATCCTCTCGCCGGGCAGATAGGGGCGTTTTATCTCTTCCAGGATCTCTACCAGGCGTTCTCTTAGCAACTCTTCGACGCGCGTGGCACTCATTCCCCCTGCGTCTCTTCGTAGATCCTCGATAAGGTCAAGGGTAGTTCTGACGCCCAGATCCGCTTGGATGAGGAGAGCCTCCAGTTCTTCCCAGGTCTCTTCTGTGACCCGATCACCGTGAAAAAGTCCCCCTATCCTGCCAAAGAAAGATTGCCGGGTCTTGGCTAGGCTCGTTTTGAATCCCTCGGCATTTCCAACCACACTCGCCTCCACTTTTCACCATAGGAATGATAACAAACTCATTATATTGTTGCTGGCGCGAAGGGCAAAAATATCGTCGATCAAGATATGCTTCAGCATAAAAGCACGGTGGGGGAGTGCTTTCCCACCGTGCTTTTCTTTCAGGGGAACAAGGACGTCAGTTCACCACGTTCTGGGGATTATCCTGCATCCATGCCTCGACGTTTTCTACGGCCGTGTTCATCAGGCGAGACCGTGAGGCCTGGGTCGCCCAGGAGATGTGTGGGGTGATGTAGCAATTCTTGGCGTCCAGCAGGGGATTATCCACTGCTGGCGGTTCATTTTCCAGAACATCCAGTCCTGCGCCGGCTATGGTCCCGTTGTTCAGAGCCTCGGCCAGGGCTTGGTTATCGATAACGGGCCCTCTGCCATTGTTGAGGATGAAGGCGGTCTCTTTCATCATGGCCAGCCGCTTGGCATCGACCAGGCCCTCCGTTTCGGGGGTCAGGGGACAGTGGATCGTCACCACATCGCTTTGGGTAAAGAGGGTATCCAGGTCAACCATAGTGACGTCTGGAATCTCAGAATCCTCGACATAGGGATCGTGAGCGATCACGTGCATGCCAAAGGCCTGGGCCAGATCGGCCACGGCGCGGCCTATACGTCCCAGACCGATGATGCCCATGGTCAATCCCTTTAGCTCGATAAGGGGATAGTCCCAGTAGCACCATTCTTCACCTTTGGACCAACGCTTCTCTTCTTTGACCGTTCGCGAATGGTGGGCGACGCGCTGGGTCAGATTGAGCAGGTGAGCGAAGGCCATCTGGGCCACAGAAGGGGTACCATAGGTGGGCACGTTCGTCACGGGGATTCCCCGTTCTCGCGCGGCTTCCACATCCACCACATCATACCCTGTGGCCAGGACGCCAATATACTTCAAGTTGGGCAGTTGGTCCATGATGCCATCGTCGATCTCTACCTTATTTATGAGGATGGCATCTGCATCCTTTGCTCTCTCAACGACCTTTTCAGGAGGTGTGCGGTCATAAATGTCACAGTCTCCCAATTCTCTCAGGCCGTCCCAAGATAGATCGCCAGGATTCAACGTGTAGCCATCCAGTACGACAATCTTCATCTTCCTACTCCTTTCCTTCTCGTTGCTCATGTTTCCCCATGCTGTTAAAAGGCACTCGGTCCTCTCTAGCCTACATCATATATGCTTTGTTTCGCCAAAGCAAGTTACTGGATGCCCCTGTGTGGTATATTAATGCAATAGTCTGTAGTCGAAACTGGGGAGAACGGTGCACCCTTGCAAAAAAAGAGGAGCTGAGCGGGACTCAGCTCCTCTATCGTACGGAAGCGACGGGATTCGAACCCGCGATCTCCGGCTTGACAGGCCGACATGTTAGACCACTACACCACGCCTCCCAGTATGCCTATATAGTACCACAGGTCGCGGGTGCCGTCAAGAATGCGTTCATCTATAAAAAGTCCTGCGGGTCATGGTTTGTCGAGGGATGATTGGATATCGCATACGAGCCGTCCTCGAAAAGGGAGTTTTTCTGTTGAGTGTTATAACAATAGTTTTTTCGAGAGCGCCGTTCTTTTGACATATAGCTCCAGCTTGCTTATAATGTTACCAGATGCCACTAGCTTTAGAATAACAAAGATGATTTACGATGTCAGTCGATTACTTGAGCAGACTATTGGTGTTTCCTGCCGCTGCGAGATTGAGGGGCACCTGGTAGATATAGATGAGAGCAATCCAGGTATCACGCGTCTTGCGGGTACGGTGCGATTTACTCGCACCGTGGAGGGCATTCTGGCCAGGGGTGAAGTGCATCTTGTGATGACGCGGAGGTGTTGCCGTTGCCTTGAGTCCTTTGAGGATAGGATAGAATTCAGCTTTGAAGAAGAATTCGTCCCCTCGGCCGACGTGGAAACAGGTGCGAGTTTGCCCATCGAGGAGGAACACGACGAGGATCTGGTGATCGGGCCGGAAGGCGCGTTGGATCTCAGAGAGATCCTACGTCAGTACACGGTGATGGCCAGTTCGGCGCCAGCGGTGGGAGATCCGGATTGCAAGGGATTGTGCCCGATCTGTGGGGTCAATCTGAACGAGGAATCCTGCGACTGTGAGAGGTCGTTTATCGATCCGCGAATGGCTGTCCTGGGGCAGTTGTTGGAAGAAGAAAAGACATAGACATAGGTCTATCGAAAGGAATATAGGAATATGGGAGCCTTACCGAAACAGAAACCATCAAAGGGACGGAAGCATCGTCGTCGTAGTCACGACGCTTTGCGGGCCGCTGACTTGGTCGAGTGTCCGTCCTGTCATAATATGCGCTTGCCGCATCATGTATGTCCTTCTTGTGGGACCTATCGGGGACAGGCGGTCGTTGAAGTAGAGGACGAAGCGTAGCCCCTTTGGGGAGAGTGCGTACGTTTTGCGCTGTAACTGACGTATGACACGTATATAGGGAGTCGTATTCCATGGAAAAAAGTCTGGGAACAGTTCGTATCTCTCCCCAAGTTCTGGCTACCATTGCGCGACTCAGCACGCTTTCCATAAAGGGTGTGGTGTGCATGTCCCGTGATCTGTCCAGTGGGATGGATCGCCTTTTGGGTAAGGGAGGAGGAGAGGGCGTGCGTATCCAGATCGTGGATGATGCTGTATCTGTGGATCTCTATATTATCGCTGCCCAGAACGTCGATCTCTACAAACTGGGACGCACCATTCAGTCGCAAGTATCTCGAGCTATCAAGGATATGGTTGGTATGCCCGTCCTGGCTGTAAATGTTCATGTGGAAAATGTCCAGGTGGCCCGGCATGATAGTGGCTGACGCTCCTTTTGTTGGAGAGAGACTTTGAAGGTCAGGCGACGCGCTAGAATAGTGGTCTTTCAAACGCTCTTCGAAGTCGATCTGGTAGGACATGCCCCTGATACCTCTTTACAGCAGCGTTTGAAAGATGTTTCCCTTCCTCCTTCCGGTGTCGATTTTGCAAAACATCTTTTAAAGGGTGTCCTATATTATAGCGAAGCCTTTGACGCCGTGATACAGCGCATAGCGCCGGAATGGCCCATTGCTCAGATAGCGGTGGTGGATCGGAATATCCTTCGGCTGGCAGCCTTTGAGATCCTGGTGGATGATGATGTCCCACCTAAAGTGGCCATCAACGAGGCGGTGGAATTGGCCAAGGCCTTTGGAAGCGAAAGCTCCAGTCGTTTTGTGAATGGGGTGCTTGGTACACTCTTTGGCGACAAGGATGAATTTGCTGCCTCGTTAGATCCCTTGGTGGAGACGGATACTGTCTCTAGCGATGAGGCTGTTTAATATGAGATGTAGCATGAAATTCGAGGAGAGGATAGAAGTATAGATGTTCGGCATAGGAACGGGTGAAGTACTTTTGATTCTAATCATCGCCACGCTGGTGGTTGGCCCAGAAGAGATGGTAGCCTTTGCCAGAGATCTTGGGCAACTTCTTGCCAAGTTCCGTCAGGAGACGGATAGCGTTACCGAGGAATTTCGCGAGGTGCTGTCGATGCAGCCGGGAACGGCGGGGACACAGGAGGCAGAGACGAAAGATGCTGTCGGAGCATTGGAATCTGGGGAGGCGACAAAAGTAGCCGCCGCAGAAGAGGGAATGCCTGCAGAAGAAGTGGAAGTGACAAAGGAAGCGGAAGTTCAGAAACAGCCGGCTGATGTTCAGCGGGCCTTTGTCGATGGAGAGATGGAAACCTTTTCTTTGGAAGAGGAAGAGGATGAGGAAAAGCCCGTCCTCATCGTTGTGGGAGAGCCGGTACCCAAAGATGAGGATGTGGAACCGATAGTGATAGAGGAGCCCGTCCTCGTTGTGGATGAGGGGGGCAACGATACCGAGGAGAAAGAAGGATAGAGCCTATGGCGGCCGATGTGGAGATGACAATTTGGGAGCATCTGGACGAGCTCCGGTCGCGGATGATAAAGGTGGCTATAGCTTTTATCACTGCTACATTGCTTAGCGCCCTCTTTGCTAAAAGGGGCCTGGAAATATTGTTAGTGCCTTTACAGGGCAATGTGCCTCAGACGATTTATCCCACCGAGTCTCTTGTAGTCTATTTCAGAATCGCCCTTCTCGGTGGGGCTACGCTTTCTATGCCCGTGATCGTCTATCAGACTATACGCTTCATCCTGCCCGGTCTTTTGCCGCATGAGAGAAGATATCTTTATTTTCTCTTGCCCGGGATTGCACTGTGCTTTGCTGGAGGGGTAGCTTTTGCCGGGCTGGTCATGTTACCGGTGGCCATAGAGTTCATGCAGGGATTTCTGGGTATGATTATCGAGAATCGCTGGACACTGGATAACTATATCACCTTTGTCACGCGTGTGATGTTCTGGATGGGGATTGTCTTTCAGACGCCTTTGATTATATTCTTGCTGGCCAAGCTCGGCTTGGTGACCCCCAAGGGTCTGGGGCGCGTTCGCAAATACGCTATTCTGGTGAACGCTGTCATCGCTGCCATCGTGACACCCACCCCAGACCCCCTCAATATGATGATTGTTATGCTTCCCCTTTGCCTTCTCTATGAATTGGGAATACTTTTGGCCCGCTTTGCTCAGGTGGGGGGAAAGGAGAGGGAGCGAGATACGGCTGTTGCTGGTTCCTAGTTTTGTAGGAATATTCTATAATATGCAACGATAACACTAAGAGGGGCTCTTGATTGCGAGCCTCTCTTTTTTGTGGGTTTTTTGGGTGACGTCGATGTGATAAGGGCGTTCCTGCGCATTCTGTATTCTGTTTTGGCAATGTGTGCAGGCATCCTTTTGGATTGTCGGAGTGACCGATTGGCAAAAGGTGACGACTACTGTAGAATGCGTTCATCGGCTGATCAGAAAAAAAGGGGGATGAGTTGTGTTTAAAACGCGGCTAAGATTAGGCAAGGTTCTGGGCATTCCTCTTCACATCGACGTGAGCTGGCTGTTGATCTTTGTCTGGGTTACGTGGAGTCTGGCGGGGGGTTACTTTCCCGAACGTTATCCTTCGTGGTCGAGGACCATGGTGTGGGGGGTAGGGGCACTGACGAGCCTTCTCTTTTTTGGTTCAGTTCTCCTGCACGAACTGGGTCATTCTCTGGTGGCCCGCGCCCAAGGTGTGCCTGTTGAGAGCATAACGTTATTCATCTTTGGAGGCGCGGCACAGATATCTGACGAACCGGCCACGCCCTTTGACGAGTTCGTGATGGCCATCGCGGGGCCTTTGGTGAGTCTGATACTGAGCGGTCTTTTTGCTCTCGTCTATTTATTGTGGAGGAATAAGGAGGCGCCAGTGGCCGCTCTGTCTCTCTTTTTGGGGGGTATCAACTTGAGCCTGGGAGTCTTTAACTTGATCCCTGGTTTTCCTTTGGATGGGGGGCGCGTGCTGCGGGCCTTGCTCTGGCGCTTGCGTCAGGATATCCGTTGGGCGACCAAGTGGGCCTCCCGCGCGGGACAGATGGTCGCCTATGCGTTCGTCGTCGTGGGCATATTGCGCGCCTTTTCGGGATATTGGGTCAATGGACTATGGATCGCGATGATCGGTTTCTTTTTGGACAATGCCTCGCGTACTGCGTATGCGCGTCTTTCCGCACGGGACCTCTTGCGCGGGTACCCCGTGGAACAGGTCATGAGCCGGGATTGTCATACGGTGTCGCCACAACTCAGCCTGGACATGCTGGTGGAGCACCATCTGATGGGCAATGCTGGCCGCTGTTTTGTTGTCACTAGAGGCGAGAGGGCCCTGGGAATGCTTACGCTACATAATATCCGTAAGGTGCCCCGTGTGGATTGGCCCTTTACCCAGGTGGAGGATGTACTCATGCCCCTGGAACAATTGCGTACGGTGGATCCCGTGACCCCTCTATGGAAAGCTCTCGAGGAGATGACCGCAGAGGGAGTGAATCAGTTGCCCGTTTTGGATGATGGCAAGTTAAAGGGCATGATCACGCGCGAGGATGTGATCACCTTTATCCACGACCGGGCGAATCGAGCCGCGGCGCCGCGGTAGGGGAGAACGCCAAAGGGCTGCGCCGTGAATTTTTCTCCCGGATTGCAGTCTTTAGATCGTGGGCGTCCGCTGGCAGTTCTGTAGGCATCATAGCTCAAAGTACAAGTAGTCGTGAACGTACGTTGTGGCCAGTTCACGGGGAGCAAAAGACGTGATCGTTCTGTTCTCTTGAGGAGGTCTTTATCAAAGGCTGGTGTGGCGGTGTATAATTCAGAGCATCTCTCGCTTGACAGTGTCAAACGGATAAGTTATTATGGCCTTAATTCTGTTCGGGCCAGGTAGAGTAGGTGAGGAAGGTCATGAGCGACGAATTCCAGTTTGAGGAAGAGTTCTATCCTGTGCCCCCAACGGCTGCTGACGCGGATCCTGCTGCCACCATGCGGGAGCTTTTCTATCGCGTCAGCCGTTTGGAGCAATCGCTGGAAGAGCAGCGGGTGCAGGCTAAAGATGATATCAAAGAGCTTTTGCTGGACGTGCTGTCTTTGTACGATGCCGTGGGAGAGATCGTCGAAAAGTGGGGGGTTACAACCAAGGCACAAGAGGCCTCCCTGATCGGGAGTGTGGTGAGTTTTGGAAAAAAGTTGCTGGCTGTCCTGGAGCGCCATCGTGTGGAACCCATCGATACGCTGGGGGAACCTCTGGATCCCGCGACGAGCGATGTGGTAGGAACCGAGGTTCGCCCGGATATGCCCGAGAATATCGTTCTGCGTGAGGAGCAGATAGGATATACATGGCCAGGGGGGCTTTTACGGAGGGCAAAGGTGGTGGTCAGCGAGAAGGGTCCCTCGGATCAGGAAGCCAAAGAGGAAAAGGAAGCGCTTGTGGATGATACTGCGGCGGTCGAGGATTCCCAGGAGGGCTAGATGGATCACGCGACGCTTTCCCGATTTACAGGCTGTGAAAGGAATGCTGCATAATGAATGCTCCCTTGATGACTTGTCCCTATTGTGGCGGTAGTGTGCCTCAGGATACCACGGTTTGCCCCGATTGCCACGAGGATCTGTCCGCACTGGCCAGGATCGAACACGCTCACGAGATTCACTACAACAAGGCTCTCAGCCTTGCCCGGCAGGGGGAACTGGATAAAGCGCGAGATCAGGTGTTGATGGCCCTGGGCTTTCGGGAGGATTTTTCTCCGGCTTATGTTCTTTTGGCCAAGATATACGCCAGGCAGGGGGCGTGGACGGAGGCCAAGGAAAGTGTGGCCGAGGCCCTTGCCCTTGCTCCCGCGGACGAAGGTGTTCAGGAGTTGGCGGAACGTATCAGGCGCCAGGCAGCGCGGCAGACGGCTGTGGAGAAGGAACGGGCCGTGCAGCGTCGCCAGAATGCGCAACGTCTCCTTGAGGCGTATCAGCGAGACGTGGCTGGGGCCTTTGTGGCGGGTCTTGGGTTGGCAGCCGTGGCGATGACGTTGGTCTCCTGGCTGTTTGGTGAGGGCGAAGAAGAAGTGGAGTCGTGAGCGGGCCTGGGTGTGTGGGCGCGATCCCGAGGATGTGGCCCTGACGGATTCTCCGTGGGGAGATCCCCTTGCCACCTGGATCGAGTGGGGCTATCCCATGGGTACAGTGCATAAAGAATCTGGGACGTGCGTCTCGTCTTTGCTTTGGATCATTCCATGTCGCCCAACATCCATTGTGAAAGTCATCCCTACGCTCGGGAGACTTGTTGCGAATGTATATGGCACGATTGAATTGTGGATAGCATCTCGATCTTTTGCTCGTCCTCTAGTAAAAAAGCCACTCGCTATAAGGCGAGTGGCTTTCCGTTGTCGGGGCGAGAGGATTCGAACCTCCGACCTCACGGTCCCGATCCGTGCGCGCTCCCGAACTGCGCTACGCCCCGCACACCCACAGTATACAATGAAGGACGAGAAGGCACAAATCGCGCTTAAAGGACCACGTGTGTTACAGTCTGTATCTGACGTTGGTGCTGCAGATCACTGTCCTTGCGACGGTGCTTCTTTTCGCAGCCGCTGATCGATGGCCCTGATCACGGTCACGCGCTCCTTATTTTCGCTTTCGTAGGCGCGCAGGGCGCAGAGTTCTTCAGAGTCAAGGTCATCCAGACGTTCCAGGATATCGGTCACGGGTAGCGTATCATAATCCTCGATGGGTGGCGTTTCCACTTCTTCTGTCTCCTCTTTACCCACGAGCCTTAGCAGGAACCTGGTGGCGGGGTCCGGATTCTCTGCCACCTCAATGCCGGCCCTGTGGGCTGCCTTGAACGCGTTCTTCATACCCTGGACGGTCAGGGCGCCCGCTCCAATGCCCGTCAGCAGCGTGGCCTTGGCAGCGTCCCTGAGAGGTTTGGTCGTTATCTTGGGTAGCTTGATTTCAAGTTCAACCACGCGCTGTTTTTTCATTCTCTTCTTTTCCGCCGATTTTTCTGAAGCGAATTCCTGGGAAGTCATGATTTATCCTCCTTCAACGACTGTGATCGATTTCTTCTATTGATCCTGTTCAGAGTTGGTTCATTACATACATGACATATTATAGCCGTGTGGCAGCACAAGGGCAAATCGAATGCGAAAATGGTTGCGTTGTCGTTATCGGCAGTTAACGCTCTGTTAAGCCCTGCTCAAGGACATCTTCCTTGAGTGCCCATGGACTTTATGATAGAATGGGCCTGCTCAGGACAGGGAGAGGTGTTTCTGGAGGGGAGGGGATGGAGAGAATACGCGGGATGACGTGGCCTCCGATAGTGGTCGCCTTTTTGGTGGGGATTGGTGTGGGGCTCGTGCTGGGTTGGCAAGTGTGGCCTGTAGAGTGGTATAACACCGATCCCTCGGATCTACGTGTGGAGCATCAGATGGACTATATCGTCATGGCTGCTGACTCGCTGGCGGTGACGGGGGATCTGGAGTCGGCGAGGGCCCGGCTCCTAGAGTTGACGGACCAGGATACGACGTGGCCCCAAGTAGTCAACCTGGTGTATCGAGTGGCGGAGAATCGGGAGGAGGACGGCGATGACGCGACGGCACTGCGACTGCGTCGCCTTGCGGAGGCTCTGGATATCCCCTCGGTTGAGGAAACACCTTTTGCTTCACCTGAAAAGCGCGTGGCGTCCTCACCCCGCTGGTTTCTCATGTCTCTGGGGGTGATCACTTTTTTCTGTGCCCTGGGTATCGTGATATGGACGGCGGTACGCATGCGCAGGAGACGCGCTCCCCGCCAGGATGAGGCGCCCGTCTCTGAAGAGGCCAAAGGGGGTGCAGAACCTCCGGAGCAATCCGAGGCGGAAGCAGTTCCCCCACCCTGGGAGGACAAAGGGGGGGGAGATAAGGTGAATATGGAACCGTCCCGTCCGGAGACGGATAAGGAGGAGATTGGGGAACCGCCTTCTCTGGAGGCGGAGGTGCCCTCATGGTCTTCAGAGGAGGGCGCGACGGCCATCTCGCAAGAGGACGACTGGATGGATCAGGTGTTGTCCCCGACACCCGAGGAATCCTCCGACGTTGAGGTTCCTTCTGGAGCCCTTGATGCCTTTGAGACTATCTATACCTTTGGCGACGATGATTTTGATCGCTCTTTCAGCATCGAGTCGCGGGATGGTGGGTTTCTGGGTGAGTGTGGTCTGAGTATCAGTGACATCGTGGGTATACAGGACGCCCAGCGGGTGGATGCTTTTGAGGTGTGGTTATTCGACAAGGGCGATATCCGTACCGTCTCCAAAGTCCTGGTCAGCCCGTATGCCTATGAGGACGAGTCTCTGCGCGAGGAACTCGGTACCAAGGGAGATCTGATCGTCGCAGAGACCGGGCTCACCTTCCCCTTGGAAACCCTATCGTTGAAAGTAGAGGTGATCGTGGAGGAGGTGGATTATCTGCCTGCCGAGGATATGCCCGAGGGCATCTTTTCCC
>JAWLEV010000163.1:0-2974 GCA_041685915.1 Anaerolineae bacterium | reverse complement strand
TGGCACGGCGCGCATCTTTCGCAGCACCGAGGCCTATAAGCGCGTGATCAGCATCGTCGATAGTCCCAGCAACTGTCTGGAGTTTTGTCAGGGGACGGTCTCCGAATGGTGCGAGACGCCAGAAGAGGTATATGAGGCCATCCGCTACTTTGCCTCCCGGGACAAGATCGCCTACGTGCATTTCCGCAACGTGCGGGGTACCGTACCCAAGTTCGAGGAAACCTTTATCGACGAGGGCAAGGTGGATATGCTCGAGGCCGTGCGCGCCTACAAGGAGTCTGACTTTGACGGCGTGCTCATCGTCGACCACACGCCAGGCATCGTCGGCGATACCCGCTGGGGACACCGGGGACGCGCCTACGGTATCGGCTATATGAAGGCCCTGCTCAAGTGTGTCAATGAGGAGTAGATGTCACTGAGGCGATGATCTCCTAGATCATCGCTCTTTTAACCGATACAGCGGCGCCCCATGCGGGGCGCTGCTGCGCTATGGGTGCACGGAAAGTCTGTTAGAATGATTGGATATATCAGAAAGAAGAAACTGACGAGACAGAAATAGCATAGGCGCAGTCTTGGGCGTCACCAAGACGCGTCGACGCAGGTCGACGCCCGGCGCGAAGCGCCTCAGCGCTGGACTTCATTCGCCGCTGGCCGCCAGCGCCCCGATGGTGCATGGACTAAAGTCTCATTGCAAAGGCCTACGGCCAATCGTCCGCCTTCGCGGACGAGGAATAGCTAATGATCTACGATATTTGCGGGGCGCCGCTTTGCTATGCCTTCCTCTTTTCCTCAGCCCTCGGATCAGCTTATAATATGGGCGCTGACACGCGCATATCAGGGAAAGGAGATCATGCCTCAGGAAAGGGAGTACGAGTACATCCTCTACGAGAAAGAAGGGCACATCGCCCGCGTGACCATCAACCGTCCGGAGGTGATGAACGCCCTGCACCCCCCGGCCCACGCGGAACTGAATGCCATCTGGCGCGACTATATGGCCGACGACGCCCTCTGGGTGGCCATCCTCACCGGGGCGGGGGAACGGGCCTTTTCCGCCGGGGCGGACCTCAAATACCGTGTGGGTGAGGCTGACGAGGAGGCGTTGCGCCGTCCGACGCACGGGGGCGGCCATCCCCTGGATCGATGTAACAAGCCCCTCATCGCCGCTGTGAACGGCTACGCCGTGGGCGGCGGATTGGAATTGGCCCTGCGTTGCGATATCATCGTCGCTGCCGAACACGCCCAGTTTGGCCTGCCCGAGGCGCGGCGCGGGCTTCTCGCCGATGCCGGCGGGGTGGTCAGGCTGCCACGGCGGATCCCCTATCACCTGGCCATGGGCATGATCCTCACGGCCAAGTTTTACTCGGCTCAGGAAGCCCACCGCATGGGATTGGTCAACGAGGTGGTGCCCGTGGAGGAACTGATGACCACAGCCGAGAGCTGGGCCAAAGAGATACTCGACTGTTCTCCCCTCTCCGTGCGCGCGGCCAAGGCGGTGGTCACCAACACCCTGGATCTGCCCCTAGAGGCGGCCATGGCGCGCATCGAAAGTTTGCAGGCCGTGCGCGCCCTTCGCGACTCTGAGGATTATGCGGAGGGTCCCAGGGCCTTTGCCGAGAAGCGCGAGCCGGAGTGGAGGGGGGAGTGAAAGAATGATGGCATTGCATGGCGAGTTGACGGAGGCGTACTGTGAGTGAGGCAAGGGGAGCCCTGGAGGGCATCCGCATTCTCGATTTCAGCCACGTCTTTCAGGGGCCGGCGGGTACACAGTTGCTGGCCGACTGCGGGGCTGATGTGATCAAGATAGAGCGTCCGGGCACGGGCGATTGGAGCCGCCGCTGGGGACCCTACATCGACGACGTAAGCCTGCCCTTTGTCAGCCTCAATCGCAACAAGCGCAGCATCACCCTGGACCTGAAGAGCGAGGCCGGCCAGGAGGTGGTCACCGGACTGCTCAAGACCGCCGACGTGCTGGTGCACAACTTTCGCCCCGGCGTCATGGAGCGGCTGGGATTGGGGTATGAGGAAGTGAAGGAGATAAACCCCCGCCTCGTCTATGCCAGGTCCAGCGGCTGGGGGGACGAGGGGCCTTATGTGGAACGCGGCCGGGGCGGGCACGACGTGATGGCCCGGGCCGTTGCCGGTCTGTTCGAACCCTTTGGACCCGACGGCCTGCCGGTGCCGGCGGGGATATCGGCCGATTACCCGGCCGGCCTTTTGCTCATGCTGGCCATCCTCATGGGTCTGGTGGCTCGCCAGCGGACGGGCCGGGGACAGCTCGTGTCCACGGACCTTCTCAGCGCAGCCTTTCACACCAACACCTGGGAGGCGGCCCAGATCCTGAACGAGGAGCGCATCACCTCCGAGGCGGGCGTCGGCTCCTCGGAGCGCACCATCCGCACCTCCTTTGAGACCGAGGACGGCTACATAGAGATCTCCCCCGTCTTTTCGGAGGATCCCCTGCGCGAGATCTCGGTGGCCATGGGGCTGGGCGACCTGTCCAAGGATCCCCGCTTTGCCGACGAGGAGGAGCGCGCCAAGCACGGGGAGGAGATGAACGCCATCCTGGCGGAGGCATTCCGGAAAAAGACCACGGAAGAGTGGATCTCTCTCCTGGAGCCCCAGGGCATCCTGTGCGCCAAGATAAACACCTACAAGGAGGCGGCCGAGGATCCCCAGATCAGGGCCAACGATATGCTGGTGGAGATGGACCATCCCAAGCTGGGGAAGGTGCGTCTACTGGGCACTCCTGTGCGCCTCTACGGCACGCCGACCTCCCTGCGTATGCCGCCGCCCGCACTGGGAGAGCATAACGTTCAGGTACTGCGCGAGCTTGGCTATGCGCAGGATGAGATCGAGGCCCTGGTGGAGCGAGGGGCCTTTGGCTGAGGGGGGCGACCGTGCATGCCGTGTCGTCTCCGATGCTTCTCGTCAACGGGCTATGCTCTCTCAAAGAGCGGCGCCACGTACTCGGGTG
>JAWLEV010000076.1:11712-12978 GCA_041685915.1 Anaerolineae bacterium | reverse complement strand
GTCTGGGCGTCTCCCAG
Source organism: Anaerolineae bacterium (assembly GCA_041685915.1). Classification (GTDB taxonomy): domain Bacteria; phylum Chloroflexota; class Anaerolineae; order UBA1429; family UBA1429; genus JAWLEV01. Next base: position 12,961 of record JAWLEV010000076.1, on the reverse strand, counting down.
CCCCAGATCCACGGTGATGGAGACGTCCTCGCGGCCCAGGAGGGCGCTGGCCCTTTCCTCGTCGATGTGGTACGGGGCGCCGTCGCGCACCAGTTGCAGGTCCTCCAAGCACACGCTGACCCTGTCGGGGTCGATCTCCATATCACTGTACCCTATGGCGCAGATGATGCGCCCCCAGTTGGCGTCCTCGCCATAGATGGCGGCCTTGAAAAGCGAGGAGGTGGCCACGGACATGGCCGCGCAGCGGGCCTCGTCGGGCGTGCGTGCCCCACGCACCGTGATCTCGATAAAGTGGGTGGCGCCCTCGGCGTCGCGGATCACGTCCTTGGCCAGGTCGACGGCCACGGCGGAGAGCCCCTCCACAAATGCGCGATACGCTGCCGAATCCCGTTCGGCGATGATGGGTATCTGGGCCTGACCGTTGGCCATGACCAGCACCGTGTCGTTGGTACTGGTGTCGCCGTCCACGGTGATGCAGTGGAAACTGTGCTCCACCGCCTCGTCCAGGGCGGCCTGGGCCAGTTCTGGGGTGACGGGTGCGTCGGTGGTCAGCAGACAGAGGAGGGTGGCCATGTTGGGGTGGATCATCCCCGAGCCCTTGACCATACCCCCGACGGTAAAAACCCCTTCCTCCACGGTCACCCGCGCGGCCCGCTCCTTGGGGTGGGTGTCGGTGGTCATGATGGCCCGCGCTGCGGCGTGTCCCGCTTCCACCTGGGAGGCGAGTTCCCCTGCCGCCTGCTCCACGCCGGGCAGGATCTTGTCCATGGGCAGGAACTCGCCGATCACGCCCGTGGACATGACCATGACCTCGTCCGGCGTGACGTCCAGCACCTGGGCCGCTTTGGCGGCGGTCTCTTCTGCATCGTGCATACCCCGTTCGCCGGTGCAGGCGTTGGCGCAGCCGCTGTTAACCACCACGGCGCGCAGGCCGCCCGGATTCTCGGCCAGGATGCGCTGATCGTACACGACGGGGGCGGCCTTGAAGGCGTTGGTGGTAAAGACAGCCGCGTTCGAACAGGGTTGTCCTGCGTGTATGAGGGCCAGATCGAGTTCGTCCTCCATCTTGAGCCCGCAGGACACGCCCGCCGCCTCGAACCCCGGCGTGCTGGTGATACTTCCCTCTTCGATGGTCTCTATGGCTTTGTCCAACATGCTACCTCCTCGGCAGGTGCAGAATCTTTTGCATGAACGTGGAATCAGATTGGAGCGAGTATAGAATGCTCCCCACGGACTGTCAATCGTGGGG
>JAWLEV010000076.1:5327-11612 GCA_041685915.1 Anaerolineae bacterium | reverse complement strand
AGGCAATACAAGCGCAACATCGGATGGGCCGAGTTTCAGGAGGCCATGGAACCGGTGGACAAGCTCATCATGTTGGGCGTCGCCCACGGCAGCGACACGGGCAACGACGACATCGCCCGCTGGGCGGCCATGTGGCCGGAAAAGATCGTGCCCTTTTGCGCCCTGGACCCCAGTCATCCGGACGCCATGGAGGAGCTGGAGCGCTGCGTGGAGGATTTGGGGATGGTGGGCATTAAGGTCAGCCCCCACTATCAGAACTGGGACCCCATGGATCCCCGGGGCTGCGCCGTATACGCCAAGGCCGAGCGGCTGGGACTGCCCATGGCCTTCCATCAGGCCACGTCACCGCGGCACGATGCCCCGCTTTCCTACGCCCATCCCATAGCCCTGGACGCGGTGGCCCGCGCCTATCCCGATCTCAAGATCGTGGTGGCCCACTTTGGCCACCCCTGGCAGCCGGATACCATCGCCCTCATCCGCAAGCATCCCAACGTGTATACGGACATCTCGGCCCAGTTCTATCGCCCGTGGCAGTACTATAATGCCCTGACCCTCTGCATGGAGTACGCCCAGCTGCACAAGATCTTTTTCGGCACCGACTTTCCCGTCACCACGCCCCAGGAGACCCTCGATACGCTGCGCTCGGTGAACGACATCGTCGAGGGCACGAACCTGCCGCGCATCCCCGAGGAGGAGATCGAGGGCATCATCCACCGCGACGCCCTGGGCCTGCTGGGCATCGAGATGTAGTGAGGCAGAGGATATGAGGGTCTGACGCGTTTCTGATGCTTTCCCGCGCCTGGGTTCGATGAGGGTTAATGATTTGATCGGATATTTGTGTCCGCCCCTGGGCCAGGGATTGAAATCCATGCCTGGTGAAGCGTTTGGGGGTATGCAGATTCTGCGTGGCTGACGAGTGCGCTTTAACGCACTTTTTTATACTAGCCAGCGGCTTTGAGCCATTGAAGGTCGAGATATCCTTGTGGCCCGTCTATTTGAAACGGCGCCGATCTTGGCCTACGCCTCGCGGGCTGCCGGCGCCACTTCTTCCTCGCGGCGGAACTGGCTCATATACAGGTCGTGGTACACGCCCTGGCGCTCCAGCAGTTCGGTGTGGGTGCCCCGCTCCACGATCTGGCCCTGTTGGAGGACCAGTATCTCGTCGGCGTTGCGCACGGTGCTCAGGCGATGGGCGATGACGAGGCTGGTGCGCTGGGACATCAGATTCTCCAGGGCGTCCTGTATCAGTCGCTCCGTGCGCGAATCCACGGCGCTGGTGGCCTCGTCCAGGATGAGGATGCGGGGGTCCTTGAGGGCGGCGCGGGCGATGGCCAGCATCTGGCGGTTGCCATGGCTGACCCCCGTGCCCCGCTCTCCGAGCACCGTCTCATAGCCCTTTTCCGTGTCTTTGATAAACTCGTGGGCGTTGGCTATCCTGGCCGCCTCCATGACCTCCTCGTCCGTGGCGTCCAGGCGACCGTAGCGGATGTTGTTCATGAGGGTGTCGGAGAACAAAAAAGTGTCCTGAGGCACGATGCTGATCTGTTGACGCAGACTCTTGCGCTCCACGTCGCGTATATCGATGCCATCTACGCGCACGGCGCCCTCGTCCGGGTCATAGAAGCGCACCAGGAGATTGATGATCGTCGTCTTGCCCGCCCCCGTGGGCCCCACGATGGCCGTCATGCGACCGGGTTCGATGTCTATGGAGACATCCTGCAACACCGGCTCTCCCTCCTCGTAACTAAAGGAGACGTGGTCGTAGGTCACGTGCCCCTCCAGTTCCGGCAGGGGGATGGGATCGGATGGATCGGCGATGCTGGGTTCTACGTCCAAGAGGTCAAAGATGCGCTCCGCGCCGGCCAGGGCGGCCTGGATCTGTGCCCACAGGTTGCCTAGTTCCCGGATCGGGTTATAGAAGCGGCGCACATAGTTGAGAAAGGAGATGATGACGCCTATGGAAACCAGCGGGGGGCTGTAGTTCAGGATCATATAGCCCCCGACGCCGATGACCACGGCCGTCGCCACCGTGCTGAGGGCGTTCAACATGGGCACAAAAAGGGCGCTCAGGGTTTCGGCTTTTACGTTGGCCGAGCGGTTGCGCTCGTTGATGGCCTCAAACTCCTCAAAGGTCTGGGCCTCACGGGCAAAAGCCTGCACCTCTCGCACGCCTGAGATATTCTCCTCCAGTTCGGTGCTCACCTCCCCGATGGTCTGGCGCGTCTGACGAAAAGCCGTGCGCACCTTGCCCGAAAAGTAGGCGACGATCAGGGCCACAATGGGCAGCAGCGAAAAAGAGGCCAGGGCCAGGCGCCAGTTGAGAAGCACCATGGAGATGGCGATGCCGGTCATGGACAGCACCATACGCAGCGCTCGCGTCACCCCGGGGCCAAAGGTATCGTTGATGACCTCGGTATCATTGCTCAGGCGGCTCATCAGGTCCCCGGTATCCTCTTGATCGAAAAAGTCCAGGGATAATCTCTGGATCTGTTCCATGATCTGGGAGCGCATGGTGAGGAGAGCCTTTTGGGCGACGGTCACCATCAGGCGAAACTGGAGCACGTTCAGGCCCCATACGAGAAGGTACGATGCGGCCAGGAGCAGCATCACCCTCGTCAGCCCTTCCAGGCGCGTTGCGTCCTGGGGAACGAGGAGGGAGAGCCAAGCGGGCACTGCTTCTCCACCGGGATTGATGAACTGATCCACGGCCACGCCGATGAGATAGGGTGCCGCCAGATCGGTCAGGGTCCCCGCCACCAGGGCAAAGGCCATGAGCAAGAGATGTCCCGTATAAGGGGCGAAATAGGGTACCAGGCGCTGCAGAACCTGGGTCGGGGCCGTCGGTTTTTGCTTCTCTACAAAGGCGGATCTTCCCCTCATGACCTCACCTCTCTTCTCATGGTGCCACCTCTTTGGCTTCCGCGTCCACTACCTCGTCCGCGTGTTCCAACTGCGAGTCATAGATCTCGGTATAGGTCTCGCTGGTAGCGAGAAGCTCCTTATGGGTGCCGGTGGCGGCTATCTCGCCATCTTCCAGCACTATGATCTTGTCGGCGTTGAGCACGGTGGCCACGCGCTGGGCGATGACGAAACTCGTTCTGCCCTCCATGAGGCGCTCCAGGGCCTTTTGTATCTGGTATTCGGTCACCATATCCACGCTGGAGGTGGCATCGTCCAGGATGAGGATTCTGGGATCCAGCAGCAGGGCCCTGGCGATGGCGATGCGCTGTTTCTGTCCTCCGGAGAGGTTCACGCCGTGTTCTCCCACGTGGGTCTCATAACCCTTGGAAAACCCGGTGATAAAGTCGTGGGCCTCGGCGGCCTTGGCGGCTGCGACGATCTCCTCCATGGGGGCGTCAGGACGCCCAAAGGCGATATTCTCGCGAATGGTGCCCTCGAAGAGATTCGTCTCCTGCAGCACGATGCCTATCTGGGCCCGCAGCGACTCTAACGTGACGTCGCGCACATCATAGCCGTCGATGGTTACGCTGCCCTCGTCGACCTCGTAGAAGCGCGGAATCAGGTTGATGATGGTCGACTTGCCCGAGCCCGTCGCGCCCAGCAGGGCGATGGTCTGACCCGGTTCGGCCTCAAAACTGACATTCTCTAATACCGGCTCGGCGCCCTCATAATAGCGAAAAGTCACATTATCGAAAACCACGCGTCCCTCGATGGGGGAAAGATCGATGGCGTCGGGCTTTTCCTCCACCTGGGAACTGGCGTCCAGGATCTCGAATATGCGCTGGGCTGAAGCAGAGGCCGAGGAAAGCATGGCGACGATCATGCCCATCATCAGGATGGGGAAGAAGGCCATCATGATATAATTGGCAAAGGCCACCAGCTGACCGATGCTCAGTACTTCCTCTATCACGTGGCGACCGCCCAGCCAGTAGACGGCCAGGGTGACGGCGTTGAGGATGCCAAAGATGGTGGGAAACCCCAGGGAAAGGATACGATTGACGGCAATGTTCACGTCGTAAAAAGCGCGGCTGGCCTCTTCGAAGCGCTCTTTTTCATATTCCTCACGAGCAAAGGCCTTGACCACGCGCACGCCGGCCAGGTTCTCCTGCAGGATGGTGTTCAGATCGGAGAGCCGTTCCTGGATCTGCCGAAAGAGGGGCAGTGCCTTGCGGGCAAAGAAGCCAAAAAGCGCAAAGGTGACGGGGATGGCCGCCACCATGATCAGGGCCAGACGCCAGCTTATGTTGAAGAGGAGAAAAAGGGATCCTCCCATCATCAGCACGGCAGTGAGAAATCTGACAACCCCATTGCCCACGAAACCCCGCACCCTGTCCACGTCGGAGGTGGCGCGTGTGAGCAGTTGACCGGTGTGGGTGCGATCGTGATAGCTGAAGGAAAGGGATTGAATCTTGGCGTACAGGACATTGCGCATGTCGTAGGCCACGCCCTGGGCTGTGCGCGCTGCCAGGGCGCCTTGGGCGAATTCGAACAGCCCGCGCAAAAGGGCTGCCCCAACCATGGCCAGGGATAGCCACACGACGGTGGCTATGTCTCGCTGGACGATGCCCCTGTCGATGATCTCCTGGGATAGGCGGGGGATGACGAGCATAAACGCCGTGCCCACCAGCAGGCTGACGAACGTTCCCAGAGCCAGCAGCCAGTATTTCCTTAGAAAACGCAGGGAGCGCAGGATAGCCTTCACGATCAGCCTCACGTCCGAATCTGCGAGAAAATGGGGATGATGACGCGTAAAAAGTTACATCCCCATTCTAGCGAGCTTGTTCCATCCCGTCAATTCGCGGCGCAATGCCCCGTGCCCCACGCTTTTCAGGTCTTTTTCTGGCGCTCCCTCGCCACGCGTGCCTTACTCTCGATCCCGTTCCAGATGTCGGCCAGCCCCATGGCCTCGCGCATCATCTGCACCGTCGTTTCGGCCTCCTCCCGCGCGCACATGGTGCCCTCGTAGATGACCTGTTCCACAAGCCCCTCCCGCGAGGCATAGTAGGCGCGGCGCTCGCGGATGGGATCAAGGAAATTGTTGATGGCCGCGGCCAGCTTGTCCTTGACCTCCACGTCGCCGACGTTGCCTTTGCGATAGCGGTCTTTGAGGTCCTGCACCTCTTCCTCGTTGGGGTTAAAGGCATCGTGGTAGATGAACACGGGATTACCCTCCACCCTGCCGGGGATGTCGGCGCGCACCCGGTTGGGGTCCGTGTACATGCCCCGGACCTTTTGTTCCACCGTCTCCGCGTCGTCCGACAAAAAGATGGCGTTGCCCAGGCTCTTGGACATCTTGGACTGTCCGTCGGTACCTACCAGGGCCGGCACGTTGCCCACCATGACCTCGGGGATGGGAAACACCTCATCGTACATGCGGTTGAAGCGCCGCGCGATCTCGCGGGTGATCTCCACGTGGGCCTCGTTGTCCTTACCCACGGGCACCAGGTGCGCGCGCGGCATCAGAATGTCCGCGGCCTGCAGGATGGGATAGCCCAGCAGGCCAAAGGGCAGGGCGTCCTCGTTCAGATTCGCCGCCTGGGCCATGTCCTTTATGCTCGGCAGGCGCTGCACGCGGGGTAGCGTGACCAGCATCTCGAAAAAGAGGTTCATCTGATACACCTCGGGGACCGCCGATTGGAGGTAGATGGTGCTCTTTTCCGGATCGATGCCAGCTGCCAAATAGTCCAGCACCACGTGGCGCACGTTCTGTTCCAGCCCCTCTATGTTCTCCTTTTGGGGTTTGGTGGTGAGGGTGTGCAGGTCCGCGATGATGAAAAAGCACTCGTACTCGTCCTGCAGGCGCACCCGGTTGGATAGACTCCCCACATAGTGTCCCAGATGCAGTTTTCCCGTGGGCCTATCGCCCGTCAAAATGCGTTTTCTGGCCATTGTCCTCTCTCCTCTTCAGACGTGTAAAAAGTGTGGCATTTGCTTTTATGCTGGATATTCTTGCAGGGCAGCAAACAAAAAAAGCGCCCGCCTGTGACCGCGCAGGTCAACAGGGACGGGCGTTTTCCCGTGGTGCCACCCCTATTAGACAGCTATCTTCTCACATCTTGTTTGCAGAAGGGGATAGTTGCCTCACTCGACGAGATACAGGACACTTGCCGTCCGATACCTCCGGCCATGATAACGGAGCCTCTCCCGTTGCCGGCTACTCCCTCACAGTTTCACCCACACGACTCGCCAGTCCATTCGCCGACCGCGCCCCGCATCTCCCTCTCACCTCCCGGAAACTCGCTGTCGCGCCGCTCGTCGGTTACTCGTCCGGGTCATCATCTTTTACATATTTAGCATAGCACAGGGGGGAGGGGCTGTCAAAGA
>JAWLEV010000076.1:0-5227 GCA_041685915.1 Anaerolineae bacterium | reverse complement strand
TGTCCGCGTCCTCCAGGGTAAAGGTCTGGTCGATAAAGAGCATGATGGCACGTCCCAGATAATCCAGGGACTGGGGGCACTCGTCGGGCGAATACCCGTCGATGTCTCCCTCGTAGAAGGGACTCTTCCACGGCGCCCGCCGCGCCTCGGCCAACCCGCTCATCATAAAGGGCCAGTTGCTATAGATGTGGCGGTCGGGAATGCTGTTGTCGTACACCGTGCCGCAGACAATGTTCTCCGCGTTCAGCGCCTCGGCAAAGCGCTGGGCCAGGTCGGGCGTGGGCAGGAAAAAGCTAAAGGTGATACCACAATCTCCCGCAGGGTCGGGCACGTCCTGGAAGGCGAGGCCCTCCACGTCGTCCAGGTTCTCCATGAGGTGGCCCTTGACGGCGCGGCAGTGGGAGACGATGGAGTCCAGACGCGTGCGCTGGGCCCAGATCAGGGCCCCTGCCACCTCGGAGAGGCGATAGTTCTGCCCGCAAATCACGTAATCGTAGTCGCGCTCCGTGCGGTCCTCCCAGAACCGGGCCGCACAATCATGCTGCATGCGTCCCCGATCATAGACTTTCTCGTCGTCTGTGGCCATGAGGCCGCCCTCGCCAGCGGTGATGACCTTGTACTGCTGAAAGCTGAAGCAGCCCACCCGCCCCATGGTTCCCAGGGGACGGCCTTTGTAACTGCCCCCGTTGGACTGGGCCACGTCTTCTATCACGTCGATGTCGTGTTCCTCGGCCACGGCCATGATCTCGTCCATGCGGGCGTTCACGCCCCGCATGTGTACGGGCATGATGGCTTTTGTATGGGACGTGATCTTACCCGGGAGATTGTCCGGGTCCATGTTCAGGGAATCGTCGATCTCGGCGATGACGGGCACGGCTCCCGCGGCGATGACGGCCGCCGCCGTGGCGATGTACGTGTAAGCGGGAATGATGACCTCGTCTCCGGGACCGGCGTCGATGCCATAGAGGGCGCAGATCAGGGACGACGTCCCCGCGTTGACGGCCAGGGCATACTTGCGCCCCAGGCGCTCGCGGTACCAGTTCTCTATCTTGGTTGCCTCCGACTCCTCAGCGCCCTTGCTCAGGAAGCGAAATAGGCGCTTCTTTTGCAGAACCTTGCGAATGGCCTCCATCTCCTGCTCGTCGATCTCGGCGGAGCCGTGGAATCCTCCGCGCAGCGGTTCCTCCCTTACCGGTGTTCCCCCCTCGATAGCCAGTTTGTCACCCATGGGTCATATCCTCCCAAGTTCTTTTCTATCTTCTGTATCGTCTATCCGCGCAGGGCGGAGGCGATGTGTGCGATGTGCTCGGGCCCCGTGCCACAGCATCCTCCCACGATCCGCGCGCCCAGGGAGACAAAGAGGCGGGCGTGTTCCGCCATCTCTTCCGGCGTGATGTCCCACACCGTCTCGCTGCTCTCCTCGCGGGGCAGGCCGGCGTTGGATTGGGCCATGAGGGGCAACGTGGTGGCATCCTTCATGCCCTCCAGCGCGGCTCTGATGGCCTGAGGTCCCTCGCCACAGTTCGCGCCCACTATGTCGGCGCCCGCTTCCTCGGCCTGCTGGGCCGCGTCGTCGGGTTTGAGGCCCATCATGGTGCGGCCCTTGGCGTTGAAGGCAAAGGTGGCAAAGACCGGCAGGTCCGTCTCGGCCTTGGCCGCCCGTATGGCGCAGCAGGCCTCGTCGATATCGTGGGCTGTCTCCATGAGGACAAGATCTGCCCCTGCCTCTGCCAGTATGGCGATCTGCTCGGCGTACACGTCCTCCGCCTCGGAGATAGAGAGGGGGCCAAAGGGTTCCATCAATTTCCCCGTGGGCCCTACAGAGGCAGCCACCCAGGCCTCGTCGCCCACGGCCTCCTGAGCCAGTTCCACCCCCAGGCGATTGAGTGTGACGAGGTCGTCCTCCAATCCCCCGTCGCGCAGCCGCAGCCGGTTGCCGCCAAAGGTATTGGTGGTGGCGATCTGTGCCCCGGCCTCCAGATAGGCGGTGTGTATCTCCCGAAGCACCTCTGGGTGTTCCCGATTCCAGCTTTCGGGGGGAGCCCCGGCGGGAAGTCCCTTTGCCTGCAGCATGGTCCCCATGGCCCCGTCGCCGATGATCAGTTCGCCGTTATCGAGTGCGGATAGAATGTTCAACATAATGTTCTGCTCCTCTCCATTTCTCGCCGTGCGATGGGATGTTTCATGCTCAGCGCGATATCTTGCGGGGACAGTACATCCCGGCGTGAGATTTAGTGCTCCTATTGTACGGCTCTCCCCCTGATTTGACAAGAGTGTGAAGCGTGAGGGGCAATTGCGTCACATATCTCTACTTGTTATAATCTACCCATCGATCTGGTTAGCAGATCACCGTCGTTGGGCTTGGTTTTGGCCTTTATAAGAGGAGGCATAGTGAAACTCAGACGAAAACTGTGGAACCCGAATCTTCTAGTTTTCTTGAGCAGCGCCTGTATCATGGTGATCGAGTTGGTCGCCAGCCGCCTGATCGCGCCCCGGGTGGGGGTGTCTTTGTATACCTGGACATCCGTTATCGGCGTCATACTGGCCGGCATTTCGTTGGGGAACTATATCGGGGGGCGCCTGGCCGACTGGCGGGCGTCGATGACTATGCTCGGGACAGTATTCTCCCTCGCTTCCTTAAGCACCCTGGCCATCCTCTGGCTCAACAACGACCTTCACGACTTTCAGCTATCCTTCGATGCCCCCTTTATGCTCTGGATCGTCCTTTATATCGCTGCCGTGTTCCTGTTGCCCGCGGTGATCCTGGGGTGCATATCCCCCATCGTGGTCAAACTCAGTCTGACCGATCTCGAGCGCACCGGGCGGACCGTGGGCAAGATCTATGCCTGGTCGACCGCCGGTAGCATTGTGGGGACCTTTGCCACCGGCTTTTTCCTGGTTTCCCACTTTGGAACCAAGACCACGATTCTGGGCGTCGCCGGCCTCCTGTTGATACTGGGCCTTTGGTTCGTGAGCGCCGTGTCCTGGCCTCGCGCCCTGCTCAGGATCCTCGTGATAGGGGGGCTTTTTGCCTTTGGGGTCTTCCAACTATATCAAGGAGGCTTCCTGTATACCGAATGCATACGGGAGAGCAACTATTTCTGTATCAACGTCCGTGAGGCCGACGAGGAGGGGCGCCAGGTCAAAGAATTGGTGTTGGACCGCCTGGTGCACAGTTATTCGGACGTCGACGATCCCACTTTTCTCGCCTACGGATATGAGCAGATCTATGGCCAGATCATCGATACCCTGGCCGAGGAGGATCCCGGCCTGGACGCCTTTTTCATTGGGGGCGGAGGCTACACTTTCCCTCGCTATATGGAGGCCACCCTCCCGGAGAGCGATATCGTTGTGGCCGAGATCGACCCCGAGGTGACCGAGGTAGCGTATCAGCACCTGGGGTTAGATGAGGACACGGATATGGAGATATTCGATATGGATGCGCGCAACTATTTGTCGCGCGAGGCGGAACCCGACTCCTTCGACGTCGTTTTCGGGGATGCCTTCAACGACTTTTCCGTGCCTTATCATCTGACTACATTGGAGTGCAATCGATTGATAGATCGCGTTCTACGCGAGGATGGCCTGTATATGGCCAATATCATTGACGGTGGGCCTTACGGCCACTTTTTCCGGGCCTTTGTGGGCACGCTGCAGCGGGTATTTCCTCATATTGTAGTCATTCCTTCCAGTCCGTCCTGGCAGCAGGATGTGCGCACCACCTTTGTAGTGCTAGCGAGCCATCATCCTGTGGATCTTTCCGCGGTCTCGGGGGATTATGCCCCGTTGAGTGAGGAGGAATTGCGTGCCTATATGCAGCGGGAGCCATACGTGCTGCTCACCGACGATTATGTCCCCGTCGATAACCTCATGGCCCCCGTCGTGGACGCCTCTTTCCGCGGTACCGCCGTCGACCAGGATATCGCCGCGCGCATCGAGGAGCGCGTTCTCGTTGTGGCTATAGGTGCGGTACTGGTTCTGGCTTCCGGGCTTGGTTGGGGCGTTTACCGCTGGAGATTTGCGTAAAGGAAGAGGCTGAAACCTCCGATCGTATTTCCCCGCCTTCGAGCTCACCTATCTCAAGAACATAATTAGTAATCTTGGTCAAGTTTGACAATTAAACAAATGGATGCTATCATTTATTGGAATCCGGAGGGATCGAGGAGGTTTCACGATCTTGCGCGAGATCGATGTGTCAAGAGCCATAGAGCAAACGGAATGCTCTTGCTTTCTCCGGAATTCTGTTTCCCCGCAGGGTGGTTGCCCTCTATAGCCGCGAAAAGGATGCGCTCCACTGCGCCCTGTATACGAGGCGCTAACTGGACCCTGGTGAGCGTCTCTCCCCTGCTTTGAACGTTCCTCAAAATGCGCTTTATATCGAACACCCATCACATGTCTAAAGGGAGGTTCTTCGGATGGAATACCGCAAATTCGATGATTTGGATTGGAAGGTATCGGCGCTTGGCTTTGGATGTATGCGTTTACCTACCCTGGGCGATGACCGTTCCAATATCGATAGGCCCGAGGCGGAAAAGATGATTCACTACGCCATCGAACATGGGGTCAACTATTTGGATTCGGGTTATAACTATCATGGCGGCGCCAGCGAGAAATTCCTGGGCCGCGCGCTCAAGGGCGGCTATCGAGAACGGGTACGATTGGCCACCAAGATGCCCTGCCCAAGAGTGGAGGAGCACGGCGACTTTGAAAGGATCTTTAGCGAACAGTTGGAGCGACTCCAGACGGATTATCTCGACTTCTATCTGCTTCATGGACTGCGACGTGAGCGTTGGGACAAGATGTGCGAGCTGGATTATTTCTCCTGGGCCGAGAAGGCGGTGGCCGATGGCCGTATCGGGCATCTGGGTTTCTCCTTCCATGACGACTTTGATGTCTTCAAAGAGATTGTGGACGGCTACGATAACTGGACCTTTTGCCAGATCCAGTACAACTATATGGATATCGAGAATCAGGCGGGTATCAAGGGGCTCAAGTATGCGGCTTCCAAGGGATTGGGTGTGGTGATCATGGAACCCCTGTTGGGCGGTAAACTGGTGGATCCTCCAGAGGAGGTGCAGGAGACATGGGATAGTGCCCCCCAGGAGCGGACGCCGGCGGATTGGGCGCTGCAGTGGCTGTGGAACCAGCCCGAGGTTTCGGTGGTGCTCAGCGGCATGAGCACCATGCAGCAAGTGAGGGAAAATGTGGCCAGCGCCGACGCCTCGGC
>JAWLEV010000008.1:47288-50238 GCA_041685915.1 Anaerolineae bacterium | reverse complement strand
ATCTCTATGTTGTTGCGGCCAAAATTGCCATAGGTGAGGATCAACTCACGTATGGTCTCGTCCAGTTCCTGGATCATATGTTCACCTTACAATCAAGATGAAGGGATTCTACCGAGCTACAGAGCTCCTGTCAATAGCCCCGGCTAGAAACTCCCCCTTGTCACTCCCCACCCTCGCCGCCAGCTGCGGATTGGGTGGCCATGGACAGTATCTGCGACACTGCCCCAGTAATCCTACTCCACACGAATTCATTCCAGCTATCGCACAAACGATTGTAGGCCCATCCCTCTACATCTACGGTGTCTGGGACTCCAGCGTATGCTCCATATTCCAGCCAGAACCTCTTTTCCAGCTCACCGTATCGGTCGGAACTCAAGTCTTGCTCCCCAACATCTCCGGCGAAGGCGAAAGCTTCGGCAGCATCCTGAAGCGAGTCGTGCCAGCCTGCGCAGTCGAGCAAGAAAACGTCTCTACGCCGCCTGATGAACCATTGCACGGTGGACTCCCAAGCACCAAGCATCTCGCTAGACAAGTTAAGTGCACCAGCCGTCTTCTCGGATAGATCCATGTAGAACCGCGCGTCCCCCGCTGCCCATCTTGCCGGCAGACTGTCCAACTGAGAACGCCCAAAAGCCACCAGATGCACTACGAGATCCTCTCGCGAGACCGCGTTCATTACTATGTCCCCTTCTTCCACGTCGTCAACCTGCCGCCGGAGACTCCAGGCAAAGTCTTCGTGCTCTGCAGATTGCCGCCCCACCCCTGTCTCACCAGCACGGATCGCGCGCACCACCTCGTTGGCTGCGCGGTCGGCCTCCTTCTCCGCCGGATCGTGAGCCCCGCCAACGATCAGTTTGGCCCCCGCCCCCTGCTGCACCACGTGGGCCAGCTCATGGGCCAGCAGGTGCTGTCCCGATGTGGTCGCCGGTGCGTATTCGCCGTCGGCAAAGTAGATGTCCCGGCCATGGGCAAAGGCATGGGCACCCAGCCCTCTGGAGAGTTCATCCGCCTTGCCATCCGTGTGCACCCGGACGCCACTTAAGTCCGCTCCAAAGGCGCCCTCCATCTCACCGCGAACTGGCGAGGAGAGAGGACGCCCACCCCCCTGCTCGCGCTCCAGATCCGCCTCCAGAGAAGGATCGCCCACAAAACCCTCCTCCCTCGCCAGGCGCTGCAGGGCGCCGTTGCCCATGTGACGCTGCAGCGCCCTGACGGTCTCCGCCGTCAGGGCCTGGGAGCTGCCACGGCGCAGCGCATCCAGACCCGCGCTGAGTTCGGCCCTGTGGTCCTTCACAGGGGAACGGGAGAATGAAGGTTCTCTCTCCGATACCCTCCGAAGCCGCGTCTTCCCCTTTCTCTTTCGCTCAAATACCTTTCTCTTCATGGAACAAGACCCCTCCCTGCAAGATGAAGGAATGCTAGCGGGCCGAGAATCCCATGTCAATGGCTCCTCATAGAAAATCGTTATGTTTAACCTTCGCCCCCGCCCGCCCCGGCGGCGCCTATCGGCGTTAGGAAGAACTTGCTCACCAACTGCGGAAACCCGGCGTAGAATTGGCTGGAAGATAGAGCCTCGTTCCAATCCCGAAGAAGTTCATTGTATTCCAGATGGAAAGCATTATCTGCACTCAGAGAGCCAAAGGATTGCCAGAATCGCTCTTCCAGAGCGGCGTAGCGATCACTACGCAATTCCGCCACGTCAACTGTCTCCACGAACTGACGGACGCGACGCGGGAGTACCCGCAACGAGTCGGTATAGTCGGCTTGTTGAGCGCTAATCCAAGCCTGTTGCACGATGCGCACGTTCTCACGACCTGCTTCGTAGAGTGCCGGAGCACCGGGCGCAAACCCCACTTCTTCAAGACCACGAAGTACCGGCAGCACCCCATCACGCAGATCAACCGCAAGGATGCCAGCAAATGTATCAGTCGCTCTCATCTTCTCTGATAGCGCGTCAGCCAATTGAAGCAGCCCATCGCGCACAAGTTGTGCGGTAAGCTCCTCCCGCGAGATACGGTCCTCTGGTACCTGTTCTTCCTCCTCAACCTGCCGCCGCAGTGTATGGATAAAGTCCTCCTCTTCTTCGAGTTCCTCCTGCCTGCGGACAGTCCATAACTCCCCCTCTTCCTCAGGCCCCACCTGCCGCCCCAGGCCAGTCTCACCACTGCGGATCACACGCACCACGGCGTCGGCCGCGCGATCCGCCTCCCGCTCCGCCGCATCATGGGCCCCTCCAACGACCAGTTTGGCACCCGCCCCCTGCTGCACCACGTGGGCCAGCTCATGGGCCAGGAGCTGCTGTCCGGATGTGGTCGCTGGCGCATATTCGCCGTCGGCAAAGTAGATGTCCCTGCCATAGGCAAAGGCGTAGGCGCCCAAATCTCTGGATAGTTCATCCGCTTTGCCATCCGTGTGCACGCGGACGGCGCCAAAATCCGCCCCAAAGCCACCCTCCATCTCACCGCGAACGGGTGTGGCCAAAGGTTGCCCACCGCCCTGCTCGCGCTCCAGATCCGCCTCCAGAGAAGGATCGCCCACAAACCCCTCCTCCCCCGCCAGGCGCTGCAGGGCGCCGTTGCCCACGTGACGCTGCAGCGCCCTGATGGCGTCCGGCGTCAAGGCCTGGGGGCTACCCCGGCGCAGTGTATCCAAGCCGGCGATGAGGTTAGCCCTATCGTCGGTCTCGGGAAAATGGGAAGGTCGTTTAGCCGGTATCCTACGAAGCCGCGTCTTCCTCCTTCTCTTACGTTCGAACACCTTTTGTTTCATGGAAAAAAGCTCCCTCCCGTGCAACGCCTATACAGTGAACTCCCCCTCGTCGACGAGGCGCCCAAGTTTCTGAAATTCGCGACGGGCCGCCCACAGTATCCGCTGCATATCGATCACCTCACCGTCGCGGGCAGCCAGAAAGGCGGCGTTCATCAACACGTTGCGAATGCTGCCCCCGGAG
>JAWLEV010000008.1:0-47188 GCA_041685915.1 Anaerolineae bacterium | reverse complement strand
CGGGCCGCCCACAGTATCCGCTGCATATCGATCACCTCACCGTCGCGGGCAGCCAGAAAGGCGGCGTTCATCAACACGTTGCGAATGCTGCCCCCGGAGAAGCGATAGCGCCGTGCCAGTTCTTCCAGATCCAGATCGTCGCCCGTCGGCGCCTCATCTGGCAGCAGGCGTTGCCAGATGCGTAGCCGCGCCTCCTCATCGGGCAGGGGAAACTCGACCCCGAAATCCAATCTGCGCATAAAGGCCTCGTCCAGATTCTTGCGCAGATTGCTGGTCAGGATGGCGATCCCGTCAAAGTCCTCCATGCGCTGCAGCAGATAGCTGATCTCGATATTGGCGTAACGGTCGTGGGCGTCCCTGGTCTCCGAGCGCTTGCCAAAGAGGGCATCGGCCTCGTCGAATAGGAGGATGGCGTTGGCGTGCTGCGCCACACCAAAGATGCGCTCCAGATTCTTTTCCGTCTCCCCGATGTACTTGCTCACCACGGCGGAGAGATCTATTCGATACAGTGCAAGTCCTAGTTCGTGGGCGATGATTCCCGCCGCCATGGTCTTGCCCGTGCCAGAGGGACCAGCAAAGAGGACGGACAGGCCACCCGCTGCCGAAGCGTGCCGGCCAAAGCCCCAGTCGTCATAGACTGTGTGCCGATGGCGATACCGGTCGCATATCTCGTGGAGTTCGTCCAGACGATCCTCGGGAAGCACCAGGTCATCCCAATCGTGACGCACCTCGATGGCATGGGCCAGGCGGCCCAATCTGCTCTCGCTCAGGGAACGAACCGCAGCCGTCACGTCCTCGCGCCCGATACCTCTGTTCTCGACGTCTCGCCAACGGGCCTCGCCCGCAGCCACGCTCACAACATGGGCAATCTGATCCCCAAAGAGGCGATAGTGACTGGCCAGCGCCGAAGCCGAAAGCCCCTCCTCGTGCTCCACGTCCGCCAGAGCCCTTTCCCAAAGCGACAGGCGCTGGAGATAATCCGGTGCGGGGAAAGAGAGGGTGACTGTGTCGGCACGATCCCACATCGTATTCTGCGTACCGGCCTGAGCGCCTAGGTACCAGAAGACGGGATATTCATGATCGGCCAAGAGATCGCCCCAAAGCGCCCAGAGAGAACGCAAACGAGAATCCGCTTCCTCATCCCCCACTGGGAAATCCAGATAGATGGCCGCCCCGGCCAGCAGGGAATCCCGACGCACCACTCGTGCAGCACGCTGCACTTCCTCTGGCGTCCCCTGAAGTCCTGCCGTGTCCACACGCATCAGGCATATAGCCCACACGTCACACATGGCTCGCGCAGCCTGCAGGGCCGACCAACCATCCACCCCCTGCTGACGAATCCATAATCCGGGCGAGAAATCTTCAGACGTCAACGCGCTCACACGATGAAACGTATCCTCAGCGAGGGCCAGATCGCATAGGGCAACACGACGATTCTCAAGATGCTGATAGTGGGGTAGATCGATATGGCAGGGATCGCCGTCGAGAAGAAAGGAAACGACATGTGGCGCCGGTATTATAGGTTGGGCCAGCAGAGAAGAGTCCACTCCTCCTTCCCACTCTTGATGTTGCAGGAGATCATAGCGCACCAGGGAAGCATCGCCCCGAAAGGCTTGTCGGGCCTCCATACGGGCCGCCAGATTGGGACAGAACAGATTAAGGGCCAGATCGACGGTAGGATACCGACGGGTCATGTCATCCTGCAGATAGGCAAAGAGCCGTTCGTATCGTAGATCGAACGCGGGAAGAAGGGACAAGAGCACGATATCCAATTCAAAGCAAGAGAGATCAAAGGCTCGTACCAGATGTCCCAGGGGGGAATCGGGTTCCACAGAGTCCATAGGAGGTAACTCCCAGGATGTCACAAAAGCGGACGAGCCAAAGGCGCGTGCCAACAACTCTTTGAATTCCTGGTCCGATACATAAAGACCCTGGAACGCGTTGACATTCGACCCCCTTTGCCGCTGTAAATCCTCTGCACGCTTGCGAACTATATCGTCGATGCGGCCCAAGTGAGTCAGCAGATCGGCGACGCCGGATCTTGCAGTTACCATCTCCACCCCACGGCGCCCCATCCAAACAGGATGTCTGAGGCCATAAAATCTCCACAGTATTTGTCTTGATTATAAAGCATTAAATTCGAAAAGTCAAGAGCTTTAAACCGCTATAAAAAGATGGAAAGATTAATCTAACACAATAGAATATAGAAAGAGGAGTAATAGAAATCAATCAAGAGGGCTGTTAATGACGCCTTTCATTGACGAAATACCATGGCGACGCTATAATGTCAAAAAGAGTTCAAAGGAAACGGAGGGAAGAACATGGAAGAGGGCACCGAGGAAAAACTTATACCAGAACAGATACGGCGGATGATTTCACTGGTCATCACCATCATCACCGCCGTCTTGTATGCCGCTGTCCTGGGAAATGCGGTGGTGAGAAGCGCCTTGGAGGAAAATCCGGTGTTCCCGGAGAATATGCTGCGCGCAGCCAGTTTCCTGAGCGGTCTTGTGGGGGCCGTGGTCAGCGCTGGATTTGCAAACAGCCAACGGCCAACCCCTGTGCAGTTGACCAACGATCACCCGATAGGAGGACGCGTCCTGACGGCCTGGTACAGTCTACACCCGCCATCCCTTATCAGGCGTAACCTTCTCGGGTTGGCCAGCACCATGGGGATCTACACTTACAACCGCCCCCTCCCTCGCTCACGAACGCCAGAAGAAAACGTTCCGCCGGAAGGAGAGACCCCGCCCGAAGAGGCCCCACCAGAAGAAGAGGCCCCACCAGAAGAAGAGGCTCCCCCAGAGAGAGAGCCCCTCTCCATTGTAGTCTGGATAGCGTTGCTATACTTTGCCATCTACTTTATCGTGGGCATCGGCGCCTTTTTCGTCACCATCTGCCGTAATAACGTGCCAGAGATCGTAGTAAATTCGGGGTGGGTCTGGTTGGGGACAGTTATCTCGTCCACCTATTCATTCTTTGGCATCGACGCTAAAGAACAAAACGTGAGCCTCTAAAGGGGATAAACAGGGCGACCTCGATCATGATACATCGCCAGCCTGACGCCTGCCGAACCTCAGCATACGCAGGCCGTTCAGGCTTACAAGCAAGGTTGCGCCCGTGTCAGCCAGCACGGCCATCCATAACGCCGAGATACCGACCACCGCCAGTCCCAAGAACAGGAGTTTGATCAACAAAGAGAAAGCGATATTAAAGCGCACGATACGCAGCGCTTTGCGCCCCAAACCAAGGACGAATGGCACCCCACGGAGATCATCTCCCATCAGGGCCACGTCAGCCGTCTCCAGGGCCACGTCGGTGCCCGCCGCCCCCATGGCAATACCCACCGAGGCCTGTGCCAGGGATGGTGCATCGTTGATACCATCTCCAACCATGATCACCTGTCCGTAATGCTCCTCAAGATCCTTCAGAATCCGTAGTTTTTCTTCCGGCATCAGGCTGGCGTGGATCTCATCGACACCAGCCTCCTCCGCCATCTCCTCAGCGACGAAACGATTATCTCCCGTCAACATGATCACGCGTTCGATACCCATCCTTTTCAAGGCACGTACGGCGTCGGACGCTTCGTCTCGCAACTTGTCAGAGACGGTCAAATAGCACCATTCGTCACAACAAGTGTCCCGGATAACCAACACCGTGTTCCCTCGTCGCTCGGCCTCGGCTATCTGAACGCACAAGGCACGCTCGGGCCCCTTCTCAGGATGGCACATCTCGTGGCTTCCCACCATAATCCTGTGTCCGGCAACCTGGCCCTCGATGCCCATCCCCGGGATAGCGCGCGTATCGCGAACGGCCTCATAGCGGACATCCTGTCCCATCTCCTGTGCATACTCCAACACCGCCTGCGCCAGTCGATGCTCTGATTGTCCTTCAACAGCGGCCGCTTTCCCCAGCAGCGTCCGGCAGACCTCACACGACGCATCCGTGGCAGGATGCACCTCACAAGCCCCCCCCACCACGTGAGGTTCGCCCTCGCTCAAGGTCCCCGTTTTGTCCAAAGCTACTGCACGCACGCCAGCCAACTGCTCCAGATACCTTCCTCCTTTGATCAAGACGCCGGCCCGCGCCCCACGTGCCAGCGCACTCACCAGGGTAACGGGCGTAGAGATGACCAGCGCACAGGGACAGGCGATTACCAGTATAACCAACGCTCGATAGCCCCATTCCACAAGATTCCCCCAGCCCAAAAGAGGAGGCAAAAAGGCCACGCCGGCTGCCAACAGGGCTACAGCGGGTGTATACACCCGGGCAAAACGATCGACAAAGCGCTGAGCGGGGGCACGCTGCGATTGCGCCTCCTCGACCATATCCATGATACGGGCGATGGTGTTTTCCTCGGCTCGCCTGGTCACGTCGACGGTCAAGGGCGCACTTCCGTTCAGCGTTCCCGCAAAGACTTTGTCGCCTGGCGTCTTCTGTACCGCCCTCGATTCCCCCGTGACGGGCGCCTCGTTCACTGCTGATCGTCCCTCCTTCACCCGTCCATCCATGGGGATACGCATCCCAGGGCGTACAAGGATACGATCCCCCACCTCCAAACTGGCGACGGATACCCGTCTCTCACCCCCCTCCTCCAGAAGCGTGGCTTCATCGGGGGCCAGATCCATCAGTTCCCGAATGGCGGTGCGCGCCCGATCCGCCGAGTAACCCTCCAGGAGCTCGCCCACGGAAAAGAGGACAACGGTGATGGCTCCTTCAGCGAACTCGCCGATGGCCACGGCTCCCAAGGCGGCGATGGTCATGAGCACGTTCATATCCAAGTTGTGAGCCCTTGTCACAGCGAACCACGCCGCACGGGCGATGGGCAGACCCGCCATGAGGATGGATGCCACATAGAAAAGTCGAGGGATAGAACGAGGAACGTGGAACAATCCGAGGAACAGGGCCACCGTCACCAGCAGAGCGGCTACGGTAAGCCGTAACTCCTCCCTATGCATCCTGAACCATTCACCACGCGGGGAAACGGAGGGCTCTCCCCCGTCCTCCAGAGGCACGAGCCGGTAGCCCATGGCGCCGGCCATCTCTTCTGTCGCGGTTGCCCCTTCTCCATCGACTGCCGACATGACGGTCAGAACCGAGCTGCCAAAATCGAGTTCAGCCGATGAGACCTCTGGCAACCGCGACAGAGTCTTTTCCAGGCTTGCGGCGCAGTCGGGACAATCCAGACCCTTTATACGCCATCTATAGGACTTTTCTTCCATGCTCCACCTCGACAGTTGCACAGGCGGTAGATGCTATATGTGTCTCACATGCTCCAGACCCAGCTTATACACGTCTCGGACATGCTCGTCGTCCAAAGAGTAATAGACGTGCCTTCCCTGACGTCGCGCTTTGACGAGGCGAAGCTGCCGCAACAAACGCAGGTGATGCGATACCGCCGACAGCGTCATATCCAGCAATTGCGCCAGCTCCCCTACAAAAAGTTCCTCTTCGGCAAGAAGGGAAATCAGCCGAACTCGCGTCGGATCTGCGAGGACCTTGAACACCTGCGCCAGATCCATGCTCACTTCCTCGCCCAACAGGGACTCGCGGGCCTCTTCCAGACGCTCATCATCTCGATTCGAATATTGCTCCATCTTGATCACGATACACACTCCCATAATTAAATCCTTAAGCAATTATAGCACCCTGAGGAGAGAATGTCAAATCAATCGTTGATATAGAAGAGAGCCACAAGCTCATCACGAGGACTTGTGACAATGGGACGCAGTAAGAACTGCAATTGACATATCACATGGGAATCTTATAATAGTGATGATGCAATTCAAATAGATGGGGTAAGAAGACGTGTCCCGGTATCAAGAAGCAGCATATTGGCTGGCCGCACTGAATGCCAAAGGTCTGGATCGCCGTGCGGCAAAGGCGGTGATCCACCATTGGTGTATAGAGGGGGGGCGCAACTTGTCGACACTCTTTGCGCAGGACGCCTCCAAAGTGGCAGCCCAATGCGCCATCGATGATCAGCAGGTGGCTCGGCTTCTGGCCGCCAAGGGAGATGTTCCCGCCAAAAAAGATCTCTTGCAGGAACTGTCCCGAGAGGATGTGGGTGTGGTAACTCACGTCGATGTGGCCTATCCGGAATCACTGATCCAGCGCTTGCCCAAGGACTGGCTTCCCTATTTCCTGTTTTACCACGGAGATCTGTCTATCCTCACCGATCCCGGGCTCGCCATCGTCGGCGCAAAAGGACCGTCCCCCGAAGCACAGGATTTGACAAATGCATTGGTTAAACTGTTGGCTCAGGAAAGTTATCCTATCATCAATGGCTACAGTAGCGGTATAGGACGCCGTGCCATGGACGCAACCCGCCGTCAGGGCGGGACGGCGGCGATCCTCTTGCCCATGGGTATCCGCCGTTTCGATGGATGCCTGGACGAGATGCGCGACGAGATAGAGGAATCTCGTCTGCTCATATTGAGTCCCTACCTGCCCGATGCCGCCTACACGGAGACCTTTGCCCGGGCCCGAGAGGTGCTCATCGCAGCGTTGAGTGAGGCGATCTTTGTCATAGCGCCCGATCATGGCCCCAGAGAATGGGCCTGGCTGGACCGCTTCCAGAGACGCGGCGGTAAGGTCTTTATCTGGA
Organism: Anaerolineae bacterium; assembly: GCA_041685915.1. Lineage (GTDB taxonomy): Bacteria > Chloroflexota > Anaerolineae > UBA1429 > UBA1429 > JAWLEV01. The sequence continues at coordinate 40,581 of JAWLEV010000008.1, read as the reverse complement.
ACGATGACAGTGATGAGATAAATGACTGGACACAAGCCGGTGCACTCCTCTTTCAAGAACTGGCCGATGCGGAGGGCTTGCTGTGCGATATCTTTGGCGCCACACCGGGCGGCGTCGATGAGAAGTTGGAGGATGACGAACTCGTCGATATGGATCCCATTGACTTCATAGACGCCGACTCGGCCATAGAGGTGCTTAGCCAGTCTGGTGAGGTTCCCGACGTATTGGCCAAACGCCTCCGTGACGCCGATTGGCCCGAACCACAAGTTCGTGACGACGAGCTCTAAGCGGCGTAGCGTCAGAGCAGCATAGAAAAGGGCCGCTTGATTTCTCTGATGTTCTTTCCCCTTTCACCCGACGGTCATTCAGGCATCCGGTAACTACCCGAACTGCCGATGCCCTAATAGGAGAAGATATAACGTGCCCGAATTCGAACTCGTCTCCGATTTTGTGCCTACCGGAGACCAACCCAAAGCCATAGAAAAACTTGTCCAGGGACTGGAACGTCAGGACCGTTACCAGACCCTCATGGGGGTGACAGGATCTGGCAAAACGTATGTCATGGCCAATATTATCGAAGCCGTACAGCGCCCCACCATCATCATCGCCCATAACAAGACGCTGGCGGCCCAGCTGTATTCCGAGTTCAAAGAGTTCTTTCCTCAGAACGCCGTGGCTTACTTTGTCAGTTATTACGACTACTATCAGCCAGAAGCTTACATCCCCCGCACCGATCTGTATATCGAAAAGGACGCCGACATCAACGAGGAGATCGACCGTCTGCGCCTGGCGGCCACCTCCGCCCTGTTCAGCAGGCGCGATGTCATTATCGTGGCCTCGGTCTCCTGCATCTACGGTCTGGGCGACCCCAAATCTTACGGCCAGGTGGTGATCAACCTGCGGCGCGGGGAACAACGCCGCCGTGATGTGCTGTTGCGACGCCTGGTGGATATCTTTTACGAGCGCAACGATGTCGAACTCTCGCCCGGCAAGTTCCGCGTGCGGGGCGATACGCTGGAAGTCATGCCCGCCTACGGCGAGACCACGTACCGCATCGAGTTTTGGGGAGACGAGATCGAGCGTATCGTCGAGGTCGACGCCCTCACGGGAGAATTACTGCAGGAACACGAAAGCATCGATATCTTTCCCGCCAAGCACTTTATCACGCCTGAGGAGAACCTCGCCCAGGCCATAGAACAGATCGAGGCAGAGTTGGAACAGCGCCTGGCCATACTCAAAGAGCAGGGCAAACTGCTGGAGGCTCAGCGGCTGGAGCAGCGCACCAGATATGACATCGAAATGCTGCAAGAGATCGGCTACTGTCCCGGGGTGGAGAACTATTCGCGGCACCTATCGGGCCGTCGAGAGGGAGAACCACCATGGACGCTTCTGGACTATTTCCCGGCAGATTATCTGATGTTCATCGACGAGTCCCATATGACCATACCCCAGATACGGGGCATGTATAACGGTGACCGCTCCCGCAAAGAGACGCTGGTAGATTACGGCTTCCGCCTGCCCTCGGCCCTGGACAATCGGCCCCTGACCTTTGAGGAATTCGAGGATCACGTGAACCAGTGTATCTTTGTCTCCGCCACGCCCGGCCCTTATGAGCGCGAACACAGCACCCAGATCGTGGAACAGATCATCCGTCCCACAGGCCTTGCGGATCCCAAGGTGCTGGTACGGCCCATCGAGGGACAGATCGACGACCTGATCGGAGAACTGCGGGAATGCGTGGAGCGTGACGAGCGTGCTCTGGTCACCACCCTGACCAAGCGCATGGCGGAGGATCTATCGGAATACCTGCAGGAGGCCGGCTTCGACGTGCACTACTTGCATTCGGAGATCGGAACCATCGAGCGAGTGGATATCCTCCGCAATCTGCGGACCGGTGTTTATGACATAGTGGTGGGAGTCAACCTGCTCCGTGAGGGGCTGGATCTACCCGAGGTCTCCCTGGTAGCCATACTTGACGCCGATAAGGAGGGTTTCCTGCGCTCTACCCGGGCGCTCATCCAGACCATCGGCCGCGCGGCCCGGAACGTCCGTGGCCAGGTGATCATGTACGCCGACGAGATCACCGATTCCATGCACAGGGCCATCGACGAGACAAATCGGCGCCGCGAGATACAACTGGCCTACAACAAGGAACGGGGTATCACGCCCAGCAGCATCGTCAAAGAGGTTCACGACCTTACCGAGAGCCTGCACGCCGTCGCCGAGTCGGGGGCCGCATATGAAACGGAGACAGAGATCCCCGAGGACGAAGCCCAACGTATCATAGAGAACCTGGAAAAACAGATGAAAGCGGCGGCCCAGAACCTGGAATACGAAAAGGCAGCGTTGTTGAGAGATCAGATCCTGGAATTGCGCCGCTCTGTGAATAGAGGGGAGGACATCCCAGAGTGGGAAAAGTATCGCGAGTTCGAGCGAAAGAGAGGATGATGTGAAAGAGGAAATACCCGGCTACCAAAGATTGTATGACCAGGGGCTTTTACACGGGTGCGTGGAGGCGGCACAGGAACGCCTTCAGTCATGTGATCTCTGTCCGCGAAGATGTAGCGTCAATCGTGCGGAAGGAGAGCGCGGTTACTGCCGCAGCGGTGCGCGGGCCAAGATATCCAGCACCAATGCGCACCATGGAGAAGAGCCCTGTCTGAGTGGCACGAGGGGCTCGGGAACCATCTTCTTCTCCAACTGCACGGGGCGTTGTATCTTTTGTCAGAACTATCCCATCAGTCAACTGGGATCGGGATCCGAGAGGGACGCGGGAGATCTGGCAGAGGCCATGATATCCCTTCAGCAAAAGGGATGCCATAATATCAATCTGGTCACTCCTACCCACTTTGTGCCCCAGATCCTGACGGCCCTTGAAAAGGCTGTCGAATGGGGATTGCATATTCCTCTGGTGTACAATACCAGTGGCTACGAGCGGGTGAACACCCTGAAACTCCTTGACGGCATCGTCGATATCTATTTGCCCGACGCCAAGTATGCCGACGAGGACGTGGCCCACGAGCTTTCCGATTTCGACAATTATGTAGAAAATAATCGCCGCGCCCTCGTGGAGATGCAGGGACAGGTGGGCGAGGAGTTAATTATGGACGAGAAAGGTATCGCCCGGAGAGGACTTGTCATTCGCCATCTGGTGCTGCCCCACGGTCTCTCTCAGACGGATCAGGTTCTGGCCTGGATCGCCGAAAATCTCTCCCCAAGGACGTATATCAGTCTCATGGCCCAGTACTTTCCCGCGCACAAAGCGACGGATCATCCCCACTTGGGAAGACGCCTTCGACCCAACGAGTACGCTGCGGCCCTTGAGGCCTTTGACGCCGCAGGGCTAAAGAACGGTTGGCGCCAGGGAGTAGACAACATCCATTGATAGCACATAAATGCTACACGTCCTCCCCAGATTTCCCGCCCAACGAATCCGTAACGATCTTTGTCCCATGACGTCCGCCAGATTATAATATGACTTTGAGCAACATCCTCTCGTTCATATTCCATCAGGAGAATAAATGGTCCAAGAGCACATCTCGATTCGAGGAGCTCGGCAAAACAATTTGAAGGACATAGATGTCGATATACCACGCGACGAGTTCGTCGTCATCACCGGCGTCTCTGGCTCGGGGAAATCTTCCCTGACCTTTGATACCATCTATGCCGAGGGACAACGGCGCTACGTAGAATCCCTGTCGGCCTATGCCCGCCAGTTCCTGGGGCGCATGGACAAGCCCGACGTGGACTATATAGACGGCCTTTCCCCCGCCATCAGTATCGACCAAAAAAGCACCAGCCATAGCCCCCGCTCGACGGTCGGCACGGTGACAGAGATATATGATTATCTGCGCCTGCTCTATGCTCGTGTCGGCACTCCCCACTGTCCCCAGTGTGGCCGGCTCATCAGTCGCCAGACGGTACAGCAGATCGTGGACAGCATCCTGGAATTCGAGGACGGCAGCCGTATCATGGTCATCGCTCCCCTGATCAAAGACCGCAAGGGAGAGCACCGACGCATCTTTGAAGATCTGCGCAAAGCAGGCTATGTACGCATGCGCGTCGATGGAGAGATCTACAGCGTGGATGACGAACCCACCCTGGACCGCTACAAGCGACACACCGTAGAGGTCATCGTCGATCGCCTTGTCGTGCGCCACCATAGGGAGGATGAGGCAGAGCGGGCCGATGCCGACCGTCAGCGACTCACCGACTCGGTGGAGACGGCTCTGGAACTAGGCGACGGCGTCGTGCGCGTGAGCCTGCAGGACGGCAAGGAACGCATGTACTCGGAAAAGTATGCCTGTCCCGAATGCGATATCAGTCTTCCCGAACTGGAGCCACGAAGCTTTTCCTTCAACAGCCCCCACGGTGCCTGTCCCGAGTGCACGGGACTGGGGACAAAGCAGGAACTCGATCCGGCCCTGCTAATACCCGACGGGAGTCTATCCCTGTCCGACGGAGCCATCAAACCGTGGGCCAATAGTATGGAGAAGGATGGCTACTATGGGCAGCTGCTAAAAGCCGTGGCCCGACACTATGATTTCTCTCTGGACACCCCGTGGAATGAACTCGCACCGGAACACCGTCAAGTGATTCTCCGTGGCAGCGGAAGCGATATGATCGATGTGCATTACAAGAACAAATCGGGGCGTACACGGGACTATGAGACCACCTACGAGGGGGTCATCCCCAATATGCAGCGGCGATACGAGGACACATCCTCCAGCCGTGTGCAATCCAAGATAGAACGCTATATGACCGAGAAACCCTGTCCCGCCTGCAATGGCAGGAGACTCCGGCCCGAGAGCCTGGCCGTCACGGTGGGAGAAGAATCCATCGACGAAATAGCCCGTATGTCCATCCAGGAAGCGGTCAACTTTGTCGAGCGACTCCCGGAACAGTTCGATGAACGGGAAAGGCTCATCGCTCGTCAGATCATCAAAGAGATCCTTTCACGGTTGCACTTTTTGGACAACGTAGGCCTGGAATACCTTACGCTGGACCGCGTCGCGGCCACCCTCTCCGGGGGCGAGGCGCAACGCATTCATCTGGCCACCCAGATAGGCTCCCGTCTCATGGGGGTGCTGTACATACTGGACGAACCCACCGTCGGCCTGCACCAGCGGGACAATCAGCGCCTGATCAACACCCTGACGGAACTGCGTGACCTGGGCAACACGGTGCTGGTGGTAGAACACGACGAGGCGACCATTCGCGCGGCCGACCACGTCCTCGATCTTGGCCCCGGAGCCGGGAAAAACGGCGGTCAGGTAGTATGCCAGGGCACGCCAAAAGAGATCGCCAGCTGTCCCACCTCCCTGACGGGTCAGTATCTCAGCGGCACCTTCTCTATCCCCGCCCCTCCCGAGCGCCGGGAGGGTAACGGCAAATTCCTAAAGATACGGGGCGCCCGCGAGAATAACTTGAAGGACATCGATGTGACCATACCACTGGGATGCTTTGTCGTCATCACAGGAGTATCGGGATCGGGCAAGAGCACGCTTCTGATAGATACGCTCTACAAACGCCTGGCCCAGTTGCTTCACAACGCCTCCACTCGACCCGGCGACCACGACGAGATCGTGGGCGTAAAGCATCTGGACAAAGTCATCGATATAGACCAATCACCCATTGGACGTACGCCGCGCTCCAACCCGGCCACCTATACAAAGGCCTTTACCCCCATTCGCTCCCTTTTTGCCTCCACACCGGAGGCCAAGGTCCGAGGCTATGAGAAGGGGCGCTTCTCCTTCAACGTCAAGGGCGGGCGATGTGAGGCCTGCAAGGGAGCGGGCATTATCCAGGTGGAGATGCAGTTCCTGCCGGACGTATATGTCCCCTGTGACGTATGCCAGGGTCAGCGTTACAATCGTGAGACGCTGGAGATCCGCTACAAGGGCAAGACCATCGCCGACGTGCTGGACATGAACGTCGATGAGGCATTGGACTTTTTCCAGAATATTCCCAAGATCGCCTCCAAACTCCAGACCCTCCACGACGTGGGCCTGGGCTATATCCACTTGGGACAGCCGTCCACGACCCTGTCAGGTGGTGAGGCTCAGCGTATAAAACTGGCGCGAGAGCTCTCCCGTCGGGCGACGGGCAATACCCTCTACATCCTGGACGAACCGACCGTAGGGTTGCACGCGGCCGATGTAAAGCGCCTGCTTAACGTCCTGGAACGTCTGGTGGAGGCGGGGAACACCGTGGTGGTCATCGAACATCAACTGGACGTCATCAAGACGGCGGACTGGTGCATAGACCTGGGACCCGAGGGAGGAGACGCAGGCGGTAGGGTCATCGCCAAGGGCACCCCAGAACATCTGATGACCCAACCCCAATCTTATACCGGCCAGTTCCTCCGTCGCGCCCTGCATCCTGAGAGAGAGAAGGCCAGCGCCCCACAAGCCGTATCCGCCCTGACAGCACCCTCCTCCGAGTAACAGAATGGTACAAGAACGCACTGCCGATGCTCCGCAAAAAGGGCGCCAGAGGCATCTGCACTATTACCTCTGGAATATCGGTTGTCAGATGAACCGGGCCGACGCCTACCGTATCGGCGAGGAACTGGAAAGGCGTGGCTATCTTCCCACACAGAACCCGGAAGAAGCGGACCTTATTTTGCTCAACACGTGTGTCGTCAGAAAGAGCGCCGAGGATAAAGTTGTGGGACGTCTCAGTTCCCTGCGCCCCCTCAAAGAGGACCAAAAGGAACGAGCCCTTTTGGTTATGGGCTGCTTTGTGGGCGATGCAGACACCCTGGCCTCCCGCTATCCCTTTGTGGATGCTTTCTTTGCTCCCTCGGCCATCCATGAGGTGGTACAATTTGCGGAGGAATGGGCCACCGATTGCGGTGAGGACGTCTCGCCGGAAAGAGCGCCCCTTACGCCACCCCACGTAGCCGATTCTGTGCCCATCAGCTACGGTTGTAACCACCACTGCACCTACTGCATCGTCACCCTGCGGCGAGGCGAGCAACGCAGCAGGCCGATCCCCGAGATCCGCGCCGATGTGGAGAACTTGGTACGTCGGGGTGCCCGAGACATCACTCTTTTGGGCCAGAATGTGGACGCTTACGGAAGCGATCTTCCCCAGCAGCGGGACCTGGCTGACGTATTTGAGGCCATACATAATATAGAGGATCTGTGGCGCATCCGCTTTCTCACCTCGCATCCGGCGGACATGACCCAGCGTATCATCGATGCCGTGGCCACATATCCCAAGGTATGCCCCTGCTGGGAATTGGCCGTCCAGTCCGGAGACGACGAGATCCTGCAACGGATGGGCCGGGGTTACACCGTAAAAGCGTTTCGTGCTCTGGTACGGCGTATCCGCGAGGCCACATCCGACTGTGCCATCAACACGGACGTGATCGTAGGGTTCCCCGGGGAGACGCGGGAGCAGTTCGAGAACACACTGCGCCTGATAGAGGAGATGCGGTTCGACATGGTGCACGTGGCCGCCTACTCGCCCCGTCCGGGAACTCTGGCTGCCACCTGGGACGACGACGTGCCCGCCGAGGAAAAGGAGCGTCGCCGTGCGCGGATCGAGGAGGTACAGGAAGAGATAGCGGGAGAGATCAACGCCTCATTCCTGGATCGGGACGTGGAGATACTGGTGGACGGAAAGCAGCGGGGACGATGGCGCGGAAGAACGCTGACACACAAACTCGTCTTCTTTGAAAGCGACGAGAATTGGCTGGGGTGCATGGCCCACGTACACATTACCTGGGCTGGCCCCTGGTCCATGGTCGGCGACGTCCTGACCGATTGATCCTCTTCTACCCCCTGTTGCTGAAGGTAAGCCGCAAGGGCGTTCCCTCAAAGGTATACCGCTCTCGTATACAATTCTTAAGGTAGCGCTCATAGCCAAAGTGCACCAACCTTTTATCATTCACCGTGAACGCAAAAGCTGGCGGGGCCACCCCGGCTTGACGGCCTTCATAGATGATGAGCCTTTTGCCCCGTCCGCGAGGCGGCGAGCGTCGGGCAATGGCCTCCTGGAGGATGTCGTTCACCTCCGCATCCTCAAGACGCACATACCTTTCATGATACAGATGTAACGCCAAAGGCAATACCCGCTCCACCCCCTGCGCCGTGAGCGCCGAGATGAATAGCACGGGAGCATAGGGCAAAAACTGAAGTCGGTATCGCACGTGCTCCTCGAATAACATAGCCGCATCCGTATCCTTTTCCACCAGATCCCACTTGTTGACCAATACGGCGACGCTCTTGAACTCATCCACGATATAGCCCGCGATGTGCGAGTCCTGGGCCGTCACGCCATCAAGCGCATCGATCACCAGCAACACCACATCCGCGCGACCGATGGCTCGCAGTGCACGTAGCACGCTGTACTGCTCGATTCCACGCTCCACGCGCCCTCGCCGCCGTATGCCCGCCGTATCGATGAGCGTCACTTCCTCTTCACCGTAGGTAATGCTCATATCCACGGCATCGCGCGTGGTGCCCGGCACGTCACTGACGATAACGCGCTCCTGCCCCAAAAGTTGGTTCAACAGTGAGGATTTACCCACGTTCATGCGCCCGACGATGGCCACCCGCACCGCAGAGCTGATGTCGCCTTCCAAAGAGACGTCTGCTAGAGCATCTACAATCTCATCCAGCAGATCACCCGTCTTCAATCCTCTAAGCGCCGACAAACCGACGGGCTTCCCTAATCCTAGAGCATAGAATTCGTAAACCCCCTGTTCGCGCTCGAGATTATCCACCTTGTTAACCGCGAGCACGAGGGGCTTTTCCGTACGGCGAAGGATGTTGGCAATCCTCTGATCGGCCCCCGTCACGCCATCTAGAACGTCCGTGATAAAGACGATGATGTCCGCCTCCTCGATGGCCAACCGGGCCTGTCTCTGCACCTGCTCTGCAATAGTATCCGAAGGATCACGGATCAATCCCCCCGTATCCACCAGAGTAAAGACGCGACCTTGCCATTCCACGTCGGCATAGTGGCGATCACGTGTCGTACCGGGCGTTTCATGCACGATAGCCACACGCTCTCCTACCAGGCGATTAAACAGTGTGGATTTCCCCACGTTGGGACGTCCCACCAGGGCGACGAGCGGCTTCCTGGACACGGCCTCCCTTTCCCCTTCATAGGCAGCCAGAACAGTCTCCTCCGTCACAGGTATCCTCCTCCCTATCTGCGCCTAGGGGTCGCTGTGGCTGTGGGCTTGGGAGTCGGCGTCATAGTAGGAGCGGGTGTGGGGGTCGCTGTGGCTGTAGGAGATGCCTCCCCCCCAGGGGTAGGTGTAGACGCAAGATTCAATGTCACCTCCACATACTTGGGCGATACATCCTTGACGGCAAGATCCTGAAGTTCTGAATCGTCGGGAGCGAGTATCTCTACCTGGGGCTCAACTTGACGTGTTCCTTCCTCAAGCCCTTCCAGATCAACATAGGCATCGAGGAGATCGGTCTCTAACTCATCGAGCAGCACGGCAGGACCCGTCAAGATGACATCCACTGACGACACCGACATCTTTTCAACGCTCAAACCTCCTGGCACATTTCTTTCCCTCAAAGGCACTTCTACCGTCGTACCTCCCGTCACCGCATCTATATTCGCTGTCACCAGGACGCGAAAGGGATCCTCCCCCTCGGTGTCCAATACCGACACCCCCTCGGGCAGAGCGAGTTCCATCTTTTGAGCGATCGTCTGCGTGGCACCCGATAGATCGATCTCGCCTCTGGTTTCCACATATCCTCCCATCTCCTCTATCGTCTCTGGAGGACCCACTATGGTGACCGTGGCAGGAACAACGTCGAGCCCACTGAAAAAATAGCCCCGACTCGGAGTGCCCGTGGTGAGCACCCGAATCGCAACCTCGCGATAGTTCTGTTTCCTCTCAATGGGCACGCGGACCGTCACTTCGGCAGGGGAAACCTTGACATTCTCCACCTTCTCCCCCTCCTCGTCCACAGGAATGGGTTCGAGCTGCCGCTCCAGCGATGCGCGTTGATCGACGATAGAAAGGGAGACATTTACCCGGTCCACGCGCTCGACGGCTGAGGCCGCCCCCTCCACGGTAACAACCTCAGGGTCAACTTCCGGCGAATCGACCCGATACCCCAAGGGAATCTCCTCATGGCCCACCAATTCAACATTCACTTCTTGATCCTCACTCTGCTGAGGCTCCAATCGAACATAGATCACCTCAGGATGAAAATCCAGGATATTCACCGTGGGGTCGGCACAGCTCACCTCAATGTCCACGGTATTCATACCCGCTTCCAAAGCTTCCCAATCAGCCGTAGCGTTGAAATCGTTGACCCCCAACTTTTCCCACGTGGAGGAAAAGGTCCTTATCTTTACCTCGACAGCCTCTGCGGGATCATTTGTGACCACGAGGTCAGAAGGGGCATTCAAAACCTGAATGGGGATCTGCCGGGGAAAGAAATCTTCCCTGGGGGGATCTTTTTGATAGGTGGCATTGACCCACACGATAAGCGCCAACATGAGGGCCAGCAGAGCCGTACCCATATGCTCCCGTATACTTGCCAAGAAAGCACTCCTTAATACTCAGGCCGCCTCGGCTTCTTCCCGCTCTTGGCGCGCAGCCCGTCTAGAAATCAACAGCGCCCTTAGAAGCGTCGCAAGCCTCTCCTCATCAAGATACCTTATGATACGCCCATTCCGCGCCAAAGAGATGATGCCCGTCTCCTCGGACACGACGATGGCTACGGCATCAGTCGGCTCCGTGATACCCACCGCCGCCCGATGCCGCGTTCCCAGGTGCACCTCAGAGGGAACTGTCTCAGCCAAAGGCAACACACAAGCGGCCGCCACAACGCGGTTCTCCCGTATGATCACCGCCCCGTCATGCAGGGCGGTGTTGGGAAAAAAGATCGTCTGAAGCAATTCCGCATCAACCAGGCTATCGATCGCCACACCGGTCTCGATATGATCTTGAAGGCCTGTCTCCCGCTCTATGACGATCAATGCGCCGTGACGCCTCTCAGAAAGCCGCCTGCAACTTTCGACAATCTCGTCGATCACGTCCTCCATATCAAACTCGCGGGAAGTCCAGAGCGCCATTCCCCCCGCTCTTCCAAGACGATCCAGGGCGCGGCGCAACTCGGGCTGCAGAACAATGGCCATGACCACAAGCAGGGCCTGGCTCCCCTTTTCCAAGAGCCAGTTGAAAGCCGTCAGCTGTGCGACACTGCCGAAAAGAGCCACAACCAAGGCCAGCAGGATGACACCTCTCAAAAGTTGAACGGCCTGCGTGCCCCGCAGAAGCAGCAGCGTACCATAAATAACCGATGCGACGAGAAAGATGTCCACAAGGCTCCGTAGATCCAGATTGGACAGGAGCCAGAATACTTCGGCCACAGACCTCTTACCCCTCTAGCACATACGCAAGAATCGCTTTTTGGGCGTGCAGGCGATTCTCCGCCTGGTCGAAAACCCAGGAATGGGGGCCATCTATCACCTCGCCCGTGATCTCCTGCCCCCGATGCGCCGGCAGACAATGCATAACCCCAACATCATCTCCGGCGTGCTCCAAAAGGGTCGCATTTACCTGATAGGAGGAAAAGATGCGGGCACGCTCCTCTGCCTCCGCTTCCTGTCCCATGCTCGTCCACGTGTCTGTATAGATGACGTCCGCCCCCTTGACAGCCTCGGCGGAATGCCGGACGATCTCCAGCTTTGCACCCGTTTCTTCAGCCACTCTTTCGGCCTGGATCACCACTTGTGACAGGGGTTCATAGTTCTTCGGCGTCGCCGCTACGACGTGTAGGCCCAAAGCAGCCCCACCCAGCAACAGGGAATGCAGCACATTATTCCCGTCCCCAATATAAGCGAGCTTTACCCCCGCCAGTTCCCCGACCTTTTCGTAAATGGTTAACATATCCGCCAACCCTTGACAGGGATGATTATAGTCGGAAAGGCCGTTTATCACAGGAACAGACGCCCACTGGGCCATGGTGACCACATCCGCGTGAGCATACACCCGTGCCATTACAGCATCCCCATAGCGACTGAGTACCCGGGCCGCATCGGGAATACTCTCACGCTCGCCAAGCTTGATCTCATCGGGAGAAAGGTACACAGCGTATCCTCCCAACTGAAACATGCCCACATCAAAGGAAACGCGCGTGCGCAGTGAGGGCTTTTGAAAGACCATGACCAAGACTTTGTCACGTACAGACTTGATCCGTTCGGCATCGACGCTGCCCTTCTTGAAGGAAAGCGCCAACTCTAAAAGAGACCGCGTCTGCTCCGTAGACAGGTTAGCAAAGCTCAGAAAATCCCTTTTCATTCCCTTCTCATCCTTTCGACACATCCCTAGTAGAACCAAACCGGCTTTATCCGCTCAAATCCCCATCCTTTTGCGCCCAAATGAGATCATAATGTACCTGCCACCGTTCCATATGAACCCGCTTCAGACCTAACTCTTGTAAATAGTCCTCCACGCTCCCGCGCCCACAAAGCTGACCAGGAAAAAACCAGGCATCCTTGCCAACGCGGTTGGAAACCAACAAAACACCACCGGGCTTTAACACGCGAAGCATCTCCTGGATGACCCTTTCGGGATCGGGCATGAATTCCAGAGCCTCCAGGCAGGTGACGCAATCGAAACACGCCTCTTGAAAAGAGAGCGCCTTCGCATCTTCCAACAAAAGTGTGACGCGATCATCGTATATCCCTACCGCATCCTGAGCCTCACGCAACATGCCGGGAGAACGATCTATGCCCACAACCGTGCCATCGTACTGAAATTGGCGCATTAACGCCAAGGGAAGACGTCCCGTACCGGTGGCCACGTCCAGAATACGAGGCGAGGGAAACCCTCGCAAGCGCCTGACCAACGGTATTCCCAAACGACTGGCCTCGTCGATATAGTTCAGTTGCTTTATGTCATTGTAGCGTTTTGCCGTCCAGTCGTAGAGCAGTGTGACCACACGAGTTCCCAGATAGACTCCCTCCGTGGTGACCAGTAACCAGTAAACCACAAGACCGACGAGGATTAGAGCGAAAACGATACCCACCCATAACATATAACGCCCCCGCTACCACCGAGTTACGGCAAGCGCAACGGTTAGCGCGCTCGCGAACCATGGGGCGTTACATAACGGTGACGATCCTGTCCCAAGAAACTGTCCTCCACGTGACATCGCCTCCGCCAAAGAGGCTATCACTATAGCCATGGCCAGCGCCGGCTGTTGAGAAACTAGCAGGATCAGGATAAAAGACCAGTTAGTGATCCACAGGAGCCCGAAAAATCCCCTTTGTCCTCCCGTATCAAGTCCTTCTCTGGCGTACGCACCCAGCCCCATCAAGAGAGCCAATCCCACCGTCGGCATCGCCAATGGCCCCAACGCCCTGGCACCAAGCAACCAGGCCACAGAGACTTGAAGGAGACACAACCAGCGGGAAAGGGTCTCTCGCTCACCACACACTACTATCAGGATGACGCCAAACATCAGCCCAAGGGCCACAATGGCCAGTATCTTACGTCCCAAGAAGGTCGCCATAGCCAGGGCGAGAGCCGCACCCAAAATCGCCGTCAGGGCCGCCCGACCGGCCAGTGGCCATACCACATCCCCCCATTGCAAGACGATCTCATCCGTCGCTCGCGCAAGCCGGGCACCCGGAGAGCCAGATACGGCATAAGGAAACAGCACGGGAGAATCACCCTCTATCCCCTCAAGGGCCTCCTGCAGATCTATCCCCTTCAGTATCCGCCACTGGGCAAAGATGAGACCAAATATTATGTCGGCGATGAGCCACACGATCCATACTCTCAAAAGTTGAATCCCGCTCCAGACAAGTCTGTCCGATGCAACGACACCACAGATCAAAGCGACGCTGACATCCATCAAAGGCACGAGGGCAACCCCACCAGTTGCCTTCGATCTCGTCCCTTCATACTTCAAGCGAAATCCTCCGGATCACAGACGCTAACTTATAGGAACCTATTATATCATCAACAGAACCTAGCAAGCAAAAGAAAAACGGGGCAGATCCAATATCGCTATATATCGTCAGGTGCCGCAGGGCATTCTCTGATCACTCAAAAGAGACGGTCAATGCCAACACGACATATTTGACGTCCATACATTCTACACCTATAATCTAGAGTTGTGAAAATGTTCTTCAGAAATTCTGAGGTCTCCAGAGGGATCTTTTTGTTCGCACAGGTTTGGAGGATTGGCAGCAGCTATGGCAGAAAGAATTGAACTCGCAGGTGAACTGCGAGACGGCAGGGAAAAAGCAAAAGCGTTGCGGCGCCAGAAAATTGTGCCTGGTGTCCTGTATGGGCGTGATTTTAACAGCTTGAGCGTCAAGTTCAACAATCAAAGCATAAACGAGGTGATTCACAAGGCAGGGACAAGCCGCCTCATCTCCTTGGAAATCGACGGGGATGGCGACTCTCATACCGCCCTTATTCGCGACATACAACGCGATCCCGTCACCAGTGATGTATTGCACGTGGATCTGTACCGCGTGGTGGAGGGCCAGACCATCACCAATCTTGTGCCCATCACCACGTATGGAAGATCGCCCGTATTGGAGATGGGAGCGACCGTCGTCCAGGTTCTGGACTATGTCGAGGTGGAATGCCGCCCTGAGGACATGCCCGAGGACATCGCCGTCGATCTGGCCACATTGGAGAACATACATGATCATGTGGCCGTCGCTGATCTTCCCGTTCCCAAAGATGTCGAGATATTGACGCCACCGGAGACAGAGGTGATACAGGTCATCGCGCAGCGCGCTGAGGAAGAGGTCGAAGAGATACTCACCGCCGCCGCACCCGTGGCTCCCGAGATTGGCATCGAGGCCGAGGAAGAGGTCGAGGAAGAAATCGTGGAAGGCGAAGAGGTGGAAGAAGGAGAAGAAGAGGAAGAAGAGGAACGTCCCGACATGATGCGAGGAACCTTCCACGAACAGTAACCGACGAGATCATTCAAAAGGCCTTTGCCCAGATCTGGGCAAAGGCCTTTTCTTCGTTACTGCACGATAGAAAAAAAAAGGAACAGGGTGAAGCAGAAAGACCCTCCAGGTACTTACATCCTCCTCATCGCGTTACCGCACAGACACACCATCGAGGTGGGAAGCCTGGACAAAGTGACCTTTGAACAGGGATATTACCTGTACGTGGGCAGCGCCCTAGCAGGACTGCAATCCCGGCTGCAACGACACCTGCGCACCGAGAAACGCACACACTGGCACATCGATTACCTGCTACAGTACGGTTGTATCCGAGAAATTTGGTATCATAGGGGTCCGGAGCGGCACGAATGTATGTGGGCCCACGTCTTGCACGGCATGTCGGGGATAGAACCCACCAAAGCCCCTTTTGGCGCCTCCGACTGTCATTGTCGAACACACCTATTCTACAGCAAGACCCATCCCGAGCTCAGCGCGTTCGAAGCAGAGATGAATCATCGAATGAGCACAAGAAAAAAAGTCCTCTAACCTCTCGCGATGCGACTGTTAGACATCCTGAGACCGATGTCTCACGGTCCAGCCAACGCCTCTTCGAGCCAGACAAAAAGGGTCTCTTCCACCTCCGCCCTACAAAAGTCCCCCCTCGTCTCACTCACCGGCCCCCGCCCCTCAAACGTACGAAGGACGATATTCTTCTTTCCCTCCTCGACAAGCCGCTCATGCAGAGCCAAAGCCCCTTCCAGGGGTACCCAAGCGTCTTGCTCGCCATGTAACAGAAGCACGGGAACCTCTATCTCCGACAATGGCGTGTATATATCCGTCGCCGCGCTGTCGTCCAAGGCCTCCAGCGAGGCGCGCCTCCCCAGCAATGACACCTCCCTTTCTCCCTCATACAGCCACGTCTGCCATTGCTTCAGGCTATGATCAAGGTACGTCTCCAACGCCTCGTCGCTCCATCCATAGAATGGCGCTAGGCCATGACGGATCCTGTGTTCCACTGTTATGGGAAATATCTTCCCTTCGCTCACACAGGAACTCAGGACAGCGGCGGCATACCGTTCGCTCCGTGCCATGGCCAGTGCACCGACCTGTCCCCCTTTGCGTACCCCGAAAAAGACGATGCGTTCAGAATCGATCTCCGAACGCTCCGAGAGCATATCGCCAGCGGCAACCGCATCTTTCGCAAGCACCTTGAGGGGACCACGCCGATAATCTCCTTCACTCTCACCCAATCCACGTTTATCGTAACTGTAAACGGCCCATCCCCTTCCCGCTGGCCCGTCTCCGGGGTCCCAGCGGGGCAGAACGCCTCCTTCGCTGTGAACCACCAGACATGGGAAACGCCCTTCTCCAGAAGGCAAGATGAGCGTTCCCCGCAGCGAGATGCCGTCGTCCGCCTCAAAACCCAGGGGCAGACGGCGCGCCTCCCCCTTGGGTGAGGGTGTGGGATGTTCCGGTGGACTGCTGACGTTCGTGATGACCAGTTTATCCCGCTCCCCCAGCCCCCTGTGGGCCCAGGATTCCCAAAATCCGAATTGATAGTCGGGGACCTCCACGCTATACAGAACCTGGCGCTCGGGACGGAACCAAAGCACAAACTGTGGATTGGGGCCCTCCTCAACCTGGCCCTTGAGGGCCACCGTACCGATGACGGCCCCTTTGTGTTCAGGGGCGAGGGTCATCGTGAGAGGACGACTCACCGGATAGTCTTCCATCACATCCAGGCAATCAAGCCGCAGAGCCTCATCCGCCGCTTCTCCATCCCCTCGCTGGTAGCGCAGCATCATCAACACATAGGGTAAAGCCGAAGGGGCCCTCTCCAACATGATCTCGGGAGAGGGCATGACGCCCTCAAACAAAACGGGAGCCGGCCAATTCAGGTTGTTGTTCAAACAGTCCATCCCCTGCTCGCCCTTTTCCCCCACCCAAACTGAGCGCGCACCCAGCCGTGTACTTTCCAGATCATAGCGCACAGGATCAAGGGCATCCGACACGACAAGGGTGCGACGCCGCCTCCCGGGTGGCTCAAGGTGCCACTCCATATCGCTGGAGACGATCAAGCGGTCATCCACACGCTCTGCGTGCAACTCCTCGGTGGCCAACAGCGTCTCCCCAAAGGAAATGGCAAAGGTTTGTCCCTCGATGACCTGTTCAACCGCTGGGGTAGGGGTGGGCAGGGTATCTGGCAAGGGCGCGGGAGAAGGAGTGGGCGCCTCCTCACATGCTGTCAGGAGTATACCCGGGATGGCGACCAGCGCACCAAGGCAAAGGTACAGGAGGATACGTCCAGGACGGATCATGCTGCCCCCTCAATATCTCACTTGCGTACGTAATAGGTGCCCCGCTTGGCTCCTATCTTGAGCAGAATTCCCTTTTCCACCATATCGCTCAGATCAAGCCGCACCGTCTCCGAGGACACGTCGGGGCACAATTCTCGATATCGACTATTGTTGATGCGCTCATGATCCTGGAGGTACCGAAGAGCCTTGATCTGTCGGGGGTTCAGCTGGTCACCGAACTCGAGTTCCATCCGATCCACAGTATTGCGCAATGTCACCCCAAAGCTCCTCGCCGTGTCTTTGAACTCGGGAGGAGGATGGTGGTTGCGGCGCATGGCATCATAGATGATATCTATGCCCTGCCCCAACTCTTCGATATAGCCCCAATAGTACAGCCCCCGTACCAGACGAGGGTTGCGCGAGTAATGCTCCTCGAGAAGGTTGTCGAGGGTGATATGCCCCGGCAATCCACCAGGGGATATAACCTCCATACGATCGTCGAAAAGGCGGATCTCGATACGCTGCCCTGTAATGCCATAGTCCCGGTGGCAGACCGCGTTTACCACCGTCTCGCGTACAGCTTCGAGGGGATACTCATAACTTTCTTGACGCTCCAGCCCCTTCATCTGTGGTCGTCGCTGGAGCTCCTCACGAAGCAGATCCCAGGCATTGCGTACCATGCGAGGGGCCGGCCCTACGACCTCCACACGGCGGCTGTAGCGGTCTGGTGTGGTGGCCGATTCGCGAATGCTTGTCCCCTTGAATCGCACCATCACGATACCGACCTGCGGAAAGAAATGCTCTGGATTCTTGCCAAAGAGAAGCATTCCCGCCACGGTGGGAGCACCCGACGGATCGATGGCTCCGACGTCGCGCAGGAGATCGTACTGGGTAAAGGACCCGCTCCGAGGTCCCCGATCGAGGCGGTTACGCCGGTACTCCTCGACAATATCCTCGTCAAAATCGTCCCGCGTCGCACCGGGAACCACATCATCCTCAAAGGGTACCACCGTCCGCCGCTGACTCCTGCTTATCTGTTCCTGGCTGAGACGAACGTTAAGGGATCCCGAACGCACAAAAAAGTCCCTGCCCTCAACGCTGAACAGACGAGAGGTGGGTTTGACTGTGATAGTCACCACCTTTCCCTGAGATGTGTCCTCCGAACGCCACTCGGGCAGATCCTCGGCCCTGAAATGAGGCTCGCACATTTCCAGCGCCCGATTGAGTACTGGCTCCAGATACTCGGCCGCCTCGGGGTACACTCTCCCATCCTCGTCCATGCCCACAACGATCATGCCCCCCACACTATTAGTGAAAGCGACGACCGTCTCGGCGATCTCATCCACATTGGGCTCGGGCATAAACTCGAGCATGGGGCCCGCGCCTCGTGACAGCAGCCTTCTGACGCTCATCACAAATCCCCCCAACGACAGAAACCTACGTCACAATACAATCGCAAATGGATATGTCACAACCCAGGAATCCTCTTTGCGACGTACCTCGACCAAAAGACGACTCTGTCGCGATCTACCACCGACGGAAAAGGTCAAAAGGACCTGAAAGTATCGTTCCTCCCTGGTTTCGAAAAGCTTTTCTATCTCCATAGCCTCCAGAGGAAGGGAATGCCCGCCGGTGACATCTTCCAGTTGCTCCATAAACTCGCCACGAGTGACATCTCGCCCATAGATATCTGTCAAGTTTTCCTTGTCCGTCAGCCGATAGACCTCCTCATAGTCGCCCTCTGCAAGGGCCCCAAAATAGGCTCCGACGGCCTTGGCAGGAGTAAAGCTCACCTTATCCCTGTACAAATCATATGCCTGATAGATGGCCCTACCCAAAATAACCGCGATCACGACAAAGCCGATCAGCGTGATAACCCGGACGTAATATCGCCATCTCTCTTTATAATGTTGCCATCTCTCCACCATATGCAAGAGCTACCTCATCAATGCACGCATCCATTCCTATCCTGAACGCCTCCGCTGCGGTGTCCGCGTCACCGCACCCCGACGCGTTCTTTGTCCTCGCGCCTTTCCTGCAGTGTCCGAGTTCTCCTCCCTCTTATCCTCTGGGTCCCCTTCTCCTTGAGCCTCTTCCTCGCGTTCCTCCGCCTCATCTTCCTCCGTGGGCTCTGCCTCTTCTTCATCTTCCCCATCCGTCTCCGCATCACCTCTCCTGAGACGCACAATACGGACGACGGTATCTTTCTCCCTCTCCACAAGGGCATTCTCCTTGGCGACAAGCCATCCCCAGGAAGCGCGATCAAGCTCCGGAATCTCTTTGACGGTGAGCCGTTCCATCTCGTACTCTTTTGTCACCAAGACGACCTGTTCCTCAAGATACACGATCTTGGCTGCAGCAACGGGACCCGTCTCGGCGTTCCTGTTCCAATCCACAGTCAACATGCCCTGCCCTCCCCTGCCCTGCACACTGTACTCCTCGATGGGAGTCCGCTTCGCATAGCCCCGGGTCGTCACCACCAAAAGTTGTCCCCCCTCTCGCACCACGTCCATGCCCACCACTTCATTCTCCTCTTCCTTGAGTGCGACGCCCTTGACACCCTGTGCAGAGCGTCCTTGGGGACGAACCTCGTCGGCCTTGAATCGAATGGCCTTCCCCACCCGCGTCACCATCACAAACTCGTCCTCATCATCACAGACAGTCACCCACCCCAACTTATCGCCCTCTGTCAACCCGATAACCTCGGCGGTGCGCCGCCCCAACGTCTCCAACTCCTCAAAGGCCAGACGCTTTATCTGCCCCTGTCGCGTAGCCATGCCGATGCAGGCATCCTGGGAGAAATCCTCTACGGGTATCATAGCCACGACGCACTCGTCATCCTCTAGATGAACGAAATGCGAGACAGGTAACCCCTGCTCCTCCTGCATGGTGTCGGGAATTCTGTGTGCGGGTAGACTGAACGCCTGTCCCCTGTTGGTGAAGAAGAGCATCGAGGCCTGCGAACCGACCACACAAAAGGAGTGCAGGGCATCGTTCTCCCGCGCCGTCATCCCGGGCACATTTCGCCGTTTGGAATAAGCCATATTCTCGGGCATGCGGCGTATCATGCCATCGCGCGTGAGCAGAACCAGCACTTCTTTTTCGGGAAGAAGTTGATCTGGTTCCAGTTCCGCGGATTCGCCTTCCTCACTGATGTGCGTACGCCGGGCGTCGGCATAGGCCTTTTTCAATTCCAGGGCATCGCTGCGGATAAGATCCAGGATTCCCTCATCGCCCTCAAGCAACTCCAAGAGATAGTCGATCTGTTTACATAGATCCTCATATTCCTCTTTTATTCTTCGTCGCTCCATAGAGGCCAGACGCCGCAACTGCATATCCAGAATAGCCTGGGCCTGCACCTCGGTCAGATCAAAGTTCTTACACAGGTTCCTGCGCGCCGTATCGACCCGACGCGAGCGCCGAATGGTGTCGATCACCTCATCCAGATTGTCCAGGGCCACCTGCAATCCCTCCAACACGTGCGCCCGCTTCTCCGCCTTGTCCAGTTCATATCGCGTGCGCCGCGCAAGCACCTCGCGCCTGTGCTCGATATAGTGGATCAGAGTCCTCTTCAATGAGAGGGTACGAGGCTCACCGTCCACCAGGGCCAACATATTCACCCCAAAGGTGTCCCGCAGCTGTGTGTGCTTGTACAGTTCGTCGAGAACGGGAGCCGTCTCCACCCCTCGTTTAAGCACGATGACGATGCGCATCCCGGTCCGATCCGACTCATCGCGCAGGTCGCCGATGCCCTTAACCCGCTCCTCACGCACCAGATCAGCAATGCGTTCTACCAGATTCGCCTTGTTGACCTGATAGGGGAGCTCTGTGACGACCAGGGCACTGCGCCCGCCGGACAGTTCCTCCACGTGAATTTTGGCCCTCACAACCACGCGTCCCTTGCCGGTGGCATAGGCCTTGCGTATCCCCTCCCGACTCAGGATAATCCCCCCCGTGGGAAAGTCTGGCCCCTCGACCCTCTTCATCAGGTCATCGACGCCGACATCGTCGATGGCGTCGTAATGGTCGATAAGATAGGCGATAGCATCCGCTATCTCGCCCAGATTGTGCGGCGGAATCTTGGTCGCCATGCCCACCGCGATGCCTGCCACGCCATTGATCAACAGGTTGGGAAGCTTGGCGGGCAGGACAGCGGGCTCTTGCAGCGAACCATCAAAGTTGTCGACGAAATCGACCGTATCCTTTTCCAGATCCATCAACAGCTCTTCACCAATGGCCGCCAGGTGGGCCTCAGTATAGCGCATGGCCGCGGCTTCGTCCCCATCGATGGAACCAAAGTTACCCTGTCCTTCCACCAAGACGTACCGCATAGAGAATTCTTGGGCCATGCGCACCATGGCGTCGTACACGGCCGAGTCTCCATGAGGGTGGTATTTTCCCAGTACCTCACCGACAATGCGAGCGCTTTTGCGCGTAGGACGGTCATGGCGAAGGCCCATGTCGTACATGGCATAGAGAATTCGCCGTTGAACGGGCTTCAAGCCATCGCGCACATCGGGCAGAGCACGAGAACTGATCACGCTCATGGCATAGCTGATATATGCCGACTGCATCGTCTCTTTGATATCTACGCGCTGAACCGATCCAACCTCCATCTATCCTCCACCTCTGATAAATCCGACCAACTTCTGGCCACAAAGCAATCAAAAGGGGGACCTCTCTACCCCCTTGTAATGTCTAATACCCCGATCCCCTCTTTGGCCAATGTCTCTTGCAGATCTTGCCAGGCTGATTTCAAGAGAGACTCGACCCTCGACCGCTCATCCCCAACGGCGGACAGGGTCACCAGAAATTTGACATCCGGACCAAAGCGACGGGCCCTCGATTTGATATAGACCCCCGGCCACTCCTCGTTCACAGCCGCTAACAAGGGTGCCAGAACGGATTCGTCCCCACAATCTATGGTGGCCCGCCACTCCAAATACGTCCCCCCTTTGGTCAAGGCGGCCAGCGCGGGGTGTACGCTCCGCATGAAAATATCTTTCAACTCCTCGGGCACTCCCGGCAAACTGACGACGATTCGGCCGTCACACTCAACGAGTACAGCGGGAGCTGCTCCCACCTCGTTCCGCAGGGGATCTGCCCCACTGGGCAGGCGGGCCATCTTTTCCCGCGTAGATGTCATGGAAGGCGAGTCCACATAGCCCTTGGCAGCCAGTTCCTCGTATTTCTCCTTTACCCACTCAAGGGCGACGGGATGAATATAAAGTTCCCTGTCCAGGGCTTGGGCCAGGGCCTCAAGGGTCACGTCATCCATGGTAGGACCAAGGCCTCCCGTCGTGATGACGATATCGACGCCCCTACGAAGTGCAGAGCGGACAACCTCTGCGATAACATCCGGATCGTCTTCCACCTGACATACCCGCCGCACCGCAATCCCCATCCCTGTCAACTGGCCACATAGCCAATGACTGTTGGTGTCCAGAATATCGCCCAGCAATATCTCATTGCCCACAGCGACGATTTCCGCCTCGACCTTCATCGCGTTTCCGATCTTCCTCGCAACCCAGGATAGGTAGAAATCCGCTCAAAGGCGCCCCTCAACTCCGACTTTTTCATAACGCCTTCTTCGGTAATGACCACAGAAAGCTGTCCCAAAGGGGTGAGGTCGAAATACCGATTCCTTATGGAAATCGCCTCGCCAGAGGCGGGCATGATCTCCTCCGGGGGCCCCTCGCGAAAGCGTAGTGACGTCAAATAGTCGGAAGGAAGCAACTTGCGTGTGGTACACAGCACGATGCGGGGGATGTCGTGCCGACGGGCCGCTCGCACGAGCTCAGCCGTCCCCAACTTGTTCACCAGGCCACCGGCGGCCAGGGTATCGGCTCCCAGAACGAGGGCCTCCACGTCTTCCATCCATCCAAACAGGGCCATATCCACGCCAAATACCACCCGCAACCCCCCATCCGCCAACTCGTTAGCCAGGGTCTGTCCCTCTAACATGGGACGTCCCTCGCTACAAAATACGCGCGGCCGCCAGCCATCCTCGCGCATATTTGTCAGAACCCTGAGCACAGTCGAACTACGAGAGTAGGTCATGACCGCCGAATAGGCTCTTAACCGGGGGGCCGCACGCTCAACGACCTCTTGCATGGCCTGCATCTCACGCTCACGGTACTCTTGGAGAAAACGCAAAGCGCTCTGCCGAATCGCCTCGCTATCCGTCTCTTCATCCTGAGCCCACAACATATCGTTGACGAGGCGGAATAAGACCCCCATCGAGGGTTGGGCCGCTATCACATCGCGACCTATCTGCATCAGCCAGGCCTTGTAATCCTCCTCATCCTCGGCAACGGTCTCCGTGATATTGTCTATGAGCAAATCCAGAGCGCGCAGGGCAATCTCCTCACCACCAGAGCGATTGTCACGTCTCAACTGTTCCATGTCACTTTCCCACTGGGTGCTTGCCATATCCCGCTTATCCCCCCTCTAGCAACCCGCAACGCCTATCAACAAAAAAGCAACAATCCCTCAGAAATCACAGGCTCTTCATCCAAAAAGATCGAGAAAACAACAGCTTTTACGCGCCCTCGTCGACCAGACCCACCTCCAGGATGCGGTCCAATCGAAAGGTCCGTTCCGCGTCGCGCAGAAAACAGTGTCCCGTCAGGTATGTACGACTCCCCTGTTCGACCAGAGCAAGGGGTCGCACTGTACGCACAGTCTCGGTTCCACTCGTGGAGCGATAGCGCATACGAAGAAGACATCCCTCGTGGAGGGCCTTCCAAACCACAGGAGCCGCCTTTGCCGACGAGCGGTGCCCAGGGGCCAGATTCCCTCCCTGAGCATCCACATAGTCCTGTAGACAACGCAGTCCGGTGGCGCAAAGGTCATCCACAAGTTGCTGAAAGACGCCCCGCGTCAATAACACGTCAACCATAGCCCGATGGGCGCGTCCCACAACGCGAATATTCAAAGAACGCGCCAATCGATCCAAAGAGTAGCTCGAGGCTGTATACTGACGCCTTGCCAGACGCAGCGTGTCCAACACCACCTGTGGGGCAAAGACGATACCCAAAATCCCCATTTCTTTGGAGAGAAACCCAAGATCAAAGGGGGCATTGTGCCCGACAAAGACGGCGTCATCCAACAGCGACAGCACATCATCGGCAATTTGCCCAAAAGGAGGAGCATGACGCAACTGGTCATCGCCGATCCCATGCACCGCATAGGCCCCTTTGCTCATGGGCCTCTGTGGATTGACGAGATGTTGAAAAGACTCGACAACTCGCCCTCCCTGACACCGTAGAACCGCTATCTCACAGACCCTATCCCCACGCCCAGGATGTAACCCCGTGGTCTCCACGTCACAGAAGGCGATAGGCACTTTATCGATGGGTTTGCTCGGATCCATCCGTCGTCATTCCTCCCAAAGCACGAATCGGGGCAAAACTGTGACGATGATAAGACGTTGCGCCAAGCTCATATAGCGCCTGGCGATGCTCCTTTGTACCATATCCTTTATTCCTATCCCATCCATAGCCGGGCACCCGCTCGCCAAGCGCAACCATCCGCCGGTCGCGGCTCACTTTGGCCACGATGGAGGCCGCAGCAACGGAGAGACAGTAACGGTCTCCTTTGATTATAGCACATTGGGCACAACCGACGCCAGGCAGAGGCAAGGCATCGATCAGAAAATAGTCGGGCTGAATGGGAGCATGCATCACTGCACGATACATGGCCGCACGTGTCGCCGGCACGATGCCCATGCAATCGATCTCATCCGAGGAAGCCGCGCCAACACCATAACAGAGAGCGCATTCGACGATGAGATCATAACACCGTTCGCGAGCCCGGGCCGACAACAGTTTAGAATCGTTGATCGCACAAAAGATGTCGCCCACACGCGACAGATATTGGGGCAAAACAACAAAGGCCGCGACCACGGGCCCTGCCCATGCGC
This sequence comes from Anaerolineae bacterium, assembly GCA_041685915.1. Taxonomy (GTDB): domain Bacteria; phylum Chloroflexota; class Anaerolineae; order UBA1429; family UBA1429; genus JAWLEV01. The sequence continues at coordinate 15,453 of JAWLEV010000008.1, read as the reverse complement.
CGCGACCAGCCTCGTCAATCCCCGCAACCCATCGATAACCCCTCAACCACAAATGCTTCTCCCACCAGAGGTCGGGACGACGAGTGCCCACCGCATATCCTCCTGCGGAGCAAGTAGATCGCCCTCAGAAGGCGCTAGGTCTCTTTGCGCTGATACATGGAACGATCTTCCCTCAAGCGTGCGGATTTACCACGCTGCTCCCGGAGAAAATAAAGCTGTGCCCGACGCACCTTGGAACGCCGCACAACTTCTACCTTCTCGATACGAGGAGAATGCAGGGGAAAAGTACGCTCCACCCCCACACCGTGAGAAGCGATACGACGCACCGTAAAGGTTGGATTGGGGCCTCCCTCTTTCAAACGCATAAGGACGCCCTCAAAAGCCTGCACGCGCTCCCTATCCCCCTCCACTATTCGGACGTGGACACGTACGGTATCGCCAGTACGCAAGTCGGATGGTATATTAGGATTACGCTCTTCCCTTAAAGAGGCGAGAATATCCGTCATGATAACTTTCCTTTCGCTCTCGAATTACACAAAGAAAAAGTATAGTACAAAAAGGGCACTTCGACAAATCACCTGAAAGCCGCCTTTTTCATTGACAGTAGCCACCACCCATACTATACTCTCCCTAATCTTGGCGCTGGGGCCATCCGCCCACAAAAAAGGAGATCACTGCTACTCTCTGAGGGGATACCTACATGCTACTAAAGCATACACTGCTGCTCATTATCATTGGATGGGGGGCGCTCCTGTTAGGAGGTTGTGAAAGCGCTCCCAATGTATCCAATCCAACAGTCTCATCCCCAGCAACGGCACAGGAGACCGTGACCACACCGGAAGAGGATATGCCGACAGCCATGCCCCTCGCCACATCCACACCGACGGCACCTCCATCGGTCACGCCGATCACCTCATCCGAGGCCACGCCCTCTTCGACGGCGACGCCCAAGGATCCGCTGCCTGTGTCGGCCGCCGCTGTGGTCAACGGTACCATCATTCCCAAATCGGAACTCGAGAATCAATACACCCAGGCCAAGATAAACCTCAGCAAGAGGCCGGGGTTTGAGGCCGATAGCGACGAGGGAAGGGAGAGCCTCCAACGCCTGGAAGAACAGGTCCTCGACTGGCTCATAGACCAGGTGCTCATCGAGGACGCGGCAAAGGAGTGGGGAATAGCCGTCTCCGAAGAACAGATCGACGAGCAGATAGCAGGTATGGCAGGGCAGGACGAGGAACGCTTCCAACGGTGGCTGTCGGCGAACGGACTCACCATGAAAACGTTACGGGCACAGGTACGCATGGATCTGATCACCGCCGCCGTGCGTGACAATGTGACGGAAAATCTGTCCCGTGAGGTGTCCCAGGTTCGCGTGCGCCACATCTTGCTCTCGGAAGAATCACAGGCCCAAAAGGTTCTGCAAGAACTGCAAGAAGGGGCGAACTTTATCGCCACCGCCCGCAAATACTCGGAGGACGAGGCGACACGAGAGGATGGTGGCGATCTGGGTTTCTTGCCCAGGGGGGTCATGCCCCCTGCCTTTGAGGAGGCGGCCTTCTCACTGGAGCCGGGCCAGATAAGCGAGGTTATCCAGACGGGATCTGGATTGCACATCATTCAGGTGGTGGAAAAGGATCCCCGACGGCGCGTACCCGACAAATTCTGGTCCACCGTGCAAGAGAGGGCTTTTGAGAACTGGCTGGCTCAACAGCGGGCCGATGCCAAAATACAACGAAATCTTTCTCGCGAATAGTTCGCTGTCAACACCTACACACAGATAAAGGGAGTTTATCTATGGAGATCATCTGGTATGGAAATTCCTGCTTCCACCTGAGACAGCGAGGCTGTTCCGTGGTCACGGACCCTTACGACCCGGAGGCCGGGTTTCGCCTTCCGCGCATCACCGCCGCAATCCTGACCCTGAGCCGTCCCCATAACAAAGAGCTCGACTATACCCGGGGCTTTCGTGGCTCTCCATACGTGATCCAGGGACCTGGCGAATACGAGGTGGGCGGCACTTTCGTCTTTGGGTTTCCACTGGATCGTGAACAGAAACAAAAGAATACAGCCTATATCATAGAGGCGCAGGATGCTACCATCTGCCATCTGGGCAACCTGTGCCATATTCCGGCCCGGGAAGAGACGGAGCAGTTTGACGAGATCGATGTCCTACTTATTCCCGTGGGAGGCAAGGACACCATAGACGGCGCCCAGGCGGCAGAGGTGGTCAGCCTGCTGGAGCCCACAGTCGCCATCCCCATGTGCTACTGCACAGACGGCGGGGATGCAGATATGGAAGAGGCCAGCCACTTCCTGAGCGAGATGGGAGTCCAGGAAGCCAAAAAGTTGGCCACACTGGATGCTAACAAGAACACCATCGGCAGGCAGCCCGACGTCGTCATTCTGGAGCGAAGCGAATGAGCCCCCCTCGCCAAACACCCATCGACAAGAAAAAGATCCGGGAGGCCGTAGAGCAGATCCTCATCGCCATAGGCGAGGATCCGCAACGGGAAGGCCTGGTGCGCACCCCGGCTCGCGTCGCCGACATGTATGAGGAAATATTCGCCGGCCTCGACAGCAACCCCGCCGAGGTGCTTCGCGTCGGCTTTGAGGAGGACCACGAGGAGATGGTGATCCTCAAAGATATTCCCTTCTATTCCATGTGCGAACACCATCTGCTGCCCTTCCACGGAAAGGCTTACATAGGCTATATCCCGTCGGGCCGTGTGGTGGGTATAAGCAAACTGGCCCGAACGGTAGAGATCGTGGCGCGACGACCACAACTTCAAGAGCGGATGACCAGCGAGATAGCAGAGGCCATCATGGAAAACGTGGCCCCCCAGGGCGTGGGAGTGGTCATAGAGGCCGAACACCTGTGCATGACCATGCGCGGCATCCGCAAACCCGGAAGCATCGTGGTGACCTCGGCCAACCGGGGCATCTTTCGCACGCGAAGGGAGACGCGCGCAGAGTTCCTCTCCTTGATCGGCCGACCCCGTAACCTGTAGGAGGTCTTGATGATAAAGCGCTATGAATCCGTTGCTCTCTGCCTGGGGCTTACCATCCTCGTCGTCTTGGGCTGCTCTTCAGAGCCCGCGGCGCCCGACGCGCCGCCTCCTGTGACCGAAAGCGCAAGAGAGGAGACGCCTCCAGATGAGGCCAAGGTTCTGCTCCAGGAAGGCAGAGCCGCCTGGGAAGAGCGGGACGTAGATACAGCCATCGGGAAACTGGAGACAGCCTTGCAGACCGGGGCCGATTCCGCCGAGGCACACTTTTTGCTGGGTAACGCCTACGCGGAAAAGGAGCAGTTTGCCCAAGCCATACAACAGTACGAGGCCTCTCTTGATCTAAACCCGGATTACACAGATGCCCGTTCCAACCTGGGCGTCGTCTACTATCGTCAGGGCGAACTGCAAGAAGCGGAGGAGGCTTTTCGTGCAGCCTTGCGCCAGGAACCCGACGACGCAGAGCTCCACTATAATCTGGGGGGCGTGTTCGTCTCCTTAAATCGACCCGACAAGGCTGCGGAACAGTTTCGCAAAGCGCAGGAACTGGATCCCTCCCTGCCAGAAGCCTACCTGGGCTTGGGAAGTGTGTACAAACAGCAGGGTAGGCGTCAGGAGGCTGTCGCAGAGCTCAAAGAGTATATACGACTCAGCCAGAATGCAGAATGGAAGGCCAGGGCAGAACAGATGATTCAGGAACTGGAAGAATAATCATGAGCCGTTACAACGTACGCCTTTTACGCCACGACAGTAAAGGCGCCCTACGACAGCAAATGCGTGCCTTGGGCGCCGATCCCCGCGGTATCCAGATCATGCTCCCCAAGGCCCGCTTTCACGTGCTCAAGGTCGAGAGCCTCAGCTTTGCCGCGGCGAACATCCTGAAACAAGAGATGCTCGCCAAGGGAGGCGATGCGGCCATCTCTGGGGATATCTATTTCGGTGAGGAGCAGACTACTGATGCCCTGCTCATGGGCACCGAGCGGACACTGCACCGCGTCGTGGACATACTGCACAAGCAGCCGCTGCCCAGTCTGCAACAACTGGGGAAGGAACTGGAGACGGCCTTGACAAATATCGAGAGCCGGGAGTTGGGTACCTGTCGCATCGGTCCCCACGACTTTGCCTGGAACGAACGTACCTTTATCATGGGCATCGTGAACGTCACCCCCGATTCTTTTTCCGGTGACGGACTGTTGGCAAAAGAGGGTGAACTTAGCCCGGACGCCGTGGAACAGGCCGTCGATCGGGCCCTGTCATTCGTAAAGGATGGTGCGGACATCATCGATATCGGGGGAGAATCCACTCGCCCCGGATCTCAACCCGTGGATGCCCAGATGGAACTGACTAGGGTGCTGCCCATCATCCGAGAGCTGCGCAAGGAGACAAAAGCGCCCATCTCCATAGATACCTATAAGGCCGCGGTAGCAAAGGAGGCATTGGACGCTGGGGCAGATATGGTGAACGATGTATGGGGCCTGCGCATGGATCCGCAAATGGCCCCCCTGGTGGCAGAGCGTGACGTTCCCGTCGTCCTTATGCACAACCGCAGCAAGCCCAAGAACGCGGAACAGCAGGAGCGCCTTGGAGGGCGTTACGTGGACATCGCCTATGAGGATCTCATGGCCGATATCCTGCGCGAGCTACGCGGACAGATCGACGTCGCCCTGGAAGCGGGCATCGACCAGGAAAAGATCATCGTCGATCCCGGCATTGGCTTTGGCAAGACGGTGGAACAGAATCTGACGCTGTTGAATCACGTGGACGAACTGCGCGTCCTGGGATTCCCCCTCCTCATCGGCCCATCGCGAAAATCCTTTATCGGTTATACCCTCGATCTCCCTCCAGAGGAACGCGTGGAGGGCACGGGGGCGGCCGTGGCCCTGGCCATCGCCCGAGGGGGAGCGGACATCATAAGGATACACGACGTGAGGGCCATGGCGCGTGTGGCGCGCATGACCGACGCCCTTGTGAGAGAGACCTAGAGATGGCTTTCCTGTACTTGGGCCTCGGGGCCAACCTGGGCGATCGCCAGGCAAACATTGAACGGGTCCTGGCCCTACTGGACGAAAGGAACGTCCAAATATGTCAGGTCTCTCCCCTCTATGAAACGGAACCCTGGGGGCTCACGGAGCAGCCGCTCTTTTTGAATGCCGCCTGTCGTGCCAGGACATGCTATGCCCCCCATGTCCTCCTGGATCTGCTCAAATGCCTGGAAAAGCGCATGGGACGCGCGGACACCGCCCGCTACGGCCCCCGCCCCATCGACGTGGACATCCTCATGTACGATGAGTTCTGCTTCGATACGCCCAACCTGACGGTGCCCCATCCGGACATGCTCTCGCGCGCCACGGTATTGGTCCCCCTGGCAGATATCGTCCCAGAAAAGCGGCATCCACAGACGGGATTGACCATCGCGGAACATCTGGAGCGACTGGGCGCCCTGTCGGGCATTGCTCCCTACCCCCCTGGTCTGCAGGCCAAGGAGGGAGACAGATCCCCCCATAGTGATAGGAGCGAATCATGAAACAGAACGTGATCGTCATCATGAATGACAGCCTGCGGCGCGACCACATCAACGCCTATCACGTTCCTCCGCCGTGGAAGCGCCCCGGACATGAGGATGAACCCTTTATCAGGACGCCCTCGCTGGACGCCCTGGCAGAAGAGGCCATGCGCTTTGATCGGGCCTATATCGCCTCCTATCCCACCATTCCCAATCGCACCGACCTGTACACGGGACGCTATGGGTTCGCCTATCGCGGTTGGCAGCCCCTGGAACCCAAAGACGTGATACTGCCGGAACTCGCCGGCGCCCATGGATATACCACAGCCCTCTTTTTCGACACCCCGCCCCTGGGCGCGGGCAACTACAATTTCATGCGCGGCTTTGACGCCTGGCGCTGGATTCGCGGACAGCATGGCGACCGCTACATCACCGACCCCCGCGTCCCCACGCCCATCGACGCCGACCGTCACAAGATACGAAGTTGGGAGGGGACCCAGCGCTACCTGCGCAACCAGGCCAATCGAGAGTACGAAAAGGATTATCTCGCCCCCCGCACCATCACGGCGGCCATGGAGTGGCTGGAAAAAAACTATATGCAGGACGGCTTTCTGCTGTGGATAGATACCTGGGATCCCCACGAGCCCTTTGACCCCCCACCCCACTACCTGACCCTATATGATAAACCCGACTATCAAGGGCAGCACATCATCTTTCCTCAGTACGGGCGTGCCGATTATATGACACCCGAGGAACTCGATCACGTCAGGGCGCTCTACGCGGGGGAAGTGACCATGGTCGATACCTGGGTCGGCTACCTGTTGGATACCGTGAAAAGGCTGGGGCTCCTGGATAACACCCTGATCATTCATATGAGCGATCACGGCCATCTCTTTGGCGACCACGGACTGGAGGGCAAGCCAGGGGGACAGTTGGGCACCCTTTTCGAGCCCACGACGCGCATCCCGTTGATGATCAGACATCCGGGAGGGACGGGGGCCGGCCAGTGCATCGAACCCATCGTGCAGCCGCCCGACATCCTGCCTACCATCCTTGACTTTCTCGACGTCCCCATTCCCAACACGGTGCAGGGCAGATCGCTCTGGCCCCTGGTGAACGGAGAGGTCGACCGGCTGCACGAATGCGCCTTCTCTGGACGCTATCCCCTTGGAACCATGTACAGCTATACCGCCACGTCCTTTGACGGGTGGGCCGGCCCCGACCGCATCACGGAACCTCTGACGGTGACCACAGAGGAATGGGCCTTCATCTGCGCTCCAGGATCGTGGCCCTCCCATCTTTACAAGTTGGATCAGGATCCCAATCAAGATCGGAATGTCATCGACGTCTATCCCCATGCGGCAGCCTCTTTGCATGAACGCCTTATCGAGTTCCTGGAGGCAATGGGGGCCCCTGCAGATCGCGTAGAAAAGTTCCGCTGACAGCAAGCGGCAGAAAGAGAGTATCATGGATCCAGACACCGCCCTTTATGTCATTCACGATCGATCAGGACGCCTTATCGCTTTTCCGACGCGCGAGGAGGCCGAGGCGTGCGTCATCTCCGAGGCGGACGATCCCACCGTGCAGGAGAGATCCTTTGCCTGGCTTTTGGAGAACGCGCCCAAGGCCCTGGTCAGAATCTATTATCAGTACTATTGGGCAGAGGAACTGGCCTAGAAAGGTCCCATGACAGACAAGGCGAACGGCGAGAGCCATCAGATCAAGATCGGCAAGGGATTGAGTGACACAGCAGAGGAGACCCTCCGCTTTTACAGACAGATCGGCGTGGAAACGGTCACCATGCCACCGCGCCCACGCATGCAGATCACGCCGCGCGGTCTCGTGCCCCCAGCCCAGACGGCCCCCCGCGGTTCACAGCCACTTTGGAAGTCCCAGGAACTCTACGACGTGGCAGAATATATTCGCTCATTTGGGCTCGTACCGTCGGCCATGGCTCTCCCACTATCTGGAAATATTCTCATGGGCCAAGAGGGCCGTCAGCGGGATATAGCCAGGATACAGGAATGTATTCGCCTGGCAGCAGAGGTGGGGGTCCGTGTCCTGACGTATAGCTTTACTGCCCTACGCGCCTCGGAGGGATATGCGGCACGAGAAAACGGGGGACGTGGTGGGGCATCCCTGCGAGATTTCTCCTATGATCGCATCCGCGATCTCGCACCGCTCCCGAATGTGGGACGGCATAGCATGGCTCAGATGTGGGATCATCTTTCCTTCTTCCTCGACGCCGTCGTCCCTGTGGCGGAAAAAGAGGGCGTACGCCTGGCAGCACACCCCAACGATCCACCGGTTCCCAACTACCGGGGCGTGGCCCAGCCCTTGAGCGACCTGCAAGGACTCCAGCGCTTGATCCAACGGGTGAATAGCCCGAGCAACTGTATATTCTTTGATACGGGCGTTCTCACAGAGATGGGAGAGGACGCCGTGCAGGCCATCCATCACTTTGGCACCCGTGATCGTATCGCCACCGTCCATTTTCGCAACGTCCGCGTGGAGATGCCCAGAGAGCGCTACGTGGAGACTTTTATCGACCAGGGAGACTGCGATATGCTGGCCTGTATGAAAGCGCTGCAGGACGTGGGCTATACGGGAATGGTGGATCCCGATCATACACCAGCAATAGACAAGGACACGCCGGACACGCGCATGGGATGGGCTTTTGCTATAGGGCATATGATCGCCCTTCGCAATGCGGCAGAAAAGGATTGATGGAAAAGAATGGCGGGGAAATGCCACAGAAGGATCATCACAGGGCAAAGGGTGGCGCCATCAATGGCGAACAGAGAACAAGTTTTACGCACCGATATATGCTTCCCCACGTTCTGACGAGCCCTCTGTCGATCTGATGCGTAGAACAGAAACGCCCCTTGGTCCCAGCCGCATCCTGAATCCGGGCAAGACCTTTTCCCAGTATTCCACACGCTGTCCCGTCGAGTATTGACGGACGATCCGATACGCTATAAACTTTGGGCTGGAGAGGATGTGAGATGTCCCGCGCCACACATGACGAGAAAAAGAGAGCCCCTCTAAGCATATTGGCAGCGTTTGTGCGTGCCGCGCTTTTGGTAATCTTGGTGGGACTTGGTCTGCTCGTCTTATTGGAAAAAGTGACCACGGGAAACGCCTTGGGAGTCCTGGGATCCAGCAACCCGCGTGTGGGCATCGTCGCTGGCCACTGGCAGCACGATTCGGGGGCTGTCTGCCCTGACGGACTGGAGGAAGTGGAACTAAATCTCCAGATCTCGCGCTCCGTGGCTCGCATCATGAGAGAACACGACTATAATGTCCAGGTGCTTCCCGAATTCTCGCCCGAGTTGAACGACTATCGGGCGGCGGTACTGATTGCCATACACTGTGATTCATGTGCACAGGATATATCGGGGTTCAAGGTCGCCCGCATGACACACTCGGCGGTGCCGGAAGAGGAGGATAGGTTGGTCAACACCCTCTACAGGACGTACAGCGAGGCGACGGGGCTGCAACCCCATCATGATACCATCACGGAGGACATGCGTCAGTATCACGCCTTACGTCAAATCGCCGACGAGACGCCCGGCGCGATTATCGAGTGTGGCTTTATGGGCGGAGATCGGCACCTCCTTACAGAGGAACAGGATCGCGTGGCCGTGGGGATCGCAAACGGGCTCCTGGCCTTCTTGCGAGAGACCTCCGAGATCACACCCCAACCTTAATCGCTATCAATACACCATTAACAGGTCAGTTATCCGTTCCTGACGGATATATAATAAACTATCACTGAACAAAGGAGCGAAAATGCAATCGGATTCGAACAACTATGAAGAAACTCTCGACAACGTCAACACCTACTCCAAGCCCTCGGACCTCAAGATCACGGACATGCGCATCGCCATGCTACAGCGGCGTCCCCTCATCAAGCTCTATACTAACCAGGGACTGGTTGGGTTTGGCGAGGTACGTGATGGCGCAAGTGCCACCTATGCCCTGATGCTCAAGGGACGTGTCCTGGGTGAGAATCCCTGCAATGTGGACAAGATATTCCGCCGCATCAAGCAGTTCGGTCATCACGCCCGCCAGGGTGGCGGCGTATGTGCCATCGAACTCGCCCTGTGGGATCTGGCAGGGAAAGCATATGGCGTGCCCGTTTACCAGATGCTGGGAGGCAAGTTCCGTGATGAGATCCGTTGCTATGCGGATACCGACGTGCATGGCAGAGCATCGGGAAAGAAGATGGGTCAGGCACTAAAAAGCCGCGTGGAGATGGGTTTCACCTTCCTCAAGATGGACGTGGGTATCCGTCTACTGAGAGACGTGCCCGGTACCCTTACTGCTCCCCTGGGCTTCCTCGAAAAGATGGAAGCGGCCGCGCAAAAGGTCCACACGGCAGATGAAGAAGACATTTCAGAGATGGAGATGCGAAGACGACGGAATAGATGGTACGACCTCAACAATATCATGCACCCCTTTACCGCTATCCGCGTGACGGAAAAAGGCCTCGACTGGCTGGAGCAGTACGTCGCCGACGCGCGTTCCGTGGTGGGCTATGATGTCCCCTTGGCAACGGACCACTTTGGACATATTGGCATCGAGGACTGCATCAAAATCGCTCAGCGACTGGACAAATATAACCTGGCCTGGTATGAGGATATGGTACCCTGGCAACTGACCGACCAGTACGTCCGCCTGGCCAATGCCTGCAAGACCCCCATCTGTACCGGTGAGGACATCTATCTGAAAGAGAATTTCCGTCCGCTTTTGGAATCTGGTGGGGTATCCGTAATCCATCCTGACTTGCTCACCTCGGGCGGCATTTATGAGACCAAGAAAATCGGGGATATGGCTCAGGATAACGGCGTCGCCATGGCCATACACATGGCCGAGTCGCCCATCGCCTGCATGGCGGCCGTTCACTGCGCCGCCGCGACAGAGAACTTTTTGGCGTTGGAGAACCACTCGGTGGACACTCCCTGGTGGAACAGACTTGTGGAGGGACTCTCGGATCCCCTAATCCAGGATGGATTCATCCACGTTCCGGATAAGCCGGGATTGGGCATCGACGCCCTTAACGATGAGGTCATCAGTGAGCACCTGGATCCCAGCGACCCAACCATATGGGAATCCACCGAGATGTGGGACGACGAATGGTCCCACGACCGACTGTGGAGCTGACCACGACATGAGAACTTGGGCCATGCCAGGACCGATATCAAGATAGGGAGGCATAGACGATGAGAGTTGGTGAAAAGCACTATCGTACTGTGTGGATGGAAGACGGCACCGTCAAGATGATCAATCAACACCTCATCCCCCACCGCTTCGAGATCTTAGATCTGCCCACATATCGGGATACGGCCAAGGCGATCAGTACCATGATCGTCCGGGGCGCCGGCGCCATCGGTGCGTCGGCGGGCTATGGTATGGCCCAGGTCGCTCTACAGGCGCCTGACGGATGTGACTTTATGGATTTCGTCAAGCGTGGAGGAGAGATTCTCAGGCAAACGAGGCCCACAGCCCAGGATCTCTTCTATGCCGTCAATCGCGTCATGGCCGCCATAAAGGAGGCTGACAGTGTGTCCGCCGCCAAACAGGCGGCCGTGGAGACGTCCGAGGAACTGGCGGACGCAAACGCGGAAGCCGGCAAAGCCATAGGCGAACATGGCGCCACGCTTATAGAAGATGGGACCCGCGTCCTCACCCATTGCAATGCGGGTTGGTTGGCCTTTGTCGATTGGGGAAGCGCCCTGGCCCCCGTATATGTGGCCACGCGCCAGGGCAAAGAGGTTTTTGTCTACGCGGACGAGACGCGCCCCCGCTGCCAGGGTGCCCGCCTGACGGCCTGGGAACTGCAAGGAGAGCAAGTCCCCCACGCCATCATCGTGGACAATGCGGCGGGACACCTCATGAGGCATGGCGAGATCGATATGGTGATCGTCGGCGCCGACCGCATCGCGGCCAACGGCGACGTAGCCAACAAGATCGGTACCTACGAAAAAGCCCTGTGTGCCGCCGCGAACGACATCCCCTTCTACGTGACGGCTCCCATGAGCACCATTGATGCAGACAGTCCATCAGGCGACGTCATTCCCATCGAGGAGCGGGATCAAGAAGAGGTTCTGTGCGTCACGGGCCTGGACGATGAGGGAACGATACGCCGCGTGCGCCTCGCCCCCGAGGAGAGCCAGGCACGAAATCCGGCTTTTGACGTGACCCCGGCATGCTATGTAGAGGCCATTATCACCGAACACGGCATCCATGCACCCGACAACTTGCCCCTCGAATGAGATGATACCCTGACTCAAGCGAATCGAGGGTATCACGTTCCTTGTCGCTCATAGACATAGTCGCGCGGTGCGTCGCAAAGACGAGGATGATGCCTGTCACGTTCCGAGAGGATAGGTTCCTTTACGGGCCAGTCGATGGCCAGATCGGGGTCATCCCAGGCTATGCCCCGCTCTTCTTCCGGCGCATAGTAACTCGAGACCTTGTAGAGGAATTCCGCCATGTCGCTCGTGACACAGAAACCGTGCGCAAAGCCCACAGGGATATAGAGTTGTCGCCGATTCCCCGCCGAAAGAGTGACACCGATCCACTCACCATACATAGGCGACCCATGACGGATGTCCACGGCCACGTCAAAGACCTCGCCGACGGCCACACGTACCAGCTTGGCTTGTCCAGGAGAAGCCTGATAGTGCAAGCCGCGGAGCACCCCCCGCTTTGACTTAGAGTGGTTGTCCTGCACAAAGAGATCCTGGATACCGTGAGAAGCATAGCGGCGGCGACTGTAACTTTCATAGAAAAAGCCCCTCTCATCCTCATACACCTGGGGCTCGATGATAAGAACGCCTGAAATTTCCGTCTCGATAACGCGCATATCTCTCCTCGTAAAGAACAAATCGAATTTACTCTAGCCAACATGCCTTTCCTTGTCAAAAGACCCACTCTTTGGCTATAATGATTCCGGAGGGTTGAGAGAAAAGGAGTTATCATCTCTGCTCCCCTCACCCTCTGCTCGATACAGGTATCCTTTGTCCAATTTATCTACAAGGGGGAAATTATGGCAGCAAACATCAGCAAAGTATCAGGCCCCAAAGTCCTTTATCACGGCCCAGGTGCTCTAGGAGAGCTCGACGCGGCCATTGGCTTGCTGGGGGGAGAGCGCGTAGCGCTGGTGACTGATCCCGGTCTGGTAGAGGCCGGCCTTGTGGACCAGGCGCGTGAAAGTACCGACTACGAGTTGTTCCTTTGGGACGGAGTAGAACCGGACCCCCCCTACGAACTCGTCCACCAATGCGTTGATTTCATAAAAGAGAACGACTGTGATCTGGTGATCGGCTTGGGCGGGGGCAGCTCCATGGACGTGGCCAAGATGTCCGCCGTGATGGTGGCGAACGCGGGCAAGGTCACCGACTACTGGGGAGCGAACCGGATACCCAAACCAGGCCTGCCCGTCATCGCCATCCCCACCACGGCAGGAACCAGCAGCGAGTTGTCGCCCGCGGTCGTCTTCACCGACGCGGACGCGCAGGCCAAGAGGGGCATACGTTCCGACTACCTCTTGGCCGATATCGCCATCGCGGATCCGTCCCTCACATTGGGGCTTCCACAGCCTCTGACCGCCGCGACGGGTATGGACGCCCTCACCCATGCCATAGAGGCCTATGTCTCCAAGGGAGCCACCCTGGTGAGCGACGCCATGGCCGAGCAGGGAATCGCCCTCATCGGGGAGTATCTTCGTGGGGCCTATGCAAAAGGGCAAAACCTGGATGCCCGAACGGGCATGATGTCCGCCTGCGTGTTCGCGGGCAAGGCCCTCGGCGAAGCCGGCGTCGGTATCGTCCACTCGCTGGCTCACGTCCTGGGAGGAAAGTTCCAGATCCCCCATGGCGTGGCCAACGCCCTTCTTTTGCCCTATGTGATGGAATTCAACCGCATAGGCTGTCGTGAGAAATACGCCTACGTCGCCTCACTCTTGGGCGAGAACGTGCAGGGCCTCTCACTGGATGAAGCGTCCCGCAAGGGAGTGGAGGCGGTACGCACCCTGTCCAAAGACGTGAGTATCCCGCAGCGGCTCAGGGATCTGGACGTGCCCAAAGAGGCCCTTGAGAACGTGGCACAGGTCTGTCTGGAGACACAGGCCAGAATCCTGGCCAATGATCCCCGCACCGTAAGCCTTGAGGAAGCCATAGAGATACTGCACCAGGCATACTGACATCACCTTTTGATGCCGACCGTACCCATCCTCGTCGCTCCGGAAAGGGCGAGGATGATGGGATGAGCCTGCTTCCACAAGGAGATAAAGACCAATAGACGATGACAAAAGTATTCCTACAGAGAAGTAGATACGCGATACGCCGTCTGCTCAATTCTCCCCTCATCAAACCCCGGAGTCGGCACGAGCGTAATGCCCGTCTCCTTTACCTGAACACGGCCATGATCGGTGTCCCCTCGGGGGGGATCATGGCCTTTTTGCCCATCTTTATGGCCCGGCTGGGAGCCTCCTCCACCTTGATCGGCGCGCTCAGTTCCCTACCGGCCCTGCTCGCCATCCTCGTTTTCATCCCCGCTGCCGTCATCGCCGAGCGCCGAGCCGACCACGTGCATGTTCGCACCGTGTATGCCAGATTGGGACGCCTCTGCTTCTTGGCCTGTGCGCTGGTCCCATTCATCGTTCCCACTGCGTATCTCCCCTTGACGCTGGTTCTTATCTGGATACTCAAAACCTTTCCCGACTGTGTTTCCTCCACCGCCTGGACCTCCGTCATCGCCAGGGCCATTCCCGCCGAGCGCCGCGCACATCTTAATAGCACCCGCTGGGCCCTGTTGAGCACCGTGTCGGCCCTGAGCAGCGCCTTCTTTGGCTGGCTATTGGACAGCGTCGCTTTCCCTTTGAACTACCAACTCGTCTTTTTCATCTCCTTTGTCTTTGGCTGGCTTGATCCCCTCATCTTCTCGCGCATCCGCGTACCGAAAACAAAGAGGCCGAAGCATAGGAAGACACCTGGACTGGCGGCGAGAATCAGGGAGTATCTGAGTCCCGTCGCTCAACACAGACCCTTCCTATTATTCGCGGCCATCACCATCTCATACCGTATCGCCCTGAGCCTGCCCATCCCCCTCTTTGGTCTCTTTTGGGTCGAGGAGCTCGCCGCTCCCGACACCCTCATCGGTCTCCGTGGAACCGTCGGTTACGTGGCCCTGGTGGTAGGATATCTGTTCTGGGGACGCATGGCGAACAGGATGGGACGTCGCCTTTTGCTAATATCCGCGGCCCTGGGACTGGCCCTCTATCCCATTGCCACAGCCCTCTCCCCCTCAGCCATATGGCTGCTGCCGGCCGCCATCATCTGGGGCTTGACCGCTTCGGGGATCGATATCGGTCTCTTTGACATCATGATGGCCGCCATGCCCGACGAGCGCCAGCCCCTCTTTGCCGCCGTATGGAGCATGATAAGCAATGGAGCAATCTTTGTTGGACCCCTTCTGGGCGCTACCCTGGCCCAAAGCACGTCGCGGGGGACGGCTCTGCTGATAGCGGGCCTTTTACAGATGGTCATGAGCATCCCCTTTGTCTTTTTGCCCCACGGCGCATGACGCGCTATCATATGTTATGTTAGTCTGATACTTCTACTGTACCGGCGATAAACGGAGGATATACGCATGCCCATCTACGAATTCGAATGTAAAGATTGTGGACACACCTTCTCAAAACTCTATCGCAAAGTACAAAGTTCCGACGAGGACACGCCCCCTCCCTGTCCCGAATGTGGAAACGCCGATACAAGGCGCGCCGTGACCTCCTTTGCCGTACACGGATCGCGCCAGCCCGACCCTCAAGAGATCGTCGCCGAGAAGAGAGAGGCGGAACGGCGGGCTTCCATCACCCCCAAGTCCCAGATCGAAAAGTGGCGCAGTGGCGAGGACTAGAAGCGCCTGACGGGTGGATGC
>JAWLEV010000075.1:0-13187 GCA_041685915.1 Anaerolineae bacterium | reverse complement strand
GATCATCTCCTCAAAGGTCATCTGCAAGCAGCCGGGGCGCTACATCGGCTGGCCCACCATCGGCAGGATGCCCGACGGGGAACTACTCGTCGTCTTTTCCGGCGACCGCGACGCCCACGTCTGCCCCTTTGGCAAGACCTTCCTCGTGCGTTCCGGGGATGATGGGCAGACCTGGAGCGAGCCCGAACTCATCAACGATACCCCCCTTGACGACCGGGACGCGGGGATCTGCGTATGCGATGATGGCACCGTCGTCGTGAGCTGGTTCACGTCCCACTATGAGGAGGAAGCCTATATGCGCTGGGCGCCCCCGGGAGGGGAGCGCCGTTGGCGGAAAAAAATACGCTCGGTCAGCACAGCCGATATTCGACGCTGGGCCGGCGAGACGGTGGTGGACGGGCGCTATGCCCTGGGCTACTGGATCCGACGGTCCACGGACGGCGGGCACACCTGGGAGGCGCCGCTCCGCGTGCCCTGTTCCGCCCCTCATGGCCCCATCACCCTGTCCGATGGGCGTCTGATCTTTGTGGGCATTGACGGCGTCCAGGGGCGGGATAAGAGGGAGGGCGACATCCTGGCCGTCGAATCCAGCGATCGGGGCAAAACGTGGTCGGTCATAGGCCGGGTGAATGGGTATCCGGAATATGGCGGCGAGGACCCTGCAGGCTATGCCTATCTCTGCGAGCCCCACGTGGTGGAGGTCGCCCCTGGGCGATTGTTGGCCATGGCCCGTTACGAGGAGCGGCCGAGACCCCGAGAAGGGATGCGTAGCGTGCTGTGGCAGTTCGCTTCGGAGGATGGCGGGCGCACGTGGATGGAGCCGCGTCCTACAGAGATCGTGGGCAAGCCGCCCCATCTCATTCGCCTTCACGATGGCCGCCTCCTGGTCACCTACGGGTATCGCCATCCTCCCTACGGCCAACGCGCCTGCCTCTCCGCCGACGGCGGGGAGAGCTGGGACTATGATAACGAGATCGTCCTGCGTGACGACGCGCCGAGCGGCGACCTGGGATACCCCGCCTCCGTACAACTGGACGATGGCACACTCCTGACGGTATATTATCAGCAGGAGCATCCGGGAGAGAAGACCTGTCTGATGATGACACGTTGGCGGCTGGGGGGATGAATACCTTAGGATATCTATAGACATAGGAGTGCACACTGACCATGAAGATCGACGCCATCAAGATCTCGGTATTCGAGGCGGAACGTATCACGAACCGCTTTCAGTTGGTGAAAAAGGGCGTGGGACTTTCGCAGCGCTGGATAAGGCAGCATCACAGTGCGGCTGAGGGACATCTCCACGTGCTCCACGTGCACACCGACGAGGGCGTGGAGGGCGTCTGCACCGTGGGCGACGCGCGCTACCTCACCATGCGCCCCCGCGATCTGGAGCAGCTTCGCGTGCTGGCCCTGGGGGAGGATCCCTTTGACCGCGAATACCTGCACGACAAACTGAGCGCCGCCACGCGGGGCATGTTCACTCGGCCAGGCTGGTTCGGCGCTTTCGACAACTGCCTGTGGGACATCGCCGGCAAGGTGGCCGGGCTGCCCGTGTACGCCCTGTTGGGGCGGGCGCGGGAGCGCTGCCCGGCCTACTACAACATCGGCGGCGGGCGGGGCGAGGATACCGAGGAGGTCGCCGTCGAGGACGCAAAGAGGGCTGTGGAGATCGGCTTCCCGGCGGTCAAGGATCACTTTCGGGATACAGTGCGGAAGAACATCGCCTACCTTCGTGCCGTCCGCGAGGCCGTGGGTCCCGATATCGATGTCCTGCACGACGCCGCCCTGGCGGGCTACAATTTCCAGGAGGCCCTGCGCGTGGGGCGGACCCTGGAAGAGATCTGCGCCGGATGGTTCGAGGAGCCCCTGCCAGACGCCAGACAGGCGGAACTTCAGGAACTGTGCCAGGCCCTGGATGTCCCCGTGCTGGCGCCCGAATCCATGATGCACGACATGGACCTGTGCGCCCAGTGGCTGATCTCGGGGGCCACCGATTTCCTGCGTCTCAACGCCCGCCACGGCACCACTACGGTGCTGAAACTGGCCCACCTGGCGGAACTGTATGGTGCCAACGTGGAGTTCAACGGTCCAGGAGGACTCTACGGTCTGGTGCACAGCCACCTCGTATGCGCCATCCGCAACACCAGTTACTATGAGTATTTTCCGGGGGGCAGCCGGGACGAGCGGGGCAAGGAGATCGGCCTGCTCAATCCCCCCCTGCCCGAGGGTGGCTACATCGTGCCGCCCTTGTCTCCCGGCTGGGGCGCCGAATGGGACTGGGACTATTTCCGCAAGCAGCGCGTGGCGGAGATGTAAGTGATGGTTCGTGTTGGGATAGACAGGAGGTTTGGATGACCGACTTGGTCGTGCTGATCGGCGAAGACGTGGGACGGGATAATCTGAGGCGCATGCGGGAGGCGTATCCTGACGTCCAGTTCCTCTTCCGCCCCGACGAGGACGATTTCATCGCGGCGGCGTCGAGGGCCCAGATCATATTCACCAAGCACCTGCCGACCGAGGCCGTGAGAAGGGCGTCCCAGCTCCTTTGGGTGCAGGCCGGGACAGCGGGGATAAATCACCTTTTGGATGCCGGGCTTGGCGAACTCGACGTCCTTCTCACCAACGCCTCGGGCGCCCACGGCGTCCCCATGGCAGAGCTGATCCTGGGCATGATGCTGGCCTTTGCCACCGGCCTGGACACGCTGATTCGCGCCCAGCGCAAGCATGCGTGGATCAGCGAAGAGGCTAGAACGAAAAAGTTCGAACTGCAGGGGCAGACCCTCTGCGTGCTGGGGCTGGGGGACATCGGCGGGACGCTGGCGCGCAAGGCGGGGAACCTGGGTATGTACGTTTTGGGCGTGCGGCGCAGCGCAGAGCGATTCCCCGATGTGGATGAACAGTACGGTCCCGATCAGCTACTGGAGATCTTTTCCCGCGCCGACCACGTGGCCCTCTGTCTGCCCCTGACGCCCGAGACGGAGGGCATCGTGGGCGAGCGCGAGTTACGGGCCATGAAATCCAGTGCCTATATCTACAACGTGGGCAGGGGGCCCTCCATCGACAGGGAGGCGCTCCTGCGGGCCCTGTCCGAGGGATGGATCGCTGGCGCTGGGTTGGACGTGACCGACCCCTCCCCCCCGCCGGATGACTCGCCCTTGTGGGATGCGCCCAACGTGATCTTGAGCCAGCACACCAGTGGCAGCAGCCCCTACAACGCCGATCGTATCACCTCCATCTTTATGGAGAATCTGGGCCGCTACCTGCGCGACGAGCCGCTGATGAACGTGGTGAACATGGGACGGGGATACTGAGTTCCCCCATAAAGTCAGGGCAGATATCCTTCCCTTTACTCCCCCGGCGTATGCCGCCGATACTGGAGGGCCTCGGCCAGGTGTTCCGAGCGGATCTCGTCGCTGTCCGCCAGGTCGGCGATGGTGCGTGACAGTTTTAGCACGCGGTGGTAGCCTCGGGCGCTGAGGCCGAGTTGACGCATGGCGGCCTTGATCAGCGTGCGGCCGGCCTCGTCCAGTTCGCAGTGTTTGCGCACCTCGGCCGGGCCCATGTCGGCGTTGCAGTACAGACCGGTCCCCATAAAGCGGGCCCGCTGGCGCTCCCGCGCCGCCTCCACGCGCTTGCGCACGTTGGCCGAGGGCTCTCCCAATCGCCGGTCGGTCAGTTTCTCATATTCCACGTGGGGCACCTCCACGTGGATGTCGATACGGTCCATCATGGGCCCCGAGATGCGCTTCTGGTAGCGCTCGATCATGCCCCGGGAGCAGGTACACTCGTGGGTGGGATCGCCGTGGTAGCCGCACGGACAGGGGTTCATGGCCCCGATGAGCATGAAATTGGCCGGAAAACTCAACGAGCCCGTGGCCCGCGATATGGTCACTACCCTGTCCTCCAGGGGCTGGCGCAGCACCTCCAGCGTTCGCATGCCGAACTCGGGCAGTTCGTCGAGAAAGAGCACGCCGCGATGCGCAAGGGAAATCTCGCCTGGGCGCGGCCAATGCCCGCCTCCCACCAGGCCGGCCTGGGAGATGGTGTGATGGGGCGCCCGAAAGGGCCGCTGCCGCATCAGGGGCTTGTCGGCTGACAGGGAGCCCACGATGGAATAGATCTTGGTCGTCTCCAGCGCCTCCTCCACCGTCATCTGGGGCAGAATACCAGGGACGGAGCGGGCCAACAGCGTCTTTCCAGAGCCTGGGGGGCCGCACATCAGCACACAGTGACCCCCCGCAGCGGCCACCTCCATGGCCCGCTTGGCGTGCTCCTGGCCCCGTATCTCGGCGAAATCCACGGCGTATTCGGGCTCGCTGGCCGCGAAAAGGTCGTCGTCCTCCACATAGGGGTCGATGAGGTTCAAGTTGTTCAGGTGCATGGCGAGTTGGCCCAGGCTGCGCACCGGGATCACCGTCAGGTCCGGGATGAGGGCCGCCTCGGGGGCGTCCATGGCCGGCACGTACAGCGTCTCCACTCCCTCCTCCCGCGCCACAGAGGCCATAGAGATGATGCCGTTGATGTGGCGCACACCGCCGTCCAGGGAGAGTTCGCCGATAAAGAGGCTGTCCCCAAAGTCGATGGGCAACTGATTGCCGCCAGCCAGTATGCCCACGGCGATGGGCAGGTCGTAGGAGGGCCCCTCCTTGTGCAGGTCCGCTGGGGCCAGATTGATGGTCACTCGCTTTTGGGGGAAGGTGAGGTTCGAATTGTAAATGGCCGAGCGCACCCGCTGGCGCGATTCCTGGATGGCCGTATCAGGCAGTCCCACGATGTCGATCCTGCCCACCTGCCCCGGATGAACGTCCACCTCCACGTCCACCAGGGTCCCCTCCAACCCGACGAGAGCACAACTTGCTATCTTGGCCAACATGGATCTCCCCTCCCCTCGTTCACGCGCCGACAATTCGCCCCAGTGTAGCACAGTTCTCATCCCCCTCGCAAGCGGATTCGCAAAAAGTACGTGCGCCCGGCGACGCTTGCTTCTTCGGCGAGGACGTGTATCATTTGATATATCAAATAGGATGTGACGCGCGTGGAGGACGGAGGATGAAGTCGCGAGAGATCGTCGAACGCACATTGGCATACGAGGGCCCGTCGCGGGTGGCGGCCTCCCTTCCTGCACCCTATTGGAACGACCTGTGCCGCGTGCACTATGAATTGCAGGGGTTCAGCCGAGACTGGCGGCAGGTGAGCGAGGGGCGCCAGGAATATGTGGACGAGTGGGGCAATACCTGGGCCCGGGTGGACGAGACCAGCAAGGGCGAGGTCGCCCGGGGTGTTCTGGAGGATTGGGACGATCTGGAGACCCTCACGTTGCCCGACCTGGCCGACCCCGCCAATTTTCAGAAGGTGCGGGTTGTCTGCGAGGATCCGACCAACGAGCGCTTTCGTGTGGGAGGACTGCCGGGCTTTCCCTTTAACATCGCGCGCAAGATGCGCCGCCTGGAGAATTTTCTTATGGATATTCTGCTCCATCCTCGACGGGTGCGGGTGCTTTTGCAGCGCATCGAGGAGGTGCTGGCCGCGACTATGGTGCGATACGCCGAGGCCGGCGTCGACGCGGTCATGTTTCCTGAGGACTGGGGCACCCAGGAGGGGCTGATGATCCGCCCCGACAGGTGGCGCAGTATCTTCAAACCTGGCTTTGAACGACTGTGCACCGTGGCCCATGAACATGGGCTCAACGTCTTTATGCACTCCTGCGGCAAGACCACGGCCATCATCCCCGACCTCGTCGAGGCCGGCGTGGACCTCTTGCAGTTCGACCAGCCCCAACTCCACGGCCTCGATAATCTGGCCCGGTTTCACGGCCAGATCACTTTCTGGTGTCCGGTGGATATCCAGAAAGCACTCCAGACGCGCGACGAGGCCGTCATCGTGGCCCAGGCCCGAGAGTTGCTGGAGAAACTCGGGGGGCCCGAGGGAGGATTCATCGCCGGCTACTATAGCGATAACGCCTCCATCGGCCTGGATCCCCGCTGGCAGGATCTGGCCTGCCGTACATTTATGCGCTACGGCGTGTATGACGACAGGGAGTGACATCCTGTGTCACGCTCAATAGTACAATGGGTTCTCACTTTCGCTCGCATAGTTGATCGGAGGGCATAACGGGAATATGGGCAACGTCTGGCTTGCTCTGGGATTGACCGTGTTTGCGGGCATGGCGACGGGCATCGGCAGTGCCATCGCCTTCTTTGCCAAGCGAACGAACTACCGCTTCCTTTCCATCTCTACCGGCTTTTCCGCAGGCGTCATGATATACATCTCCTTCGTCGAGATCCTGAGCAAGGGCAATGAGGCGCTGACAGCGGCCTATGGCGAGGGTTTGGGGGCCTGGATCAATATCGCCTCCTTCTTTGGTGGAATCGCCGTCATCGGCGTCATCGACGGATTGATACCAGAGGCAGGGAATCCCCACGAGCCTCATACGAGGGAAGCAAGGGAGGCACTGCGGTCATCAGACGAGTCGGAGCTTGGCGCCACCGATGTGGAGCAGCAGCACGGGGTTGACGTCTCCGAGGCCGGCGCCGCGCGCCATGAGGAGTTGCTGCGCATGGGCCTGTTCGCCGCTCTCGCCATTGCCATCCACAATTTCCCCGAGGGCCTGGCCACATTCCTCTCGGCGCTAGACGATCCTTCGGTCGGGGCGGCCATCGCCGTGGCCGTCGCGCTGCACAATATCCCCGAGGGTATCAGCGTCTCCGTGCCCATCTACTATGCCACTGGCGATCGAAGTAAGGCGTTCCTTTACTCGGCTCTCAGCGGGATGTCGGAGCCGATCGGCGCGGCCATTGCCTACTTTACCCTGCGTGTCTTTGTGGGAGGCGAAGGAGGCGTGATGCCCCCGCAGGTGATGGGCATACTCTTTGCCGGTGTGGCGGGGATCATGGTCTATATCAGTCTGGACGAGCTGCTGCCCACCAGCCGTGCCTATGGCAAGGGACACGATAGCCTGTTCGGACTGTTGTCCGGCATGGCCGTCATGGCCCTCAGCCTGCTGTTGATGCGCTGAAAGATGACCTATCGCTTATCCTCAAACATCGAAGCAGATGCTTCAAGGCATATGGCGTATCATGCCAGCAATCAGCGTTCCCTGCCCACCGCCGTCATATAGATGACGCTTTCTCCCTCATCCTCGATGCCCAGGAGCGCGTTGGCCTCCTCGTCGTAGAGGGCGCCGATGTGACAGCTGCCCAGGCCCAGGGCCACGGCGGCCAGGGCCACGTTCTGCGCGATGTGCCCGGTGTCCAAATAGATGTAGCGATACGCCCGCTGCTTGTACTTCCACTTTGACCGCTCAAAGATGGCGCTCCACACGAACACCACGTTGGCCTCGTGGGCCATGCGCTGATCCAGGGCCGCGCGGGCCGTCTCCAAGGCGAAATTCCCCCTCTGCAATTGTTCCAGAGCGTGGTCGGCGACCGCATAATGATACACGCCCGAGCCCACGTCTTCCACCCGGTTCACCACCACATAGGTCTCGATGGGATACAGGCCCCCTGCCGACGGCGCCGTGCGAAACGCGACCCCCCGTTTCTCGTGAGAGATCCCCTGAGCGGCCCACAACAGGCGCGAAAGCTCCAGCTTGCTCAACGGCTCCTGGGCAAAGTTCCGTACGCTGTGGCGCTCCTTCAGCGTCCTCCACAGGGACGTACCTCCCTTGGTTCTCGGTGAGTCCAGGGGGATTCGGGGGACGTCTGGGTACGTCTTGTAGGTCTCAGGCTTGCTCGCCCAATCCAGACCGCCCCCTGACAGCTCTCCTCGGACATACTTGGTCTGCTCTTGAAATCTATCACCTATCCGATCGCTCACAGCGCTCCCCCTTTTTAGATGAACAGGTTTATATCGGACTCTCTGGCGTCCCGGATATAGGCGCCCACGGCGCCACACTCGTCGATCAGATCTTCTCGAAGATCTTCAAGGGCGATGCCCATGATTTCCATGGTCATATCACAGGCGATGATCTTGCCTCCCAGTTCCTTATAGTCCTCGAGCATGCGCTCCAATGAAGCCACATTGGCCTTTTTCATGCGCCGCTTGATCATCCATTTCCCCAACCCAAAAAAGTTCATCCTGGAGAGAGGCCCCTTTTCCAGGCCGCCCTTTTTGAGGCGCTGCAGCCCCCAAAAGGTAAAGAACATGGAGACCTCCATGCCCATGGCCAGGGAGCCATTGGCGATGACGAGGGCGCTGTAGAGCTTGTCCATGTCGCCACTCTGTACCACGATGGTTGTACGGTCGGCCATGTTTCCCTCCTTATCTTCGGATGCGAATGGTCCAGTCCTCGTCTTCGCCCTCAATATTTAAGAGTTCCAGCCCCAGCGCCTCGACGGCCATGGGGATCTCTTTTTTCGAGGCCGGATGGGTCCCCACCACCTCGACGATGTCCCCCTCCGCCGCCTTGCGCAGCGCCTTACGGGTCTCTACCAGGGGGACAGGGCACGTCTCTCCGCGTACGTTCACTTCGATCTCGGCCATGATATCACCTCATTCCGTGAATTTCACGATAACCTTTTCCACATCCCACAGGTGATCCAGCTTTTCGTGGATCTCCTCAGAGATGTTGTTGGCGAACTGATGATCGGCTGGCAGGTCGATCTCTACGCGCACTGTGCCATCATCCAGCGCTATGTCGTTCACCAGGTTTGTGCGCACCAGGTCCAGCCCCACCACGGGGTTCATGACCCGCTTGAGGCGCTGGCGAACGACCTCTTCCGTCGTGGGTTCCCGTTCGGTGATGAGGCCGTGGCGCTCCTTATAGTTCTGGATGGCCGCCCGCAGGCCATCCACGGCCAGTACAGAACAGTGGGCCTTGATCGGTGGCAGCCCGCCCAGTTCCTCCGAGGCCTCCTGCCAGCTGATCTCTTCCGCCTCGTCCAGGGTCTTGCCCTTGGCCATCTCGGTGATGATGGAGCCCGTGGCGATATTCGAGGCGCAGCCGTAGGATTCAAAGGTGACATCCTCGATACGTTGCGTCTCCTCGTCGACCTTTAGATAGACGGCCACCATATCTCCACAGGCCGGGCTGCCCTCTTTGGCCTGGGCGTCGGCGTCCTCCAGCTGTCCCACGTTCCGTGGGTTCTTGAAATGTTCCATGACTTTTTCGCTATAGGGTAACGGCATGATTTCACTCCTTTCCAAGTGGACTGATATCTCGCAAATTCTCGATGATCTCGCGCAGAGCGTCGGCCACAGCGTTCACCTCTTCCGGCTCATTAAAGCGCCCAAAGGTGAAACGCACAGAGCCGTGGGCCCGCTCGTGGTTGCCCCCGATGCCCAATATGACGTGGCTGGCTTCCAGGGAGCGGCTAAAGCAGGCCGACCCCGTGCTGACGGCGAACCCCCGCATATCCATGTGCAGGAGGATCGACTCGCCTTCCACAAAGCGGAACGAGATGTTGGCATTGTGGGGCAGCCGCTGTTCCGGATGCCCGTTGAGTTGGGAATGGGGGATCTGCAGCAGTCTTTCCGTCAGTCGGTCGCGCATGGCCTGCAGACCGTTCGTCTCCTCCGGCGTCACCAGTTCCACCGCCTTGGCAAATCCCACCGCGCCGGGGATGTTCTCCACGCCGCCCCGCCGGTTGGACTCCTGAAAGCCGCCGTCCATCCATTTGGTGAACGGTGTACCCTCGCGCAGGTAGAGTCCCCCGATCCCCTTGGGACCGTGGATGAGATGGCCCGTCACCGTCACCATATCCACGGGGATCTCTGTCACGTCCAGGGGCACGCGCATGAAAGAATGGGTGGCGTCGGTGTGAAACAGGACGTCCTTTTCCCGACAGAGCCGGGCGATGGCATCCACGTCTTGCAGGGTGCCGATCTCCTGATTTGCCGACTGGATGGAGACCAGGATCGTCTGCGATGTGATGGCTCTGTCAAGTTGATCCAGATCAATGCGTCCGTATTCGTCTACGTCCAGATAAGTGACCTCAAAACCCTCCCTTTCCAGGGCCCGGGCGCTGTGCAGGACGGGGAAATCCTCGATCTTGCTGACGATGAGATGCCGGCCCTTCTCTTCGCCCAGGGCCGCGGCCACGCCCTTGAGGGCCATGTTGCTCGATTCCGTGCTGCCAGAGGTGAACATGAACTCTTCCGGCTCGGCGCCCAGGGCACTTGCTACGGTGCCGCGCGCCTCCTCCAGGGCGTCTTTGGCGTCTATGCCCAACGTGTAGCCAAACTGTGAGGTGGCCACGGCGTATTTCTCAAAAAAGTAGGGCTTCATGGCTTCCAGGACGCGCTCGTCGAGCCGCGTCGTGGCGCCGTTGTCCAGGTAGACGAATTTGTCCAGCATGGCCTTCCTCCTTATTGACATCTTCTCAACATTGTTTATATATTTTAGCATAAATATCCCGATCCGTCCATGACAAAAGTCACACTTGCGCCAGGTTTTACCTTTTCTGGTTTCCCGACTTCTCCCTATCGTCGGGATATGTTATAATTCACTTGTTATGAATAGGAATAAAAACGCGTTTCTCGGAAAATTCGATCAGGATCTTACGTTTTGGCTCATCATCGGGGGCTTGATTCTCGTTTACGTCCTGCTCAACACCCAGGCCGTCCTGCCCATCATCTTTTCCTTGGTGGGGCTTCTTTTGGCTGTGACGGTGCACGAGTGCGCCCACGCCTGGCTGGCCGACAAGTTGGGCGATCCCACGGCGCGGCTGCGGGGGCGGGTCTCGTTGAATCCCCTGGTACACCTGGACCCCATGGGTACGGTGATGATGATCATCACCGTCTTTACGGGGATGGGCATAGGGTGGGGCAAACCGGTACCCGTCAATCCCTATCAACTCAAGTATGGGCGGCGTTTTGGGGAGGGGCTGGTGGCCCTGGCCGGGCCGGTGGCGAACCTCCTTTTGGCCGCGGTGGTGGGCCTCGTGGCCCGTGTCATGGGAGGGGCTGCTCCTTTTCTCTATCTCGTACTGCGCATCCTGGTGGCGACGAACATCGTCATCGCCATGTTTAACCTGTTGCCCTTTCCGCCGCTGGATGGGCACAGCGTGTTGCTGGGACTCTTGAGCCTGAGCAACTCCGAATGGGCATTGCGGCTTTCAGAGTTCGTCGCCGGCTGGGAGCGATACGGTGCCATGATCCTGCTGGGAGTGATCCTCGTCTCCCAGTTTATGGGGCTCAATATCATCGGCGCCCTGATAGGTCCTCCGACACAGTTCTTTTTGCGCCTTATCCTGAGCTAAAGACGAGCGTCTGGACGCCCCTTATATTATGGGCTGGAAGTATCGTTTACGGCAGTTTTTGGACCATCTGCAGGCGGACGAGGCGGGGGTGGATTATGGCCCGGCGAAGGAACTTCTTTCTGCCGAGGCCTTTGCCCTCTTTCGGAGCATGTCGGTGGGGGATCAACGGCACGCCCTGTGTGTCTTGCGCGCCCTCGATAGGGGTGGGGGACCGCCATTGGCCCTTAAACGGGCCGCCCTGTTGCATGACGTGGGCAAGGCGTGTGGCGACCTAAAGATGTGGCATCGTGTACTCGGCGTGGCCGCCGAGGCCGTGGATGAGGCGCTGCTCTCGCGCCTGGCCTCGTCGGATAGGGGGCTCTACGTGCAGGCGCACCATGCCGAGCTTGGCGCCCTGTTGTGCAAAGAGGTGGGGCTCTCGCCTTTCGTCGTGGATCTGGTACGATATCATGAATCGCCCCTGGAAAAGATAGGGGACCCCGCGCTGCGTGAGGCCCTCGTTCCACTAAAAGAGGCCGATGACGCGTGTTAGCGGATGGCATTCTGTAGAGGGAGACTATGATGTCATGAACTTGACCGTGGTGGGACTCGGACTGGTGGGCACGTCGGTGGGCCTGGCCCTCAAGGCGGTGAGCGACGATATCTCCATCATGGGCCACGATGCGGACGCCGATAAGGTGGAGCGTGCTCAGGAACTGGGAGCCATCGACAAGAGTCATTGGAATCTCCTCTCCGCCTGCGGGGAGGCCGATCTCATCCTCCTCGACGTGGACCTGGAAGAGATGGAGACCACGCTGGAAGCTCTGAGCGGCGAGATCGGGGAGGGGGTGGTCATCGTGGACACCTTTGCCCTGAAGCGGCCCGTCCTCGAACTGGCCCGACGGCTGCTATCCGACGACGTCCATTTTGTGGGCGGACACGCGGTGTCTCCCAGGATGCGGGAGCGAGAGGAGCCGGCGGCGGATCTCTTAAAGGGGGCGACCTTTTTTCTCGTGCTTCCCGAGGGGGCGGACTCTCAGGCTGCGGACATGGCCTCCAACCTGGCAGAGGCGGTGGGGGCCGTTCCCCGCTACATCGATGCCGCGGAGCACGATGGCCTGGTGGCCGCCACGCTGCAACTCCCGCTGTTGAATGCTCTGGTCCTGATCGATACGTTACACGAGGAGCCGGGGGCTAGGGAGCGGAGCGAGGCCATGGGAGGTATTCTGGCCGACATGATCTCCCTGCTGTCCCGTTCGCGGGAACTTGCCGCTGCCCCATTTCTGCATAACAGGGAGAATCTGTTACATTGGCTGGACGTCTATACCGGGCGGTTGGACGCGCTGCGGGGATTGCTGGCCGGCGAGGAGGTGGAAGCCCTGGACGAGGAGATCACCAGGACGCGCGAGATCGCCGAGGAATGGATGCGCGACGCCCTATCCGACGAGAAAGGCGAGGTGACGCGAGAGGGATGGCGCGGCCTGCTCTTTGGGGGCCTCGGACGCCGCTAGTTTGAACGAGAGGGAGGATGGCTTTCATGACCAGTTTGACGGTGAGCATGCCGGCCTACAACGAGGCGGACAATATCGCCGAGATGATCGATAGGGTGCGCGACGACGTTGGGGCCATGGTGGACGATCTGGAGATCGTCGTCGTCGACGACGGCAGCGCCGATGATACCGGCGATATCGTGGAGGAGATCGGGACCCAGGATCCCCGCGTGCGCCTGATTCGTCACTCGGTGAATCAGGGATACGGTGCTGCCGTGTATAATGCCATCTGGGCCGCGGAAAAGGAACTGATCTTTCTCACCGATTCCGACCTGCAGTTTGACCTGCAGGAACTGGAACGCTTTTTCCCCCGCATCGACGGGGCCGACCTCGTCATCGGCTATCGCTATGATCGCAGCGATCCCTGGTACCGCACCCTGTTCGGCAGTGGTTGGAGTTGGCTGGTGAACCTCCTCTTTGGCTATACGGCGCGCGACGTGGACTGCGCCTTCAAACT
>JAWLEV010000162.1:0-3033 GCA_041685915.1 Anaerolineae bacterium | reverse complement strand
TCCTGCAGTGCCTGCCGCACCTCTTTGGGACCAAGGCCATCGTGGCGAATAAAGGGCGCCAGATAGGTATCAAAGTTGGAAAAGGCCACGGCGCCCGCTGCCTCACCCTGAATGGTGTAAAAGAAATTCACCACCTGGCCCAATGCCGTGCGGAAATGCTTGGGCGGACTGCAGTCGATCTTGCCCGGCACGCCGCCAAAACCCCGCAGGAGCAGGTCACGCAGATCCCACCCACAGCAGTACACGGCCAGAATATAGAGATCGTGCAGGTGAATGTCGCCGTTGATATGCGCATCGCGCACGTCCTTGGGATAGAGGCGATTCAACCAATAGGCGCTGTTTACAGCGGAAAAGATGTGGTTGTTGAGCCCTTGCAGGGAGAAACTCATGTTGCTGTTCTCCTTGACGCGCCAGTCCTCGTGGCCCAGATACCCCTCTATCAACTCGTTGGCGTCCACCAGGGCGCGAATGTCTCGCAACTTGTTGTGCAGGTCGCGATAGAGAATATAGGCCTTGGCCGTCTTGGCGTGGCCGTGCTTGATGAGAGCGCGCTCGACCGTATCCTGAATCTGTTCCACGGTGGGGATGGCCCGGGAACCGAATTCCTCCTCGAGCATGGATACGACGTCATTGGATATGAAAACGGCACGCTCCCTATCGTCACCCCCCACCGACTGTGCCGCCTTAAAGATGGCGTTGGTGATCTTTTCCTGGTCAAAAGGCACGACGCGGCCATCACGTTTGCGAATCAAACGTATTTTACCATCCGACATATCACTACACCTCCATTATCACTATCCAAAGCCTCACCCTCTCGCCGAGGATATAAGCCTTTGCAGCATGCCACGAGTTCCCACGGGGCGTTGCCCTTCGGGCCCAAGAGAGAACGGCGTGGTTTCCCTTAGCCCTGTCCCCATCTACAATACATTGTAGTACAAAATCCGCCCTTTGGCAAGACTTCTTGCGTAAATTCCAGGCGCAAAAGATCCCCACTACATCTAGTGGGGTGTATCCACATCAGATACTATAAATAGTCTTATGACTAGTCACCATCAAAGGATAATAGAATGAATGTTCTTTTTTCCCAATTCTGCAATTTTTCCTGCATGAAAGCATTCCGTACCAAAAACGGGACCCACGTTCCCCTCCCCCATGTGAGTGCACCCAGATTCTTTGACGACCCGCGCCTCCATCCCTATAATCGCCAGGGTCGATTACGAACAGGGACGGAAGATCATTGAAGAAATACATTCAACTCGCTCCGTGGCAGCGCAACCTGTGGAGCACAGTCCTTGCCGAACTCCTCACCCTCCTCGCCTTTAACGCCTCCTCCATCCTCATCCCCTACTATATCCAGGAGATGGGCGTGACCGATATGAACCGCGTGGCCTCCCTCACGGGCATCTATCAGTCCGCCGCGGGGATATCCTTTGCCATCTTTACGCCCATCTGGGGTGCCGTGGGCGACCGCTATGGCCGCAAACTCATGCTGGCGCGGGCCATGGTCGCCACCGCCCTGGTATTGCTCCTCATGGGCTTTGCCCGTAATCCAACGCAACTTGTCGTCCTGCGAGTTATTCAGGGCTGCGTCACGGGCACTCCTTCGGCCGCCTCCGCATTGCTGGCCACCAGTTCCCCCAGGGAGCATCGGGCCTATGCCCTGGGCCTGCTGCAGACATCCCTGTTCATCGGTTCTTCACTGGGACCGACCATGGGCGGGTACATAGCAGATCTCTTTAGTTACAGGACCACCTTTTTCGCCTCTTCTGCCACCGTGGCTCTCGCCTTCCTGATCATGATGGTATTTGTAAGGGAGCTCCGGCAGAGCAAGGGAGACGCGGAAGGAAGACAGGACGAAAGCCCCATACATGCCTTCAGAACCCTTCTGACCTCCCGGACCCTCATCGCCTTTATCGCCATCGCCTTCGCCACCAACATAACCTACAACCTTCTCCGTCCCGTCCTGCCCATCTTTGTCCAGACCCTCGCAAAAAGTCCCGGCCGGGTGGCCTCCATAGCGGGCACGATCCAGGGGATTTCCGCCCTCACCGCCGCCATCTCTGCACTGGCCGTCGGCAAGTTGAGCGACAGGATCGGGCACCACCGTACGCTCATCGGCTGCACCATGGGGACGAGCCTGTTCTATCTTCCCCAGGCCTTTGCCCGGTCCATCCCCGCCCTGGGCGCGGCACTTGGCCTGCAGGGGCTCTTTCGCGGGGGCATAAGCCCGAACATCAGCGCCACCCTGGTGGACAACGTCTCCGAGGAAAAGGCGGGAGCGGCGCTGGGACTCACCAGCAGCGCTTCATCGGTGGGGTCCGCTGTCGGTCCTCTACTGGGAGCGTCCCTTATGGCGACCACCTCGACCCGCACAGTCTATGTCGTCGCCGCCACCCTCTATGCCCTGATCACCGTAGCCCTCATCGTCTTCGGGAACAGCGGCGGCGCGCCGCAAAGAAAACGAGCCGCGTGACGTCCCAACATTTGCGTGCGCCCATCTCTCCACACAATTACGATGGATACTCCCCAACTGATATAATGGTGGCGAACACACAAAAAGAGGAAATTCCCATTCTTGCAGGAGGATGACATGAGAGAAAAAGTTGTGCTGATAACGGGGGCCACGGGCGGCCTGGGGCGGGCCGTCGTGCAGACCATGGCCAGGGAGGGATACGGACTGGCATTGACCGCCCCAGAAAAAGAGTCGCTGCACGAGATCGTACAGACATATTCCCTGTCCGAGGAACGCGTCCTGATACGGGCCGCGGATCTCACAAGGGCCGACCAGGTTGATGGACTCATCGAGGCCATCGAGGCGTGCTGGGAAGGTGTGGATATCCTGTTGAACACGGTGGGGGCCTGGAGCGGTGGGGCGCGGCTGGGTGACGTGGAAGAGGAACATTGGCAGAGGACGCTTCAGATCAACCTGCACTCGGCATTTCTGGTGAACCGCGCCGTCATCCCCCACATGGTGGATCAGGGTTGGGGCCGTATCGTGAACGTCGCCTCCAAGGCGGCGGAGGATCCTCGACC
>JAWLEV010000074.1:0-13270 GCA_041685915.1 Anaerolineae bacterium | reverse complement strand
ACCCTTTTGGGCCAGGGTATCCAGTTTCTCAACCAACTCTTCCAGGCCGGATGTGGTGCGGTAGACGGCGGCGGCCTCGTCCATGGCTGCCCGAACGGTGCGCCGTGCCGTGGTGGCGTCCTCTCCCGTTGGCGAGAAGAGTTCCTCTATCGTCCTCCGGGCGTCGGCTGGGACCTTTTTGCTCTCCTCCGTTCTGGCGTACGTGGCCGCGCTCTCGCCGGCGATGCGCCCAAAGACCTGGCTGCTCAAAAGGGCATTCCCGCCCGGTCTGTTGGCACCGTGGTGTCCACCGGCCACCTCGCCAGCGGCAAAGAGCCCCTCGACCGTCGTCTCGGCGTGGGTGCGAATCTTGATCCCGCCTTGAAAGTGCTGGATGGCCGGGGCGATCTCTACCATATCTCCCGCCTCCAGATCGATCCCTCGCTCGGCCAGCCAGGTTACCGAGGGATGGTTGATGGCCTTCAGGCGTGCCAGGGGGCTGCCCATGGCGGGATCGCCGGCCGTCAAACCCCTATTCCTGTACCAGGAACGCACCTTGGGGGAGAGGGCGGCCACGTCCAGCCCTGCCGGGTCCCTGGTGTAATCTAGAAAGACGCGATGCCCCGCCATCCTTTCCATGGTCACGGCGACATCCACGATGTGGGAGGGTTCGCGATAGGAGACGGGCCAGCTGGCCCCCTTGATAAAAAGGATGTCATGGGGATTCTCCCTCCCCCCTCGCCCTTTTGCCTGCGCCACATAACGGGGTAGGAATTCCTCCCCCGCGTCGTTCACCAGACGCGGGAGGGCGCGCATCATGCTGCCCGAGCAGGCCAGGTTTGTCTCCAGGGAGCAGAGGCCGATCTGGATGAACTCCAGGTTGACCAGTTCGGCACCGGCCCGATAGGCCAGGGCATAGCCGTCGCCCGTACAGTCCGGCGGATAGACGTTGACGGCATAGATGTTCCCCGCACCTCCCGTGGCCAGGATGACGGCCTTGGCACTCAAAGCCGTGACCGTTTCGTCACGCTCCGAGACCAGGAGGGCGCCGCACACCCCCTTGTCCTTTTCATCCATCAGCAGTTCGGCGACCATCTCTTTTTCCCATACCGCGATGGGGAGTTCCCGCAATCGTCGCAGCAGGGCTTTTTCGATGTGGTTTGCCGTATAGGGGCCGGTGTAGCAGGCCCGGGCATAGTCAGAGCCATCGGTCACGAACTGGTCCACCGTGCCATCCGGGCGACGCGCCCACGGCACGCCGAGTTCATCCAGATAGTCAAAGGCCTGGGCCGCGTTGCGGGCCGGTATGATGGCCAGGTCGGCGTCGGAAACATGGCCGCCGATGCGATAGATATCCTCGGCGTGGTAGCGCCAGGCCTCGTCGCCGCCTGGCTCCGTGGTGGGCAGCGTGGCATGGAAGGCCATACGGTCCGAGCAGGCCGTAGCCGTCACGCCGCTCTGCCCCAGTTTCCCTTTGGTCACCAGGATGATCTCCAGGTCAGGATCCCTTTCATGGGCCGCGATGGCCGCCCGCAGGGCCGCCCCGCCGCCGCCCACGACGAGCACGTCACATTGGTGTACGGATTCTTTTGTCTTCATTCTCTCTTTCTTTCCCTTGGCTGCCTCGAAGGGGTAGCCGAAGGATAATTAAAAGTGCAACTCCTATCTTGACTGCAATCTATTTCCCAACATGTGGCGCAGGTAAGAGATCTCGCCAAAGGCCGCCGTCTTTGGTTCGTCGCCGAACCATTCCACAGAGGCATATCCTCCATAGTTGCTTTCCACCAGGGCCTGCAAAAAGATCTCGTAATCCATCTCCCCTGCCGCAAGGGGCGTCGCTTCGAAACGTCCCTCGCGCTGAATGCCGTTCTTGAGATGAAGGATGCGCATCCAGGGGAGCAGTCTCTTCAGGGCGCGGACTGGATCTTCCCCCGCATGGTAGAGGTTGCAGATGTCCAGGTTCACACAGAGGTTGGGCGCGCCCGTCTGGCGGATCAGGCGCAGGGTGCTCTCTGTCGTATCGTGGAGGTGGCCGGCGTGGGTCTCCAGGGCAAAGGCGATCTCCTGTTCCAGTCCCAGGGAGCACACCTCTTTCAGGCCGGAGATGACGGCCTGCCACGTCATCGTGGAAGCCTCCGAGGAGTCGCCACCCCCGGTAAAGGTGCGTATGAGATGGGCGTCCAGCACCCGGGCATAGTCCACGTATCGTCGGGCCGTCGCCAGGCTTCCCTCCAGATCGTCCGCCAGGTCAAAGTAGGCGCTGATCATGGATACCTCCAGATCGTGATCGCGCAACTGCGCGGCCAGTGGGGCCAGGTCCCCATGTTCCTGAAGATAACGCTCCAGATGGGGACCCCATGCCTCGAGGCCCAAATAGCCCGCCTCGGCCGCGATGGGTAGCACGGTTTCGATGGGCTCCTGGCGCCAGGCGATGGAGCAGAGGGAGGGAGAGATGGCGCGCGTCTGCAGGGCCTCCAGCCCCTTGCGCACCTGATAGGCCAGGGGAGGGCACCCCGGTTCGTAATGCCCCAGATGGCGATATCGATAGGCACAGTTGCCATACACGAGGGCCTTTTCGCCCTCTTTCACGCCGGGCTCTTTATCCTGATGCCCGGCGATGATGGTCACGTTTTGCATCTCGGCCAGTTCGGGGATATGACTGACGGCCAGCAGCCCGCCGGCCAGGGCCTGGCGACAGGAGGGACAGGCATTCTCGGTGCACAGTTCAAAGGGACCGGCGTACTGTTCGGGGTCGCGAGGAGCCGCTGCGATCTGTACATCCTCCAGCACGGTGTCGAGATCGTCGCCTAGGAGGTCGATCTCGTCGAGGGAGGCGGGCCCCATCCCGCGCTGGATGGCCTCGCGAAGGTAAAAGACCTCCTTCGTATCCAGCCCCAGAATCTTGGCGCCCACCAGATCGGCGGCGACGGCGTTGTCCGCCACTGTGATCAGATCGGTCTTGACGGGCGAGCCCTCCGACGGAAAGTTCCCCTCCAGGGTATAGATGGCCTCTGTGATCACCAGGTCGCTGGGACGATAGTAGTTAAGGTCGCAGATGGCGCCGTCCAGACCGAACTCGTGGATGTAGCGGGTGGTATCGGCGGGAAGGAGGCCCATGAGGTTCTTCATGGCGTTGGAGAATTTGGTCAGGGCGTGGGTACGCAATCCGGGGATATTGACGAATACATCGCAGGTGTCGATGCCTCGGGCCCATGGTATCTGACAGGTCAGGGAGCGGGCACCGGGCAGGGAGATCAGATCCTGTTCCAGGTCTTCGATGGCCACCAACTCGGCCACCTCCTCGAGGGCGTCATAACCGCGCAGGTTATAGTCGTATTTGGGCAGCCGCTCCGCCACGGTTACCTGGGCTCCACAGGCACGGCACAGGCGCGCGACGGCCAGCACCACGCCCGGATGGGTGACGTTTCCGTCCTCGGGCCGGCCCCGACTGAACATGTTCACCTTTATCAGTACGTGGGCGCCGGGGCGCACGTAGCGCTCGATGCCCCCCATGAGCTCCAGCCCTTGTCTGACAGCCCGATCGATCTCTCTTGCCTTTACCACTGCAACGCTGTGTCTCGTGTCCATCCTTTTCCACTCCTCAAGCCCGTGATCGCATGACATACCTTCCCATATGCTGACTATACTTTATGATTCCCCAAGGCGTCAAGAGGGAATTCAGATAGGGCGAGGGCTTTTTTGTTGTCCGTACTTTGGTTGTGGTAGAATCGGGGCGAGCAAGGGAGGAGCATAGAAAGGTGGAACATGCGACTGACGCGAGGAGCCGATTACGGAGCGCGGGGCGTCATCTATCTGGCCAAGCGACCCCCCGATACGGTGGCACTGGTGGGCGATATCGCTTCTGCAGAGGACTTGCCCTCCAGTTATCTGGCCAAGATTTTCCAGGATCTGGTCAAGGAGGGGATTCTGCGCTCGCACCGTGGGGCCAAGGGAGGATTCTCGCTGGAGCGCCCGGCGGAGGATATCACCCTCTTGGAGGTGATCGAGGCCATCGACGGGCCCATAGGTTTGTGCCCCTGTCTGGTTCCCTCCCAGGGCTGTGAAAGGATGGATACCTGTTCGTTATACCCTGCACTGGCTGAGGCGCAGGGGCAGTTGATCGAGGTCTTGGGGAACAAGACCTTTGACTATTTGGCTGCCCGTGATGGCGATGGACATGATCTGTCTCTACAGGGGCGCACGTATTCGTAAGAGGATCTGTTATCTCGCCACCTGAAGGGTGAGTTTTCATGTGGGAAGGTTTATGATTCGGCGATGTACTTTTTCGCGCGCGAAGAGATGGAGGGGTGAGGGGCCAGTTTGACGTTCTGTTTATTGCTTGCTATACTTGATGGTAGGTAGTTTGTAGGCCCATCTTTGATGGGCGCGGAGGGAGAGATCTAGAATAGTATGACTAAGGCAAGTAAACAAAAGATCGAGGTAGAGGGCACGGTAGTAGAGGCCCTTCCAAATACACAGTTTCATGTGGAACTCGACAATGGCCACGAGGTGCTGGCCTATATATCGGGCAAGATGCGCAAGCATTATATCCGCATCCTATTGGGAGACCGCGTCAAGGTGGAGCTTTCGCCCTATGACTTGTCGCGGGGACGGATTATATACCGCTACAAGCAAAAGCGTCGCGAAAGAGATACGGTCTAGTCACCGTATCTTTTTCGCCTTTTAGGGCGAGACAATTGTGCGTGAGGTGTGAACGCTCAACCATTTGTCTCCAGGCGGCAGGGTGTATTTATCGTTCTGGTCGCCTGGGTGAAAAGAC
Source organism: Anaerolineae bacterium (assembly GCA_041685915.1). Classification (GTDB taxonomy): domain Bacteria; phylum Chloroflexota; class Anaerolineae; order UBA1429; family UBA1429; genus JAWLEV01. The sequence goes on along the minus strand of JAWLEV010000074.1, from coordinate 8,511 downwards.
GATATGCGTAAAATCCGCCCCAAAGATGTGGCGGATAATTTTGCTTTTTACCATTGACTTGCCATTATTCGTAGGGTATACTGTAGGTGAGGGTGGTCATACAGACACTGTGGAGTGGGGTAGTAACCTTTCGGATCCACAGGGTCGTGACGAGGAGGTGGTTATAGAAGGTGTCGCAAGGGCAGTATACGGTTGTGGATGGCAACGGACTGCTTCGGGAGTGGACGGTTTTGGCAATGAGCCCGGTAGTGCGAGCTTTTCCCCACTCGTCACGACCGACCGAAAAGTTCTGCCGCTCTTGAACCAGGAAGCGTCTTTCGCCTTCTTTCCAGATAGGGAGAGAAGAGGGGAATTCCCAAATTTTGATCTATTGGCTTTACTAAGGAGATAATAATGGCTAGTGTGAATTATGATCATGCGACCAAGCGGTTTGGCGATGTGATCGCTGTAAACGACATGAGCCTGGAGGTTCAAGACAAAGAGTTTCTCGTGTTCGTAGGCCCTTCGGGATGTGGCAAGACGACGTCGCTGCGGCTCTTGGCAGGGCTGGAGGAGCTCACTGCCGGAAATATCTATATCGGCGACCGTCTGGTGAACGACGTGGCGCCCAAGGACCGCAACATCGCCATGGTGTTCCAGAGCTATGCTCTCTATCCTCATATGAGCGTATATGACAATATGGCCTTTGGTCTAAAGCTGCGCAAGACGCCAAAGGCAGAGATAGATCGTCGCGTCAGGGAAGCGGCACGGGATATCCTGGGTATCGAAGAGTTGCTCGATCGCAAGCCCAAGGCACTCTCCGGTGGTCAGAGGCAGCGTGTGGCGCTCGGTCGCGCCATTGTGCGTGAGCCGTACGTCTTTCTCTTGGACGAGCCCCTTTCCAACCTGGACGCCAAGCTGCGCGTGCAGACGCGCGCCGAGCTCGCCAAGCTTCACAAGCGTCTGGAGACCACGTTCATCTACGTTACACACGACCAGACCGAGGCTATGACCATGGGCAGCCGCATCGCCGTGATGCGCGATGGCATCCTGCAGCAGGTGGATACCCCCCAGACCTTGTACACAGAGCCCACTAACGTTTTCGTCGCCGGCTTTATTGGAAGCCCGTCGACGAACTTTTTTGATGTGACCGTTACGGGCACGAACGACGAGATGTATCTCGACAGCGGTACCTTCAAGGTAAAGGTCCCCGAGGACAAGATGCCGCCTCTGCAAGAGTATCTGGGCGAGGAGGTTATCTTTGGCATCCGTCCTGAGGATATCCATGATCCCGAATATGCGCCGCGGGGCATCACGGCCGCCCCCGTTGAGGCGCGAGTGGACGTGACAGAGCTTATGGGCAATGAGGTCTTCCTCTATCTGGTCACGGGCACCAAGACCTTTATCGCCCGCGTCGATCCTCGTACCTCGGCACGCGTGGGGCAGGATCGAGAGGTTTACATGAATATGGATAACGCGCACATCTTTGACCGTAACACAGAGGTGTCCGTCTTCTAGCAAAGGATTTGGCTGTTTACATCCTTAGGGGCGGCGAGAGCAAATATCCCTTTGCTCTCGCCGCCCCCTGTTAGGTAAAAAGGGTAGGGGGTGTCTTAGCCGTTCTTTAAAGAGATGAGGATCTCCGAGGTCACCGCAAAGAGGGTGAGGATAACGGTGGTTAGCAGATTCAAAAGCTGCAGGAAGCGTAAGGCCATCAGCGTGGTGCCCAGCACGCCGACGAGCAAGCCTTGACGGATGGCCCGATTTAGCCGTTGACTGGTCGGCAGGGGGCTCAGGCGCGCCTGGAACGCATAGGAGATGGGCATGGCGGTGCACGATATCGTCACTCCCCAGATGAGCAAAAAGAGGGTCTGGTTGAGCGTGGTGGGGGGGCGGATGTTCATAAAATAGAGCATGCTGGCCCACAAGGCGATGGCCAGGACGAGTATGATGACGACAAACGTCTGTGCGTGCATCGCATTCCTCTCTTCGCTTATGGAGCGCGGCTTGCCCAGGTCAGATTCGGCGCCTGCTACCCGTTCAAAGATGCGCCCCGGACTAGACAAAAGTTCAAGGCGCTCGATGTCCCTATCGAGCACGGAGGATGTTTCCCGTTTTCAACGATGAGGTCTATTTGAGAAGGAGCCGATTGAAAAAAAGTGTAAGGGGTTGCTCCCCCCCTGTCAATTGTAAAAAGGCCCGATACGCTGTGAGTTGCATACATGAAGATTCTTACTGTTAGTGATAAACCCGATGATCTCGTTTACAGCCCCAACATTCGCGAGCGATTTGGGGATGTGGATCTGGTGTTGAGCTGTGGCGATCTGCCCTTTCGCTATCTGGAGTATATCGTGAGCATGCTGCGGACCAAGAGATTGTACTATGTCTTTGGCAACCACCAACGCATGGTGCGAAAAAGTAGTGGGGAGGTAAAAGTTGCACCCGAGGGCTGCGAGAATATCCACGGCCGGGTGGTAAATCATAAGGGGCTGCTGATAGGTGGCCTGGAAGGCTCTATGCGTTACAGTAAGGGGAGTCACCAATACACTGAACTCCAGATGCACTGGAATGTCTGGAAGATGGTCCCACAACTCTATTGGAATCGCCTGCGCTGTGGACGGGCCATCGATATATTGATCACCCACGCGCCGCCGCGAGGTATCGGGGACGGGGATGACCTCTGTCATAGAGGGTTTGGAGCTTTTCTTAAAGTCATGGATGCCTTTTCGCCCCTTTATCTCGTTCATGGCCACGTCCACCTCTACCGTCAAGACGCCCAGCGGAGGAGACAGTATGGCGAGACGACGGTGATCAATACCTATGGACATCAGGTGATAGAGATCGATGAGGAGGAATTGGAGAGGCGGCGTTTGAAAAGGGTGGCAAGGCTTTCTAAAGTATTCGAACCGTCCAGCGGAGGTGACGCCAGACGCGCCAAAGAAGGTATCCGTCAACGATGAGGGAGACGACGGACAGGGAGAGGGCGAGGGTGGGAAAGTTCTTTTCCTCTTCCTCGATCACCTCAAAGGCGTCTATGACGCACTCTTGCCCTGTGGCGTGTGGATTCTGGTCATCGCTGATGGTTATGCGGAGCACGTGTTCCCGGGGTCGTGCGTCTCGTACCAGAGGAACGCGAACCTGAGATTCTGAGGTGTTGCTGTATAGGTCGACATAACTTTGACCCTTTTCATCCGCAGCAAGTCCGGTGATCGAATGCCCGTCCAGGGAGACGATAATTTGTCCCGAGTGCCCCCCTTGCCTCGTGATCAGATCCACCCCACTTCCCCTAAAGGTAAACGTGGCACTAGCTCCAGCCTCTTCCGAACGGATAAAGGCCTTTCCCAAAGCGGCGTCGTCGATGATATGGGCCCAGGAGCCGCTCGTTTTCACGTTTGGGTTGGTCTCCTGATACAGCCCGGGGCCGGCGATGCTGTGCGTTGCCGCCGCGTCCTGCACGGCAAAGTAGAGTCTTCGGGGGGTGAAATCTGGATCGACCATGCGAAAATAGTAATCGGCCCTTTCCCTGGGGATGTCGCCCACCTGGCGAAAGTACCAGATCATAAAGGCACCCGCCCAGGGCCACTCTTCCCTTGCCATTTCGATGCCCCGCAGTGTATATTGGGCCTGCTCCTCCTCGCTTACCCGTTGCCAGATAAGTTTGTCGGGGGCCATGGACGCAGGCGCGACATTCCAGCCGTACTCGTTGAACCATATCGCCTTGTCGTCATCCCCATGGCGTTCCATGATCTCGCGCTGCAGGACGACGCGCTGAAAGTTCAATACCTGGGGATCGGGAGGGTCTTCTGGGGGACGATCCATCCCAAAGGCGTTTGTCGAGAGGATGTCAAAGTAGTCCGCTGCGCCCGCCTCGTACATGCCTTCCAGATAGTCGAGATCGCTCATGGAAATCCATTCCCCCGGTTCCGGGTGCGGTTGGCCCAGGGTCATGGCCAGTGGAGCGCTCAACACATAGACGTTGGGATCGGCCTCTTTGGCCCGCGTGTAAGCGACTTTTAAAAGTTCCACGTATTCGTCAGGGTCCACGGGCCTGTTCCCCCATTCGGGGAATATGTTCGGTTCGTTCCAGATCTGGATATAGTTGATACGCCCCCTATAACGTTTGACGAATTCGTAAACGAAATCACCATAGTCCTGAAAATCATCTGGTGGGCTTTCAGGATAGGTATTATCCTTCCGCGTCCACTTGGGGGGGCGATCCAGGCGTGCCACGATCTGGATATTATGCTCCTCGCAGGCTTGGACGATCCTGTCGTATTTCGTCCAGCTGCTGGTCTTGGTGTGGGGATGAAGGAACTCGCCCTTGCGCACCGGTTCGATTTCTTCCCATGGAAAGTGCTGCTTGGCCCAGCCGATCCCCGCGTCGGCGGCCATCTGGAGCGTCTTGTCCAGTTTCCAGGGTTCCACTTCGCGCGCCAGAAAAAAGTTGGCGCCATAGGGATCGACGTCCGTGTTGGGGATGGTACGTGTGGGATGGCGAGAGGGGGTGGCCACCGAGGCATATACGTCCACATACAAGATTCTCGCCACCATGCCAAGGAGGATCAGAAAAGCGAGGAAAAGGGCTAATAGCGCCAGCCACCATCTGGAACGTTTAACCTCTTGAAAAAGCATCATCCCCCATATATTCGGCAAAGAATGGCGAGAGCCTCCCATTCGCTTTCTCAGATTATAGGCGGTACCTTTGGCTTTTGTCAATTGTTCATGGCGAATTATAATGCCTTTGTATGGGATGTGGTGTATCGTGCGATAGCATGTCAAAGATTGTCTTGCAGGGGGCCGACGTCCACATGTCGGTAGAAAGCCGAGCCTGATCATGAAGGTGATCACAAGTCATGAACGCGCTGATATGGATGCCCTGGCGTCCATATATGGGGCCACGTTGCTCTATCCTGATTATCGGGCCGTCCTGCCCCAGAAGTTGAACCGTAATCTGCGCGAGTTCCTGGCGCTCTATGGGGAGGATTTTCCTTTTATTTACCGGCGCGAGCTTGCTGGAGAAGAGATCGAGCACCTGATCCTGGTGGATACACAGCGGATTGCTCCTCTGTCCGGCATGACCTCCGAGACGCCGAGACACATTATCGATCACCATCGCCAAGAGATCGAGGAGGGTGAGGGGGTCACTTTTGAGGGGGAGATAGTGGGGGCGACGGTGACCTTGCTGACGGAAAAGATCAGGGAGCAAGGGATTACCCTGGATCGGCTGGGCGCCAGTCTGCTTCTGATGGGTATCTATGAGGATACGGGGTCGCTTTTGTATACCATGGCCACGGCCCGCGATGCACGCGCGGCGGCATGGATTTTGGAGCAGGGGGCCGATCTCTCTTTGGTCAGCGAGTTCCTTCATCTACCCCTTTCCAAGGGACAGAGGGAGGCTTTGGAGTCGCTCGTCAATAATACAGAGATACATACCATTCGGGGACGTACCATTTGCCTCTCTACTGTTCACCTCAAAGAGTATGTTGACGAGTTGGCGGCCCTGATACATCAACTCATCGATATGTATGATCCCGACGCCTGCTTCCTTATGGCCCAGTATGATCAAAGCACCCAGATCGTGGCTCGCAGTTCTATAGAGGCGGTGGACGTGTCCGAAGTGATGGAGGAATTTGGTGGGGGCGGCCACAGTAGGGCGGCGGCGGCGCTGGTGCAGGAGGGGAATCTACAGGACGTTTCGGAGGCTCTGCTTTGTACCCTTGAGGAACGGATTGAGCCCCCCACACTGGTGGGCTCGCTCATGTCCACCAACGTCCATACTCTGACGCTGGATATGTCCGTGCAGGATGCGGCGCAGTTGATGCGTCGCTACGGCCATGAGGGGTTTCCCGTGGTGGAGGTGGACCGGTTGGTCGGCGTCCTCACGCGAAGTGACGTGGATCGGGCCCTTCATCACCGTCTGGGTGATATGCCTGTGCGCAATATTTTACACACGGGTCCCTTGTACGTAAGCCCCGACGATCCTGTATCCGAGGTGCAGCGGATCATGGTGGATCATGGAGTGGGGCAGGTGCCCGTGGTGGAGGAGGGGCGCTTTGTGGGCATCATCACGCGCACCGACCTGATCAACTTGTGGACGCCATCGGATCATCCTTCGCGTGCGGAGGATATCCGCCGCATGATGGAGGAGGCCTTACCCCAGGGGTTGCGCGAGTTGCTCATCAAGGCACGAGATGTGGCTAACGATTTTGGTTACTCCCTCTATGTTGTGGGGGGATTTGTGCGGGATCTGTTACTCGGTGCTCCTACCTTTGATCTTGACCTTGTCGTTGAGGGGAATGCCATTCGTATGGCAGATGAACTGGCTTCGAGGGTCGGGGGACATGTGCGCAGTCACAGGCGCTTTGGCACGGCAAAGGTGATCCTGGAGGGAGAGCGTCCAAAGGGAGTACCCCCTTCGCTGGATTTCGTCACCGCGCGTACCGAGTTTTACGAACAACCGTCGGTCCTGCCGCAGGTGGAGAGGAGTTCGATTCGGCAGGATCTGTATCGGCGCGATTTCACCATCAATACCCTGGCCATCTGCCTGGATCGGGGGCGCTACGGCGAACTGCTCGATTATTATGGAGGAGAGCGCGATATCCAGGAAAAGCGCATAAGGGTGCTGCATAATCTGAGCTTTATCGAGGATCCCACGCGTATTCTTCGCGCCGTGCGCTTTGAGCAGCGCCTGGGATTCACCATTGAGCAACGCACGGCAGAACTTATGGAGGACGCCCTGGAACTGCTGGATGATGTGACGGGGGATCGTTTGCGCCACGAACTCTATCTCATCCTACAGGAGTCCGAGCCAGAACACATTTTGGAGCGACTCCACCATCTGGGAGCCCTGGAACACCTGCATCCCGCCCTCTATTTTTCTTCGGACATGGTGCAGCATTTTCAACGTTTGCGGGAGACCTTTTCCCAGTGGTCTCCCACCTTTGAAAAGCCCCGGCGTCCCTCGGGCCCCATGTTCGTTGCAGAGGAGGAGGAAACAGAGAGCCCCTCTTTGCATCTTTGCTATCTGGCCCTTCTCGTCAGTTCCATGAGTGCGGAGGATCTGGAATCCTTTGTGGAGCGTCTACATATCGCGGGGGATGAGGCGCGCTTTCTTTACGAGGTGGCGCGTCTGCAGGACTCGATGCAACAGCTCACCGCGGAGGCCATGCTTCCCAGTGTTATCTATCGGCTGCTGGATCCTTTTTCCAGCGAGGCCCGTTTCGTCCTCTCGGTATTGACGGATTCGGATCTGGTGCGCCGGCGTCTTGATCTGTACGAGCGCGAACTCTCTGATATATCCACGCGCATCGATGGTCACTATATTCGTTCCCTGGGGGTACCGCCCGGTCCCGTCTATGGGGAGATATTGGATCGCATTCAGGATGCCGTCCTCGATGGAAGGATAAGCACGTTGGAGGAGGAGCGAGAGCTGGCGCAGAGCCTGGTGAATGCGCTACACGATGGCGAATCGACGGACTAGAAGATGCGAGCGATCTCGTCGTGATCGTAACGGGGGAGGGGGAGGCGTTCTCCGTTGCGTATCATATAGACCTCGTCCTCCGCAGGTAGTATCTCGCCGATACAGGCGCACGGAATCTGGGCGTTCCGATAGGCCTCTATCAAGGCGGCCTCTTTTTCTGGGTCCACGGCGATAATCAGAGCGCCCGAGGCGATGGCTCCCAGGGGATCAAGGCCATATTCCTCACAGAGCCGCTGTCCTTCTTCGGTCACGGGCACCTCGTCGGCATAGAGAACGAGCCCCGTTTCGGCGGCCAGGGCCAGTTCATACAGGCCGGTTGCCAATCCTCCTTCGGTGGGATCGTGCATGGCGTGAACCCCCGGGTGTTTGGCCGCTATCCTGGCGGCGTCCACCACGCTGATGCCCGGATCGTAGAGATAGTTCCTGGCTCGCTCCAAAAAGGCCTCGTCATAGCCGCGCTGGCGCAAATCGTCCGCCCTCTCTCGGGCGATGAGGGCGGTGGCCTCTATGGGGATGCCCTTTGCCAGGAGGATGTGATCGCCCTCCCGTGCCCCGGAGCTGGTGATCAGATCCTCGCGGGGCACCTCGCCGATGAGCACGCCCACGACGATGGGGCGGTTCAGCCCCCAGGTTACCTCGGTATGCCCCCCCACGAGGGTGATGTCCAACGCCTCACACGCCTGATATAGCTGGGCAAAGATGGTCTCTACTAATTCGGACGTCGTCTGATCATCTGGCAGCAGGATGGTGTTGAGCATCCAGTGGGGCTGGGCGCCGCTGGTGGCCACGTCGTTGGCGTTGACGTGCACGGCGTACCACCCGATCTGATCGCTGGCAAAGGTGATGGGATCCGTCTTGACCACGATATAGCGATCTCCCATGTCGATGGCCGCCACGTCCTCTCCTACGCCGGGCCCCGCAATGAGACGATCATCCGGTCGCGTATATCGCTCCAGCAACGTGTTGAGCAGCTCGAGGGGCAATTTCCCCGTGGAGAAAACGTCGTCCGCTTTCATGTCACATCCCATCACTTTCCAATCCCAAGACCGTGC
>JAWLEV010000161.1:0-3061 GCA_041685915.1 Anaerolineae bacterium | reverse complement strand
GGGATCGACGCACTCGCAGAGGGGTTCGGAGGCGATGGGATCCTGCAGGGCGGCCCGCAGACTCGCCCCCTCGTCGGCGAGACCGGGCTTCTCATGGGGTTGCAGCACCGTCGCCTCATCCGGCACCTGCACGACGAGGCCTTGGCGACCATAGGCCAGTTCGACTCGCATAGACTCCTTCTCCTTGTAGGCAACGTGTGCTCATATTACATGGATCGGCGGACAGACACAAATGCTCAGGGGCTTTTGCCGAGGGCTGTAGCGCGGCGCGCCCGCTCCACCAACGACGAAGTGAAATCTCCGTCGCTTGCACGCCAGCTCCTTCCTCCCAAACTCATGATACCATGTCCTGCCTTGAGCCTCGACTCGTTCGGACTGTCAATATACAAGCGTCCGCTTCGCCAACCCGTCGCCCCTTGCATCATCGGTAGACAGGCGTCTCCCTCTCATATAGAATGCCTGGCGAACGGGCATGCCAATATTCTGTATTTCGTCATCCTTTATGATGGCAGCGCATCCTTATATGAGGAGGATACTATGGAAGCACAGCACGTGGTTTTCACAGAACCGGATACAGTGGAACTGCAATCCTTTACCTTTGATATTGACGATCTGGCACCCGACCAGATAGCCATAGAGACGCGGCATAGCATCATCAGTCCAGGCACGGAACTGGCCTGTCTCAGCGGCGAGGAGAGTTGGGCCCCGCTGCCTTTTGTACCGGGCTATGGCGGCTGCGGGGACGTCATCGCCGTGGGCGATGACGTGGAGGACGTGGAGGTGGGGGACACGGCCTTTTCCTACACCAAGCACGCCAGCGTGGTCACCTCCTCTGTCCTCGTCTCCCCCGTGCCCTCGGAACTGGACACCGTCAAGGCCTGCTTTGCGCGCATGGCCGCCGTCTCCATCACCGCCCTGCGCGTCAGCGAGGCGGAATTGGGCGACCATGTGGCCGTCATCGGCCTAGGCCTGGTGGGCAACCTCTGTGCCCAACTCTTTGCGCTGGCCGGCTGTGAGGTCATCGGCATCGACCTGATCCCCGAGCGATGCCGCGTCGCCGAGGCCTGCGGCGTGAAACACGTGGTGAACCCTGCGGAGGAGGACAGGAGCGCATTCGTGGAGGAGGTGACCGATGGTCACATGTGTGAGACCGTGGTGGAGGCTATCGGGGCGCCCGCCGTGGGCGCCAGGGCGGGCGAACTGGCCGGCCCTCTGGGCGAGGTCGTTCTCCTGGGCTCTCCCAGAGGCGAACGGGTAGAGAACATCACCCCCCTCCTCAACCGCATACACCTCTGGGGCAACGGCTGCATCACCTACAAGGGAGCTCACGAGTGGCGCTACCCCACCGAGCGTGACGAGAGCGGCCGCACGAAGCATTCCATCGCGCGCAACGTGGAGATCCTGATGCGGCTGATCGCCGAGGGCAGGTTACACGTGGAGGAACTGATCAGCCACGTGCTCCCGCCCAGCGAGTGCGCCAGGGCCTACGAGGGGCTGCGTGACAACAAGGACGAGTATATGGGCGTCCTGTTCGACTGGACAGCGTGAATGAGAGCACGACAAACAATAGAAGCGATTCGAGGAGGCACAGATGAGCGAGGCAAATGATAAGGGGCGCCCCAATATCCTCTTCTTCTTCACCGACGATCAGCGCTTTGACACCATCCGCGCCCTGGGACACGAGCAGGTATACACCCCCAACATGGATGCCCTGGTGCGCAAGGGCACGACCTTTACCCACGCCCACATCATGGGGGGTACCTCCGGCGCGGTATGCATGCCCAGCCGGGCCATGCTGATGACGGGACGCACCCTGTTCCACCTTTACCGCCACGGCCAGAGTATCCCCCAGGGACACGTGATGCTGGGGGAACTGCTGCGAAAAGAGGGCTATGAGACCTTTGGCACGGGCAAGTGGCACACCGGTTCCGATGCCTATGCCCGCAGTTTTAGCGATGGGGCCGAGATCTTTTTCGGGGGCATGGAAGACCACTGGAACGTGCCCGCGTGCGATTTCGACCCCAGCGGCGAGTACGACGAGTATAATCCCGCCGTCAGGAACCCCTTCTATTCCAACGAGACAGTGCAGCGGCAATGCGATCACATCACGCCGGGCAAGCACTCCAGCGAGTTGTTCTGCGACGCGAGCATCGATTTTCTGCGCAACCATGAAGGGGAGGCGCCCTTTTTCATGTACCTCTCTTTCATGGCGCCCCACGATCCGCGGACCATGCCCAAACAGTATCTGGAGATGTACGATCCCGAGGAGATCGAACTGCCCGAGAATTTCAAACCGCGGCATCCCTTTGACAACGGCGAACTGCGCGTGCGGGACGAACTACTGGCCCCCTTTCCGCGTGCGCCGGAGGAGATCCGGCGGCACATCGCCGAGTACTATGCCATGATCAGCCACCTGGACGCCGAGATGGGGCGCGTGATGGAGGCGCTGGAGGAGACCGGGCATGCCGAGAACACCGTCATCGTCTTTGCCGGTGACAACGGCCTGGCCCTGGGCCAACACGGCCTGATGGGCAAGCAGAACCTCTACGATCACAGCCTGCGGGTGCCCCTGATACTGAGCGGACCTGGCATCCCCGAAGATAAGCGCAGCGACGCACACTGCTATCTGCTGGACATCTATCCCACCCTCTGTGAGTTGTTGGACGTGGCCGTGCCCGACTCGGTCGAGGGGCAGAGCCTGGTGCCGGCCATGGAGGAGGGGAGCAGGATCCGCGACACCATGTTCTTCGCCTACAAAGAGTATCAGCGCTGTGTGCGCGACGGGCGATACAAACTGATCGAGTATGTGGTGGAGGGCGAGCGCACGACCCAGTTATTCGACATCCAGGAGGATCCGTGGGAGTTGCACAATCTGGCCCACGATCCCACCCACGCCGAGCATCTGGAGCGCCTGCGCCAGGCGCTGTTCCGGTGGCGCGATGTCCTGGATGACGAGGCAGACCCCATGGGAGAGATATTCTGGAGAGGGTATGGGAAGTAGATTAAGGCAGAGCCAGAGGCCGGCCAACGTCAGATGTGCAAGAGCCTGTGCGTACTGGAT
>JAWLEV010000073.1:0-13391 GCA_041685915.1 Anaerolineae bacterium | reverse complement strand
TCGCGCAGGGTGTCGGCGCTGGGGACGGTGGTCTCCTGATCCCAGCCCACGAAATCGAGGAACTCGCTGTTCAGGGTCTCCATGTCCACCGTGACGCCCTCCAGGGGGCCTTCCTCCTGGGGCGGCTTGCCCAGGAGCCGACCGGGGACGTTGCGCAGCAGGGGGTTCTGCCCCTCGCGCAGGTTGAAGGCGTGGCGCATGGTGTAGATGCGCTCGCCCGCCTCGTAGACCTTGTCCATGTCAAAGTCCCAGCCGGTCACCGCCGCAAGTTGGGCGGGTACGGCCTCGGCCGGATAGCTTAGCCAGCCAAAGAGACACAGACCGGCGGCATTCACCACCTCCACCGCCGTCACCAACCTCCAGTGGACCTCGGCCTTGCCCGTGTAGGTGTACTTGTCTTCCAGCCCCTCATACACGGGCTCGGTGTCCCCCGAAAACTCGAGTTGAGGGGGCGGGACCAGTTCTCCACCCTGGGTGTGGCGGGCGGGGGTGGCGGTGAGAGTGTACGTGGTGGCCAGGCCCGGGACGAACTTGGGATCATGGGCCGGCACCTCCTCGCCACCAATCTCGATGGCGTACTCGGTACCCTCGCGGCCCAGTTTTTCCCAGGCCGTGCGGATGCCGTCGGCGAAGAGGTCGCCCGCACCTTCGCGCTCGGCGATCTTTTCCGTCATGGCCACGATGGCCTCGGCGTTACCCCAGGTCATCTCCAGCCCGTCCACGTCCTCCGCGCTCAGCAGGCCCTCCTCGTAGCACTCGATGATATAGCCGATGGTGGCTCCCACCGAGATGGTGTCCAGGCCCGCGTTGTTGCAAATCTCGTTGAGCCGAACGATGGAGGCCAGATCATCGTTGAGCAGGTTGGTGCCGAACATACACAATGTCTCGTACTCGGGTTTGTGGCCAATGCCCTCGTTCAATTCCAGGGGGAACTCGTCGCCAGGCTGGGGCATCTTGCCGCCGCAGCGTATGGGACAACGCCAGCAGCCATAGGGCTCATAGCCCTCCACCTCCACGATGGTGGCCCCGTCGATCCTGTGCGCCTTCTCCGAGGGGAAATCCACCACACCCACGCCGCCCCAGTTCTTGACCGGCGAGTCGCCGCTGAGGGCCGATTCCTCGGTAATGCCCGCCGTGCCCTTTTCGTGCAGGTTCTCGTACGATCCGCCGGCGTTCTGCAGGGCTTCCCGCCTTACCTCTATTAACTCCTCGCGGTCGGCCACGGGCACCTCCATCTGGCCCTTGACCACCACGGCCTTGAGCCGCTTCGAGCCCATCACCGCGGCCAGTCCAGAGCGCGCGGCGGCCCGCTCCTTATCGTTCATGATGGCCGCCATCAGGGACAGTTTTTCCCCCGCCGGCCCGATGGAGCAGATCTCTACGTCGTCGCCGTGGCGCGCCTTGAGCTTGTCCTCCATGGGGGTCACGCCCAGGCCCCAGAGGTCCCTGGCGTCCCGCAGCTCGGCCTCGCCCTCGTCGATGAGCAGGTAGACCGGCTCCTGGGAGATCCCGCTGAACAGCAGGCCATCGAATCCGGCAAACTTTAAGTGGGGACCAAAGAAGCCGCCGCAGTTGGCGTCGCCCCAGCCTCCCGTCTTGGGTGACTTGGCCACGGCCACAAAGCGCGAACCGATGACGGCCGGCGTGCCCGTCAGCGGTCCCGTCAACAGGCCGAGGATGTTGTTGGGCCCCAGTGGATCGGCCCCGACGGGGATGCGCTCATAAAGAAGTTTGGCGCCTATGCCATAACCCCCGATATAGTCCCGACACAGTTCCTCATCGAGTTCCTCTTCCTCAATCTCGCCCGTGGTGAGATTGACGTTCAGGATCTTGTCCATATACCCGCGAGCCATATCGTCCTCCTTTCCAGATGATGGATATGACCAAGGCTTCCCCATCAGGAGAAGCCAACCAAGGGGTGGGCGACATTTCCCACCCTGATCGCATTATACCATACTCTTGACGCGCTTTCAACGTGTTTTTGGAACGAGGTGCACGCAGATGTTGTAGAGCATTAGTCATTGCTCGTCCGCGCAGGCGGACGATTGGCCGATAGGCCTCACGAGCCGGCTTCAGACGGCGAAAGCGGGCCACCTGCGGTGGCCTTGGCAGAATGGCAAGGCCATTCTGCACTATTGGTCAAAGCTCCTTCGGGGCTATTCTTTAGCCCCGCGCTGGCCGGCCAAAGATGCTCGGTCTAAAGCCCGGCGCTCAGGCGTTTGCCCAAGGCTGCATTCATGCTCCCCTTGCCCGTAAATTTCTTCTTCCTGATATGTCCGATCATTCAAACAGACTTTACGTGCACGCTTTATGTGTTCTTAATCAACGGATTATGTTAGAGAGGGAGAAAATATAGTATACTAGAAGAGCGTGGGTCAGCGATGGGCGGGCGTCACGTAGAGCGAGTCGTATGTAACATCCCTTACCCTTTATCGTTATAATTGGTGAGGCTCGGCCGAGTGAAATCATCCATGACAGAGAAAAAGACAAGACAAGACGAACGCGAACTTGTCCACCGGGCGGCCGGGGGAGACGCCGATGCCTTTGGTGATCTATACATGCGCTATCTGGATGACATATACCAGTACGTCTTTTACAGAGTAGGTGGTAAGGAAAAGGCGGAGGACTTGACGGAACGGGTGTTTCTTAAGGCCTGGGAGGGCATAGAGGGGTACGAGTATGGCGAATATCCCTTCTCTTCCTGGCTGTACCGCATCGCCCACAACGCCGTCGTCGACTATTATCGCACAAAGAAAGACGAGGCTTCTCTGGAGTCGGTCTCTTTCAGGTTGGCCGATGAGACCGTGGGACCGGAGGAGAGACTGATAAACGAGGCAGAGGGGACTTTTTTACGCGAGGCCCTGGCCCAACTATCGGAGGAGAAGCAGCAGTTGCTCGTCTTGCGTTTCGTCCAGGAACTGCCACACGCCCAGGTGGCCGAGATTCTGGGCAAGAGCGAGGGTGCCTGCCGGGTCATGCAGCACCGCGCCCTGGAAGCACTCAACGAGTTAATGACAAAGGGTTGGTAAGACCATGTCTGGCATAGAAGAACTGTTAGCCCAGTGCCTGAAGGAAATAGAAGAGGGGAGTAGCGTAGAAGAGTGCCTGGCGCGCCATCCCGAGCGACGCGAAGAACTTGAGCCTCTCCTCCACACAGCGCAGCGCATGCGCGGTGCGCCCAGGGTGGAACCCTCGCCCACCTTCCGACAGCACGCCCGCACGCGCCTGATGAACGTGATCGAGCCCCGGACGTCGGCCGCCGGGTCCCGGCAGTCCAGCTCCCCGAGACAGAGGGGCGTTTTCCAGCGCCTGGGACTCGCCACGCCGACCATGGTGATCGTTATGGTGATAGTGCTGCTGGCGACGACGGGCCTGGGCGTGGTCCACGCCTCGTCGCGCAGCCTGCCCGGCGACCCGCTGTATGAGGTCAAGTTGGCCACCGAACGGATCCGTCTGACCCTTTCGCCAACCCAGGCGGGTGTCGCCAGGGCCCATCTGGCGGCGGCGGAGAGGCGGCTGGAAGAGGCCAACCGCCTGGCCGAGGCGAATGGTGAAAAATATATGGGAACCCTGATGCACCAGTACGTGGAGCAGGTGCAGGCGGCGAACGAGGTGCTCCAGAACCGGCGGCTACGGGACGATCAGGTGGCTCCGCTGGCCGAACACTTTGGGACTCGCCTGACGCACCACCAGGAGATACTGACCCAGATACGAGAGCACACGCCCGAGGAGGCATATTTGGGCATCGACCAGGCCATAAAGGCCTCCCAAAAGGCCCGGGAGCAGGCGGCCGGGTCGACCGATAAACCAGAGAGACCTCGGCCCCAGGGCCCACCTTCGCACGCGCCGGCCGGGCCAAAGGGAGATCCACCGGACACGGAAGGATCCTCCAGGCCGCGTCCCATGGTCAGTCCGTCCCCCCGAGCCGAGGAAAGTGACGGCGGAACACCCTCGGGACATACACAGACGCCACGACAGCCCGAACAGACCATGACACCACAGGGCTCCGGACAGACCATGACACCACAGGGCTCCGGACAGACCGTGACGCCCCCGGCCCCTGACGCGTCCGAAAACGGGGCGCCGAGAGAGGAAGCAAAGCCCACAGAGCACTCGGGATCACCGAAGGATAGCGCGCCTGCAGGGCCAGAACCAACGGAGCAACCGACCTTTACAAAAGCCCCCGTGCCCACAGAGGAATCGAAACTGAGAGGGCCTTCTGAGCCTACAGAATCAGCGGGACTCTCCGAGGAAGCGCTCCCCACAAACACGGTGCCCCCCACAGAAAAACCCCAGTCATCCCAGGATCCAGGATCTCCCGAACCTCCCAGCGGGCCCGGAGGACTCTGAGAGTGAGCCAATCGCGGGCCGTGCGCCCGCTACAATCGCAAGGATGACCAGAATACTTGGTCCCTTGCTCCGCGTCATCGTCAGCGGAGAGAGTTTTTTGCGCCAGTCGCGGCGAACGCTGTATCGTTTCAGTTATCGACCCTTTCTCCCATCGGCAGCCCCGAGAACCGTAAAAGCTCTCAAAACCGGAACTTGACACACCCCCCTGCCAATGCTATAATGGGCTCACTTGATGGTAAGCTTGGAACGAGGATCCAGGCTCGCGAAATAGTTGCTTCATCGTACCGGTCACCCCGATTTTTGAATCTTCCATTCGACGCGCCTTTTTTGTATCTGTATGTACCTTTAAGTTACTATCCTCTATGTATTTCCCCAAGATATGTTAGAATAATTGATGGAGTAAAAAGTGGACATCGCTGAACTCGAAGACAAAACGATGGACGAACTACATGAGATGGCCCGCGAGGAAGAGATCGTGGGTTACAGTCGCCTTAACAAACAGGATCTGATCTTTCGGCTCCTGGAGCAAAAGGCCGAGAAAAAGGGTTATTCGTTCGGCGGCGGTGTCCTGGACATCGTCCCCGATGGGATAGGCTTTTTGCGGCGCGATCATATGCTGCCCGGCCCCAAAGACGTATATGTCTCCCAATCGCAAATCCGGCGTTTCAACCTGCGCACGGGGGATATGGTGTTGGGGCAGGTAAGGCCCCCCAAGGAATCTGAAAAGTACTATGGCCTTTTGCGCGTAGAAGCCATCAACGGGGTGGACCCGGAAGAAGCCAAAGACAGGGTGCATTTCTCGGAGCTGACGCCCATATTCCCGCAAGAGCGGTTCAAATTGGAGACCAGGCCCGACGTATTCGCCACACGCCTCATCGATATGCTGGCCCCTATTGGACGGGGGCAGCGCGGCCTCATCGTCTCCCCCCCCAAGGCGGGCAAGACCACCATCCTGAAGCAAATTGCCAACGGTATCACGGGCAATTATAATGATGTGGAGCTGTTGGTGGTGCTCATCGGAGAGCGCCCCGAGGAGGTGACGGACATGGAACGCTCCGTCGAGGGCGTGGTGGTAAGCTCCACCTTTGACGAAAAGGTGGAAGCGCACACCCGTGTGGCCGAGATAACTCTCGAGCGCGCCAAACGCCTCGTGGAGATGGGACGAGATGTGGTCATCCTCATGGACAGCCTTACACGGCTGGCCCGCGCTTATAACCTTATCGTGCCGCCCAGCGGAAGGACGTTATCCGGCGGTATCGATCCCGCGGCCGTCTATCCTCCCAAAAAGTTCTACGGTGCAGCCAGGAACATCGAAGAGGGCGGCAGCCTGACCATCATCGCCACGTGTCTGGTGGATACGGGCAGCCGCATGGACGATATCATCTATGAGGAGTTCAAGGGAACGGGCAATATGGAGCTACATCTCAGCCGGCGCCTGGCGGAACGGCGCATCTTCCCCGCCATCGATACGCAGCGTTCCGGCACGCGGCGCGAAGAGTTGCTGCTGGAATCCAAGGCGCTTAACCGAATATGGACGCTGCGACGCATGATCGATCAGGTGGGATCGCTAGAGTCCATGGAGGGTATACTCGACCGGCTTCGAAAAACGCGGTCCAACGCCGATTTCCTGGCCACCCTACATCAAACCTAATCCAATAGTCGATAGTAGAAATGGACGTGACATCATCTGAGGACGAACGGACGACAGACGACACTCCATCATCATTCCCTTTCCTTCCAAGGAATATTGGAAGGCTATCTCGACATCTTCCCCATCCCCTACAAAGCCTGAGACACCTTCTGTTGATCGTTCTCCTCGTTTTCTCGATCCACGATATGGTGCCAAGGGATTTCCCCGTCGCCCTGGGCAAGCCCCTCATCTCCCTGAGTTCTATATCCACGGCCAGAGGCAATAACGTCGCCTTTGAGAACGTGGAGGCGGCCGAGAGCTCTCGCTATCTGAGCGCCAGGGCGGTTCCTTTTACGGCCCGTGTCATGCGCGAGTCCCTCCCCATGGGAGAGCCCGAGCAAAAGGTGCGCACCTCTGTATTCACCTATACAGTACAAGAAGGGGATTCGGTCCTCGGTATCGCCCAAAAATTCAACCTGGAAGGCAACAGTATCCTGTGGGCCAACGAGGAACTGGCCAAAAATGCCGACTTTTTGCGCCTGGGCCAGGAACTGAACATCCTCCCCGTCGACGGGGTGTACCATACAGTGGCCAGTGGCGAAACCGTAGAGAGCATCGCGAAAAAGTATGAAGTAGAACCATCCGCCATCACGGACTATGCGGGAAACGATCTGGAACCTCCTTATGAACTAGAATCGGGCAACAAACTGATCGTTCCTGGCGGGGTCAAGGCCCCTGAACCGCAACAAGCGGCGCCGCGTCAGGCTACCGAACAACGCGCCACCGCACCTCAGGATGCCCAAAAGGGATCGGGCTCCTTTGCCTGGCCCATGAGCGGTCGCATCACCCAAAAGTTCTGGTCGGGACATCAGGCCATAGATATCGGGGCACCACGGGGCACAGCCATCGTGGCCGCCGATGCGGGTCATGTGGTTGCATCTCAGAACAGCAACGTGGGATATGGTCGCATGCTCATCATCGATCATGGTAATGGATATGAGACCCTCTATGCACATCTCAATGCTTCCTCTGTGAGTTTGGGTTCCTCTGTATCCAAGGGACAAGTTATCGGTCATTGTGGTACAACGGGATACTCTACAGGACCACATCTTCACTTTGAGATCAGGCAGAACAGCGTGCGGCAAAATCCCATGGTTCACTTGCCCTAGCAGGGTGATATGAGGTATCCGTGAAATATCGTCTGTCCGTTCTGCTGTTTGCCACCATCGCACTCGTTCTGAGCTACATCAGCGTTGGAGCAATAGCCGGGGAAAATCCAAACGCATCTCCCAATCTTCTGACCAATCCGGGCTTTGAGGATGAATTCACCCCGCGGGAGGACCCATATACTGGTGTGCTGGCGAACGAGCTGGGCGTCGCCGAAGGTTGGGAACCCTGGTACGATAATAGCCAAGGGTGTCCCGCCTACGACCCTCGATGTGAGGATCCCGACTGGTATAACGTGCGCCCCGAATACAAGGCCGAGGAAGCCACGCTCCGCGTCCGCTCTGGCGACAAGGCCCAAAAGTTCTTTACCACCTATGGCACACACACGGCGGGATTCTACCAGATGGTGGAGGTGCCGGCCGACTCCTGGGTGCGCTTTTCCGTCTGGACACAGGTCTGGTCCAGCAACAAGGATCTCCCGGAGCATTCCTTTTTGCCCGGCTATTATCGCCTATCGGTGGGTATCGATCCCATGGGGGGTACGGACTGGCAATCGGAGGATATCCTCTGGAGCGAGCCCACAGTGCGCCACGACGGGTGGGTGCAACTGCAGATAGAGGCGTACGCCGAAGCGAAAGAGATCAGCGTCTGGACCCGAGGCGCGCCCATATGGGCCGTCAAGCATAACGACAGCTACTGGGACGATGCGGAACTGATCGTCCTGGAGGGGACGCCCAGGCCGACGCCTACCCCGTCCCCAACCAACACACCCTATCCCACTCCCCAATCCACCCCTGCAGATCACACACCAGACCTGTGCTGGGGCTGGGACACGATCTGGAAAGACGGCTTTGAGGGAAGCGAACTCACCGACTGGGGTCAGGATGCAGCGGAAGGAAGCATAGATATGGAGGGAGGCGCGCTATGGCTACGAAATGGTTCCTCCCCCTACAAGGCCTTTCCCCTGGCCTGGAGCGAGGGGCCCTGGCCGGCCGAGGATGAACTGCGTCTCTCCTTCCGCTTTGCCTACGGGAACGTCACGGCCTATGGTAGCACCATCGGTGTGGGTTCGGCCCCCTATGATGGGCAACGCACCCTCGCTGGGGCGGAGGGAGTTGAAAGATTCGAGGAAATCCTACGCAGCCGCTACCACGCGAACGGGGGTGACGTGGAGTTGACCCCCGAGGACGTGCAGTGCACCATCGATAAAAGGATCGAAGGCACTGAGGACATCCTGCGCATCCATCATCGCGAGGGGGATTATAGCATACAGCTATTGGGCGACACGGTCTGGAAGGGAACACCTGGCGATGAGACATGGCACGATCTATCGCTGGAGATTGCGGGGACGACCTATACCGTATCCGTAGATGGCGTAAAGGTCGGAAAGGGAGCGTCCCACTGGCGGCCCCACAGCCTGCACCTGGGTAACCCCATGATTGCCTGGAGCCGTGGCCGATGGACAGAAGTGGCCATCGACGACGTGCGCCTGGAACGCTGCAAGACAAAGACGCCACCGCGGCTGCCCCTGATAACACGGGGCTAGATCCTACCTCGTATTCACTATTTCTACCGATCTCACTTTGCATCCACGATCATCTCTGCTTCCTCATACCAATCCGTCCCCCACCACCGGCAAATAGATCAGTGCCACCAAGGGAGGTAACATCGCCTCAATCCCCCTCCGGCTGAGGATAGCCCCCGTCTGTGGGAGTGGCCGATGGTGCGGGGATGGACGTATCCGTAGGAACGGGCGTCTCTGTCGAGGGGCGCGTCGCCGTCTCTGTGGGAATGGGCGTCGACGTGGCCGTGGGAATGGGCGTCTGAGTGGCCGTCAGCGTTACGGTGGGGGTGGGAGTGCTCACCGTCGGCGTGGCGGTAAGCGTGGGAGAAGGCGTCGGCGTGGCATTCTCCAGGGTTACCACCTCGCGAGCCTCGTAGCGATGGCCGTGCCCATCGACCACCACCAACCGCAGGGTATAGGTACCATTCTCCAAACCACGGGTATCCCAACGGCACAGAACGCCATCCCCGACCGGCGCCTCTATCTCTGGTGTAACACGCCTCCATTGTCGAGGATCGTCGCCCAAGCCCCGTTCCACCACATAGTAAGCAAAATCGGGAATCTCGGTCGAGCCACTGATCTGGACAACACCTTCCAGAGGAGCAGACAAGGACTGCAGAGATACGCGAGCAGGTACGTCGTGGAGAGCGCAGGTCTCCCGTGGTGGCACGTTGAAACCCTGCTCTCGCGCCCACTCGTCCCATGCGGGCCCATAATCCTCGTACGCCCTCTCCTCCACGCTCTCCTCTGGACAGAACTCGGTAGCCAGTTTCCCCGTGACGCCGCATACTTTGAGCCGAGTATGCACGGTGCACGATGGCGGCACGTTCTCCTCCAAAAAGAGTTCCGTGCGTGGGGGCGGACAGCGGTCCGCGCGTTTTTCGCCGGATATGGGACAGACCTCCTCCTCTACCAGCCCATGGGGTTGCACAAAGTCGGGCTGTGGCTCTTCACCCAGGGCGGTCTCCATAAAATCGTGCCAGATACGCCCTGCTCCCTTGCTCCCAGAGATACCATCCATGGGCTTGTTATCATTGTTGCCCACCCAGACGCCCGTGACCCATCGCGGCGTATAGCCCAGGGTCCAGCTATCGTGGTAGTCATCGGTGGTTCCTGTCTTGGCCGCCGCAGGAAAGGAGAGAGCCAGGGGGTTGTTGGCACCAAAGGCCCTGATGCGGGCCTCGTCGTCGGCAAGAATGTCCGTAAGGAGATAAGCATGGCGAGGATCCATCACTTCCGCCATCTCGGGCGTGGTCTCGGGCATGATCACCTGCCCCTGCTGATCCGTGATATAGAGGATGGTCTGCGGCGTGACGCGGCGCCCCCCATTGGCCAACGCGCCATAGGCGGCGGTCATCTCCAACAGGGTGACCTCGCCACCCCCCAGTGTCAGGGAGAGGCCATAATCATCACGAACAAGGGAGCGGATGCCAAGGCGCGAGGTCACCTCCAACAGGGCGGGGACGCCGATCTCGTGCAGAGTAGAGACGGCCGGAATATTGCGGGAGCAGGCCAGAGCGGTGCGCAGCGACACCGGTCCCCATTCCTCGTGATCATAGTTGGTCGGCTTGTAAGGGGGATTGGCTCCATCGGGAAAAGACTGTTCCAGATCCATGAGCATGGTACCGGCGGTCCATCCCTGCTCCAGGGCGGCAAGGTAGGTGAAGGGTTTGATGGCGGACCCCGGCTGCCGCAGACGCGTGGCCACATTCACTTGCCCACCCATGTTATGATCATAAAAGTCCACGCTACCGAGCATGGCCAGTACCTGCCCCGTATCAGGATCCATGGCTACGAGGGCGGCGTTCGTGGCCCCACGCTCGGAGAGTTCTGCGATATGCTTTTGGGCGATCTCCTCCGCCAATTGCTGTGTTTGCAGATCCAGCGTGGTATAAACCTCCAACCCACCATTGTAGAGGCGTTCCGTACCATACAGTTCCTCCAACTCTTGTCGGACGTGGGTGACCATATGTGGCGCCTGCATGACAGTGTCCTGGGGTCTAAGATCCAGTGGTTCCACATCGGCTGCCTGTTCCTGTGCACGTGTGATGTATCCCTCCTCGCGCATCAACCGCAACGCCGTCCTGCGCCGCGCCAGGGCCGCCTCGGGATTGGTATAGGGATCATATCGGGCAGGAGATTGGAGGAGGCCGGCCAAGAGGGCCGCCTCGGCCAGATCCAGATCCTCCACCTCCTTGCCAAAGTAGGTCTCGGCAGCCGCCCCTATCCCGTAGGCCAGATTGCCAAAATAGACCTCGTTCAAGTACACCTCCAGGATTTCGGCCTTGGAATAACGCCGTGTGATCTCGGCGGAAAGGATAGCCTCCTTGACCTTGCGCGACAGCTTGCGTTCGCTGGTCAGGAACAGGTTCTTGACCAACTGCTGGGTGATGGTGCTCCCCCCCTGTACGATCTCGCCGCTACGCAGATCGATGTAGAGAGCACGGGCGATGGCCAGGGGGTTGACTCCGGGATTGGAGAAAAAGGTGGCATCCTCGGTGGCCACCACGGCCTCCACGACGACGTCGGGGATCTCTTGAAAGTCCACCACGGTGCGTCTGCCCCCCAGGGGATCAAAGATCTCGAACAACAACTCTCCGTGGCGATCATAGATTTTGGTGCTTTTGAAAGGGGTGGTTCGTTCATAGAGTTCACGGGGAGAGGGAAGCGAGGTGGCATAGTAGGCGTACACGCCCAAGCCCGACACCATGGTCAGCAACGCTAAAAAGAGGACGATCAATAATCCCAGCACCACACCGCGCAGGACCACGTGGCCCAACCCCCTGTCCCAATCACCGGTCAAGGTTCCATTGATCGGCGGAAGGGGTTCCCACATGGGATTGTTTTTCAGATCTGTGGGCCCAGTCTCCCTCTCGTGCGATGGCATACCGCTCTCATCTCTCCTCGACATCAGGATTCTATTCTAAGACGCGAAAAGTACCCGAATTGTTCCGCACGCCATCCGTTGCCCCTCATTGACAATAAAGTGCGCCTTTTCAAAGAGAAGCTTATCGCCATATCGCTTGCCCAGGTTCGATACGTATAACACTTTACCCCTCGGATAGATATACCTGAAGTTGCCTTTCCAACTCTTGGGGACCCACGAACCAGATAATATGCATGCCCAGAGCCGCCGCGGCGATGACATTCTCCGCCCTATCATCGATAAAGACGACCTCCTGGGGTGCCAACTGCAAGCGATCCAACACTTCTCTATAGATTCCCTCTTCGGGCTTGACCATACCCACGCACGCCGAACTGACGACGGCCTCGAAACGATCGCGGACGCCATACCGATGGCGTAGAGCGTCTTCCAGAGCGTCGGTGGCATTGCTGAGAGCGGCCACGCGAAAATGCTTGCCGACGCGGTCGATGAGACGCAGGACATCCTCATCGACAACCCACGCGCTCCAGATATCCTCGCGCAGGGCGACGATCTGCCCCGCATCTTCCAATCCCAACGCCCTCCCCGTCCGCTGCCAGAACGCTTGCTCCGTTATCTGGCCCCGTTCGGCCAGGGCCCGCGTCTGGCCACGCCAGAGTCGCTCTCCCAATTCATCGGAGGTCAATTCCAGGCGCTCTGCCCACTTTTTGTAAATGTGCAGGTCGCCATCGCGAAGCAGAACACCCCCACAATCGAACACGAACGCTTTGACCGTCATGTCTCGTCCCTCGTCCCCTTTGTTGTCCGCTTTATCGTATGGCCCAATAGAAAAAACGCCGTGCAAGTGCCCACGGCGTTTACATCGTTCATCTCAAGTGCAGAATGCCGGGGCCCCAACGCCCACGACATCACATCATCATATGGAGTGAGCGCCTTTACAGAATAAGCTTATCGTCCACATCATGTATCACCCTCTGTTCCTCCCGTCCACAACACGCGAACATTATAGGCTCAGTGGTGCTCACTGTCAAAGATAAATCGGCGTGGGGCGGACTGGCAATACATCCCACGTCCCATCGCCGCTTGACAGGCCCTGGACGGTTGCTATATAAAGGGACCATAGGACCAAGTGAAGGAGGTATGATGAAGACGGTATCTGTTCCCTGGGGTATGTGGTATGGCGATGAGAAATTCGATATGACCTTTCCCGATACGTGGGACGTCACGGTAGCGGAGATGAAAGGAGGACCGGACATCGGCGATGAAGGCATTCGCCGCGCCTTTGCCGAGCCCATCGGCGCCCCGCCCCTGCGAGAGGTCGCTCAGGGGCGACGCGACGCGGCCATCCTGATAGACGACCTGACACGCCCCACCCCCTCTTACCGCATATTGCCCTACATACTGGAGGAACTGGCGGCGGCCGGCCTGGGCGACGATGACGTGCGCATCGTCTGCGCCGTGGCCGCGCACCGCCCCATGATACGCCAGGATTTTGTAAAAAAGATCGGCCTGGATCTGGTGGAGCGCCTGGAGGTGATCAACCACAACGCCTACGACAACCTGGAGTTCTATGGCAACTCTTCCCAGGGCATCCCCATCTGGGTAAACCGGGAATTCGCCTGCTCCGACCTCAAGATCGCCGCGGGCATGATCACGCCGCGCGGCCCCATATTCGGCGGAGGCTCCAAGCTCCTCATTCCTGGAGCCATGGGACGTCAGACCATCTATGCCAACCACGAGTACTGCCCCCAGGGGGGCTTTCGCCAGCACCTGGACGAGGTGGCAGGGATAGTGGG
>JAWLEV010000072.1:0-13695 GCA_041685915.1 Anaerolineae bacterium | reverse complement strand
GGCACGCCGCTCTTCTCCAGGACCTGAGGCACGGTGGCTTTGACCGCCCGCACATAATCCTTGGGGTTCTGGAGGGCCCAGTCCGGCTCCAGCGGCACGTCGCCCACCGGCAGCCTCTCGTCGATGACGCCGTCCTCATATTCGAATACGGCGCTGGCCAGCTCCTCGCCGTCCGACAGGGCCACTAAGAGGGCCCGCGCCGACTCGGTGCCAAAGTCGATGCCCACAGCGTATTTCTGCTCACCCATGGATCGCTCCTTCCTCTATATCTTCCCGTTCCTTCCATCGAAGACCCTAAGGGTTTGATGGGAACTTTTTTTTTAGTTGAAACACGGGCTGAACAGTTCAGAATGAAATCAGATGCCGGCCCTGAAAAACCCTTAGGGTCTCCCGATTCTTTTCCCAGTGGGGACAATATAACATGGCCCCAAAGCGGCGTCAACGTCAAGGTGCACGTAAAGTCTGTTAGAATCATCGGGCCTGTCAGGAAGAGGAGTCTGATGAGCATGAACAAACCTAAGCACACCCTTGGATGCCGCCCAGATGTGTCGATGCAGATCGACACCCGGCGCGAAGCGCCTCAGCACTCGACTTTATTGGCCGCTGGCCACCGGCGCCCCGTTAGTGCATGGACTAAAGTCTCATTGCACAGGCCTACGGCCAATCGTCCGCCTGCGCGGACGAGCAATGGCGAGGCATCTACAACATTTACGTGCACCCCAACGTCACTCCCCGTCGACGGAGACGCCGCCCTCCTCCAGCACCTCCTTGACAAAGCGCCGCATGCACCGATAATGGGACCCTTTCCAATAGATCTGGCCACAGGTGTCACACTGGCGGAACTCGTCATAGTGGCGCCTGGTTCCGGGCGGCAGGCGATCGTACACGGCCTCCTTGGGCACCGGACGCAGCAGGCCGTTGCAGCGCAAGCACCGCGTAAAGGGCTCCGTCGAGCGAAACAGGTGAAAACGCGAGAGCACCTCCAGCAACTGCTCCCGGGCGTCTACGGCGCGCACATAGTAGCCGTGCTGCACACAGTTGCGCTTTAGCAGGTGGTGATCCTTGGTGAGCAGGATGCGCCCCTGCTCAGCAGAGATACGCGCCAGTTCCGGGTCCTCATAGTCGTTTCGATAGAGTGTATCAAGGCCAAAGAGGCGCAGATAGGTGGCCAGTTTGCCCAGGTGGGTGTCCAGGACAAAGCGGGTCTCGCGCAGGGGCTCGGGACGCACCCGCACCAGGGGCGTGACGTCAAAGGACTCGAACACGGGATACACGCTGATGCGGTCCCCGTCCTGCACCTGGTAGTCGAAATCCACGGACCTGCCATCGACGAGGATCAGCTCCACTTCAGTATGAGGAACACCCAGCGCCTCGATCATATCCTTGACTGACCCACTCACCAGAAAACTGTAGGGGAAGGTGCGCCCGCGCTTCTCTGGCGGCAAAAAGTCGTTCAGTTCGGCGTAGAAGCGCACGTAGGCACGGGATATATCGGGTTCCCTCTGAGGAGGCGAGGAAGCGGTCAAGTTAATCTCCCCTTTGTTCACGAATTCGCTGCTCTATCATGTCTCCCTGATAGTGGGTCCATATACGGGGCACGAGGCCGAAATAGTCACGGCGGTCAGCGTCGGTGATATCCTCCCTGACCACCTCAGCGGGCACGCCCTGGGCAAAGGCGTTCCGGGGGATCACCTGGCCCACGTGGGTGGCGCTGCCGTTGGCCAGGACGGCGCCCTCCTCCAGATGGGTGTCATAGTCGCAGCAGGCATTGAGGCCCACGGCGGCTCTGTCGGCCAGCCGGGTGCCGTGCATGGTGGCACCGTGGTTCACCCAGCACTCGTCGCCGATGCGGGAGCGGTCGGGCGTCTCGGCCGTGGAGGACCCAGCCCGGGCCGGGCGCCCGCCCTCGATACAGACGGCATCGTAGATGTGGGTATAGTTGCCGATCGCGTTGGTGCCGCGGATCACCACGTTGCAGCGGATGAGGGTGTGGTGTCCGATGGTGACATTGCCTGTGATGACGGTGCCCGCGTCGATGGTGGTGTAGGCGCCCACGGTGACGGCACCTTCCAGCAGCGCGGTGGGATGAACGTCGGCGGTGGGATGTACGTTGACGCCCTCGTTTTCCTGTGGCATGGTATTTCCTCCTGGTGATCCTTTGCCTGTGCCCTCATCCTAAAGAGAGGGGGTTAGATTGTCAAAGGGGCTGAGGAGCAAAAACCGACCCCGCCTGTTTGCGGCGGGGCGACGCCGCCCTGAAGAGGCGGCGCTGGCTTGTAGTAAGGCTCGTAGAGGGGGTCGGTTCACCGAGCTCCCTCGGAGTGCCGGTGCTCAAATGCGGAGCATTTGAGCAATGCAGCCTCTTCAACCGAGATTGAAATCCACGTCTGATACGAGCAACCCGTTGAAACGGGTTGTTGGCGAATCCGACAAGCGGATTCGCCACTCACCCAAACAGGTTGCGCACCCTGCCAGGATCCAATGCACGTTCAGCCCACGCCACACAATGGGCAGAATGCCGTCAGGTATTCTGCTAAGCATTCGGCTCCGCCGAATGCCCATCCCCCATCTCGTTGGGGCTTGGTCCGCCAAGGGTTTCCGATACAGTGGAGAGCAGGGGGATCCTCAAGAGAAGATCGAGGACGACGGGTACGAGAAAGACATAGATGGGACCGATTTCTCGCCAGATGAGTCCCCCGATAATCGGCGCGGGGATGGTCGCCAGGCCCGTAAAGAGGCCAAGCAGCCCGCTCCAGCGCCCCTGCTGATCGACGGGGACGAGTTCCATGGTCATGGCACTCGTGGCCCCGGACAGGATCGTATAGAAGGCCTGCAGCGCCGCGTACAATATCAACATAAAAGGCCCGGTAGAAAAAGCGAGAGACAGGTTGGAAGCATACCACAACGGCGTGGCCAAATAGATGACGCGTTTGCGCCCGATCCTATCTGCCAATCGTCCCAAAGGAATACCAAAAACCAGTCGCGCTACAACTGTAGCGCTAGCCATTATACCCAAGAGGTACTGGTCCGCGCCCTTGATCTCGTGGGCATAAAGCTGTGTAAACGGTCAAAACATGGGCATGGACATGGACGTGAGGACGGAGATGATGATCCATCTGCGCAGGACTGGCTTTTTCAAAAAGAGCTGGCGAAAACCCTCCACAAAGCGCAAGCCGTCCGCGGTCTGTCCGAGCTCCTCCCCTCTAGGCTCCCGTAACTGGGTGGCCACAAGGAGGAACACGAGGCCATAGCCCACAAAGCGGATATGGTAGAGGGGACGAATGCCCTCAACATTCACGCCGCCAGAGAGAGTTACCAGATAGGCGGCGATGAGGGGCGAGACGATGGAGGCTATGGAGGACAGGGTGCCGCAGAGATTCTGCGCCGTAAAGCGATCCGGATTCTTGACCGAATCGGCACAGACCACGCTGCAGCCCGTACCGATCAGCCTTCCAGACATGGAGATGAGAAGGGCGGCCACGATGATAAGGCGCCAATCATAGGCCAGGCCGTAAAGCAGAGCGCCCCCTGCCGAGAGGAGTATCGCCAAAAGAAAGAAGGACTTGACGCCCCGTCGATCCACCAACCAGCCCACGGGGAGAGCGATGAGACTGCTGACCGCGCTGCCGACACTGCTGATGGTCCCCAACTGCACGGAATCGGCACCAAGTCCGACGGTATATATACCGTTGTACTGATTGGTCAGGCTCGTCAAAAAACTGTCGGCCGCGGAGCGGGCCACCGCAACGCGATAGTTGCGTTTCTGCCTGCGGACAAAGCCAAGAACAGCATCGACGCCCTTTTGAACCTTTTGTATCATAGATGCCTCCTACAGTATGTGGCCGGTGCCGAGTCCAGATCCCAAAAAGGAGGCCCGGCGCTGTCTGTGATTCCTGGTTGTGTTTTGCTGGAAAGAGAGGATGAGGAGATGTCTCGTCTGTGCAAGGCAGAGGCATCCTCACGATATCATCCCGTCCCGATCCTGATACTATATGATCAGTACATATATCGTATTCCCGAAGTAGTGTCCAGTCAATTTTACATCAATGGCAAACAAAACCGGCCCCGCCGGTGAGCAGGCGGGGCCGGTTGCGATAGCGGCCGACAAATGCTGGAGATCAAGTCCACCCTACGGGGCAAACTCGCGGATGGCATCCAGGCTGGCGCCCATGGCGCCGTCGGTCTCGCGCTCGACGATGAAATCGAGGACGGCGGGCTTGTTCGAGGCCACGGCCCGTTCAAAGGCGGGCCGGATCTCCTCGGGGCGCTGCACCCGCTCCCCATGGGCCCCAAAGGCCTCGGCCAGACGCACAAAATCGATGCCGCCCCCGCTGTAGGCCAGGTCCACGCCGTACTGGTACTCATAGGCGTAGCGCTGGTTCTGGCGGATGAGGCTGAGGAAGCCGTTGTTGATGATCACCACCAGTATGGGCACGTCGTACTGGCAGGCCATGGCCAACTCCTCGATCATGAATCCCACGCCCCCGTCGCCCATGACGGCCACCACCGTGGATTCGGGACGGGCCACCTTGGCCCCGATGGCCGCCGGCAGGTCGTATCCCAGGGTGCCCGCGCCGCCCGAGGCCAGGTAGGTGCGGGGGTTGGACACCTTTTGAAACTGGCCGGACCAGATCTGCGTCAGGCCGCAGCCGGTGGTAAAGATGGTATCGGGCCCAAAGAAGGCGTTCATCTCGTGGTACACGCGCTGGGGCTTGATGGGCACCTGGTCGTAGTCGGTCTTGCGGGCCAGCCGCGCCCGCGCCTCAGGGATGCGGGCCACGCGTTCTGTGGGTTCTCGCTGCTCCGTGCGACGCCTGGCCTCGGTCAGCAGGGCCTCCAGGGCGGGGCGCGCGTCGGCCACGATGCCCAGTTCCGTGGGCACGATGCGCCCGATGTGGGAGGGCTCGATGTTCACGTGGATAAAGGTGCGGCCCTCGGTGTAGACGTCCACATCGCCGGTGTGGCGGTCGTTGAAACGGCAGGCGATGGCCAGCACCAGGTCCGAGTCCAGAAAGAACTGGTTTCCAAAGGGCGTGCCCACCTGTCTGCCAATGTGCCCCACGTGCAGGGGATGCTCCGCCGGGATGCCCCCCTTGGCCATGTAGGTGGTGATGACGGGCAGCGAGAGATGCTCGGCCAGGGCCACACACTCCTCCGTGGCCTCGGCCAAAAGCACGCCCCCACCCATGATGAGGACGGGGTTCTCTGCCGCCAGCAGCATCTCTATGGCGCGGCGGATCTGTTCGGGCTCGGGGGCGGGCCTGTGGATGGGCAAGGAGACATAGGTGTCGGGGTCATAGTCGATCTCGGCCATCTGCACATCCAGGGGCAGGTCCAATAGCACGGGGCCCGGACGCCCCTCCCGGGCGGTGTGGAAGGCCTTTTGCATGATGTAGGGGATCTGGGTGGGCTCGGTGACGGTCCAGGCCGCCTTGCAGACGGGCTCCACGATGCTGGCGATGTCCACGCACTGGAAGGCCTCCTTGCCCAGTTGGTCCCGCACGTTCTGGCCCGTGATGGCCATGAGGGGCATGGAGTCGATCTGGGCCGTGTACAACCCGGTGACAAAGTTAGTGGCCCCAGGGCCCGAGGTACAGATGGCCAGGGCCATACGCCCGCTGGCGCGATAGTAGCCGTCGGCGGCGTGCACGGCACCCTCCTCGTGGCGGGCGGTAAAGTGAGCGATCTGCTCAGAGGTGCCGAGGAACTCGTACACGGGATTGATGGCCGCGCCCGGGATGCCAAAGGCGGCCTCGATCCCCTCTTTTTCCAGTATCCTAACCACAATCTCTGCAACGCGCATGGTACCCTCCCTGTCCTTTGCAATTGCCCGTCATGGAATGGGGCTGATAACTTGTTACGCCTATTATATCTATGATAGATGGTAGATCAACAGGGAGAATGAGGGTAAGAATAGTGCCTCATCGTAAACAGGTGGGTCTGGTCGGATTGGTGATCCGATCTGCGTCCTTATCCTCCACGGAATCTTGAGCCAAGCCCCGCTGCGTATTACTATGAACGGTGGAGACGGCCGAAACGCATCCTACAACGAAAAAAACCCCGCCTTTACAGCGAGGCAATAAAAAGTGCAAGGCTCCAAGTGATCTACGCTATTCACTCGCATCATCCGCCTCGTTTTTCTGGAGTGTCTCCTCCACAAGCCCGGCTTGACGCTTTTCATCGCCTTCTACAGCGACTACTTTGCTCCGACTTCGCTGCGGTAATCTTTCAACTGCCGCACTCATATCGGATGACGGGCCACCGAACTTGCGCTCGGCTTTCCGCTCGTCTTACCTTGCTTCTTAACGAATGATCGAGAGTGAAAGCCTCAACCTCTCGAAGCCTTGCACTCATTATAATAGCATATTCCAGGGTGTTTGTCAAGCATTTCTCGGAAAAATTTACGGATAGATTCGTTGAGGAAAGCCCCTCCTCCCATCCTGCCAACCCTCCAAAAGCCCGTGAGTTTGATCAAGTTCCCAGTCAGTGTATACTATGGACATAGTTGTCGCGGGGGCGATGCCTCCTGCACAAATTACAGGGCATTTTTCTTTTCCCTACATCCGTGGTATAATCTATTATGGTAAGAAGCACGAGGATGTACTTTGGTTTGACTTTTGCGATCGTCGTAAAAGCGACGATGGAGGATGACGAATAGATGGATATCGGTTTACCAAAGAACGCTTTCGTTTATCTGCTGATAATGGTAGCAAGCGTCGCCCTACTCTACAGTTTTTTCTCCGTTGGAGATACTGTGGAGGAGATCCCCCTGAACAGGGCGGCCAGCATGATCCGCAGTGGGAACGTGGAGAGCCTCTCCATTGCGGATGATGGCACCATCAAAATAACGGCCAATGACGGCTCACGTTACCGCACGCGCAAGGAACCCGAGGTGGCACTGGGAGAGACCTTGGCCTCCCTGGGCGTCGATCCCGACCAGCTTCAGACGGTGGGCGAGTTGACCGTCCTGAGTCCCGGCCTGTGGGAAAATTGGGGCTTCTTGGTGATCCAGGCCCTGCCCATGCTGTTCATCCTGTTCTTCCTCGTCTTTATGATGCGACAGGCCCAATCAGGCAACAATCGCGCCCTTTCCTTTGGAAAGAGCCAGGCGCGCAGGGTCTCGGGCGATACGCCCACCTGCACCTTTGACGACGTGGCAGGAGCAGAGGAGGCCAAGCAGGAGTTGCAGGAGGTAGTAGAATTCCTGAGAGCCCCGGAAAAGTTTGCCGCTCTGGGCGCCCGCATTCCCAAGGGCATGCTGCTGGTGGGCGCACCAGGCACAGGCAAGACCCTCATGGCCCGTGCCGTGGCCGGTGAGGCGGGCGCTCCCTTTTTCAGCATCAGTGGCTCCGAGTTTGTGGAGATGTTTGTGGGCGTGGGCGCCAGCCGCGTCCGGGATCTCTTTGAACAGGCCAAACAAAACAGCCCCTGTATCATCTTTGTCGACGAGCTCGACGCCGTGGGGCGCCAGCGCGGCGCCGGTCTGGGAGGAAGCCATGACGAGCGGGAGCAGACCCTGAACCAGATCCTGGTGGAGATGGACGGCTTTGACACGGACACCAACGTCATCATCCTGGCCGCCACCAACCGGCCCGATATCCTGGACCCGGCCCTGTTGCGCCCCGGACGCTTTGACCGACGCATCGTCGTCGACAAGCCCGACCGCCGCGGGCGAGAGGGCATACTGGAGATTCACGTGAGGGGCAAGCCTTTGGCGCCGGACGTGGACCTCACGGTAGTGGCCAAGGAGACGCCGGGCTTTACGGGGGCGGACATTGAGAACCTGGTCAACGAGGCCGCCATCCTGGCCGCCAGGCGCGACCGCAAGAGCATCAGCATGGCCGAGTTCCAGGAGGCCGTGGAGCGCGTGATCGCCGGGCCCGAGCGCCGCAGCAAGCTCATAACTGAAAAGGAAAAGGAGATTATCGCCTACCACGAGGGTGGGCACGCCCTGGTACAGCTCAAGCTGGAACACTGCGATCCGGTGCACAAGGTTTCCATCATAGCCCGAGGCCGGGCCGCCGGCTATACCATGTCCCTGCCCGAGGACGACCGCTCCCTGCACTTTAAATCCAAGTTCGAGGACGACCTGGCGGGGATGCTGGCCGGCCGCGCAGCGGAGGAGATCGTGTTCTCCGACGTGACCACAGGCGCCAATGACGATATCAAGCGCGCAACCCAGATCGCCCGCAACATGGTCATGCAGTACGGCATGTCCGAGACGCTGGGCCAGCGCGCCTTTGGCAAAAAGGATGAGATGGTGTTCCTGGGACGAGAGATCGGCGAGCAGCGCGATTACAGCGAAGAAATCGCCTCGCAGATCGACCGCGAGATCAAAACGGTCATCGACCGGGCCTACAGCCGGGCCAAAGAGGTGTTGGAGACAGAGCGCGACAAACTGGACGCCATCGCTAATCTGCTCATAGAGCGGGAAACCCTCGAATCCACCGAACTGGAGGCCATCGTGGCGGGCGAGGTCCAACCGGCGGCCGTATAGCTACACTGCAAGAAACGCCAGGAGGACCGAAGATAGCCCTGGAAGGAGGGAGCAGGGGGTACGTGTCGCGTCGACGCTCCGAGTGCACCGACTGATGACAGCTACAACCACGCTTATCCGCCAGGAGTTGGGACAGTTATTACCTGGCCTGCAAACCGAGGTCGACGACCGGCTACAGGTGCTCTCTGGTTTAGAATAGTGCATAGAACTACGAGAAAGCTCGATTCTGCGTTAGAGGCCATTGTTACGGGCGAGGGGAAAAGGGGTCGAGCCTGGGCTCGACCCCTTTTCCCTTGGATGAGGGCCTTCTTTTTTTTTCTCGTGCACTTCAGCGCTGGCGCCGTCGAAATCATCCCATCCATGACACCACTCAGATTGCGTGCTCTTTTTCAGGGAGGTGAGTCATCACCATGACCTATCAGATTGCTCTCCTTCTTTTCATCATCGTGATCTCTTTAACGCTCTTTTCCCTTGAACAGGCCCCCGCAGACATCGTGGCCGTGGGGATTCTCCTGACACTGATCCTCACTGGCCTATTACCATCGAATACAGCCTTTTCCAGTTTTGGCAGCGACGCCGTCATCATGATTTTCGGGTTGTTCGTTTTGACCAGTGCGCTGGTGCATACGGGCGTTGTAGATATGGTAGGAAGCGCCATCTTGAAACGCACGGGCGACAGCGAATCTGGATTGATCGCCATGGTGATGGCCATATCGGCGACCCTGAGCGCCCTCATGAGCAACACGGCCACCACAGCCTTCCTTCTGCCCGTCACCATCAGCATGGCCCGAAAAACCGAGATCGACCAATCGAAACTACTCATGCCCCTGGCCTTTTCCGCCATCCTGGCGAGTTCAGTAACAGTAGTCAGCACTTCCACGAATATCGTCATCAGCGGATTGATAAGTCGCTACGATATGCGGCCCATTGGCATGTTCGAGATGACCCTGGTGGGTATACCCATCGTGCTGGTAGGCCTGGCCTACATGTTCTTCATAGGGCGTCACCTGATGCCAGAACGCGAGGGCAGCGAGGACTTATTCGAAGAGTTTGGCATCGAGCGATACCTCACCGAGCTCCTCATCCTCCCCGACTCCCCTTTGATCGGAAAGACGTTGGGCGAATCTGCCCTGGGGCGAGACCTGGATCTCACCGTGCTGCGGGTGGTGCGGGACAAGCAACCCTACCTTCCCCCGAGCGCAGATCTCACACTGGAGGAGGGGGACCTCCTTCTGGTAAAGGGGCCGCGCGATGAAATCCCCAAGATAAAAGATGTCACGGGCGTCGATATCGAAGCCGAGGTGAAACTCTCCCTCTCCGATCTACAGTCGAAGCATACAGTCATTGTCGAGGCCATTGTTCTGCCTAACTCGCCGTTAGTCGGGCGGACGTTGAAACAGGTGTGGTTCCGGCAACGGTACCGGGCTCAGGTGTTGGGCGTCAGTCGGCGGGGGAGGCGCATCGCCCGCAAGATCAGCCAGATTCCCTTTAGGGCAGGGGATCAGCTCCTCATCCAGGGGGATCGCCGGAATATCGCCCGACTGGATGAGAACAACACCTTTCGCATGATTGGCACGGTGGAATACGAGCGTCCCAACCTAGAGCGGGCGCCCTTTGCCATCGCCACCTTTGCCGGCGTGTTCGTTGCGGTGGCCCTCGACATTCTCGCCCTGCCGGTGGCCGTGCTTACCGGCGTGTTGATGGCCCTTCTCACGGGCTGCATCACGTCGGACGAGGCCTACCGTGGGGTGGAGTGGAAGGCGCTGATAGTGATCGGTTCCATGCTGGCCCTGGGCAGTGCCATGGAACACACGGGAACAGCGGAACTCCTTGCCACCGGGATCGTAGACCTGATCGGTCAGACGCACCCCGTCTGGCTGCTGACAGGGTTCTTTGGTCTGTCCCTGCTGCTGACGCAGCCCATGTCCAATCAGGCGGCGGCCGTGGTGGTGGTGCCCGTGGCCATACAGACGGCCTCACAGGTGGGTTTGAACCCGCGCACCTTTGCCATCATGATCGCCGTGGGGGCCAGTTGTTCCTATCTGACCCCCCTGGAGCCCGCCTGCCTCATCGTCTACGGCCCCGGGCGGTACCGATTTGCCGATTTCCTAAAAGTTGGCGCTCTACTTACTGTGCTGGTCTATATCCTGGCCATCGCCCTGGTGCCCATGCTCTGGCCGCTGTAGGTTAGGTGGTCGCAATCCCCTTCCCTGAACACGTTGCCTCCTTTCCTTCATGAATATACAATGATGCACGCGAGTGAATGGCGGGGATAGATGCGATGTGTTGTAGAGACGTCCTGGCGGGACGTCTCTACTATTCGAAAGATGCGTAGCATCTTTTCCTTCCATCTCGGCGAATACAAGGATTGACGGATGCCATCCACAAGGGCATAATCTATCGTAGACTCGTAGAAAGAGAGGCTGTGATTCCCTGGATATGCCAAGGGGTATCCGAATTAGCGGATGGCCGCACAAGAGACAACGATCCTGAAAGAAAGGTAACACATGAGCATTGACGTCAGTGTTCCGCGCAAGTGCATATACGGATATTTCGACGATAACCCCGGCCCATGCCCCGAGTGTGGCAGCACGTTGAAGCAGCAGATGGCCACATATCTGGTGCTCACAAGATGCGGCGACGAGGAGACTGGTTCGTTCATCACAGGTGATGATAGCGGCTGGTTCTGCCCCCAGTGCCCCACGCTGCTTCTCGATCTCTCTGGAATCCGCGAGTCGCTCCCGATCGGACTGCCAGGATGGAATGTGGGCGATGAATTCGCCGTGGCAGGCATCGTGGATATTCACGCCATACCAGACGATAAGGAACACCTCCCCCTAGACCACCCGGATAACCCCCTCCCCTTGGTAAGATTTACGGAAATAGTCGATGATGACTTGCCAGAGATCGAGAAAGACGAACGATTTGAGAAAGACGAGGAATCGCTGCTGCAACACTGGCGCCGGCGCATCCTCGGCGAGGAGGTTATGGAGGGAGATCACGCTATGACCGAGCAAGATTACCCAGAACCCGTATCGAAACTACTGACCATGGGCGAACCTGAGGTGCACGAATGGTCCGACTATTTGGCCCTCGGCCTAAGCCCGGAACACGTCCCCGACCTGATCTGCATGGCCCTGGGCGACGCCCCCTCGGATGACCCTGCGATCTGGGGGCCGATCCATGCCTGGCGCGCCCTGGGGCAACTGCGGGCAGAGGAGGCCATCGAACCCCTTATCCAACTGCTTCAGGATATCGACGACTTTGACGACGACTGGATATCGGAGGAGATGCCCACCGTGTTCGCCCTGATCGGGCCGGCGGCCATACCTGCTCTGGCGAACTATGTGCTCGACACATCCCACGGCACCTGGGCGCGGGTCGCTGCCGCTCACAGCCTGGAAGAGATCGGGACAAACCACCCCGATGTACGCTCAGCCTGTGTCAGCGTCCTCACGGCGGCCCTGGAGCGTTTCGAAACCCTCGAGCCAGAGGTGAACGGTTTCCTCGTCCTCTATCTCGTAGACCTGGAGGCAGTCGAAGCGGCTCCCATAATGGAGCGGGCGTTCGAAGCCGGCCGCGTGGACCCCATGGTGATGGGTGACTGGGAGGATGTGCAGGTCGAGTTGGGTCTATTGGAAGAGCGCTCCACACCGAGGCCTTCTCTCTTTGGGGACCTTGGGGGGAAATTCGAGGGCTTGGTAAGTGCAAGTGAGAAATCCGAGGCACGGCGCAGGCTGCGAGAGCTCGGGCGTAACGATCCCTGCTGGTGCGGCAGCGGCAAAAAGTACAAGCACTGTCACCTCCGCGAGGATCAGCAAGAGGCACGGGGATGAGAATGAGGCGAGCCCGATTGCCCAGTCGCTCCGCCTACTCTGCACTCCCACGTGTGGGAGGCAGAACGGCTCTCCGCCCTACGTGACCGCGCCCCTCCGTAATCATTCGCAACCTGCCTTCAGCAGGGTTGACAGTCATCTACGATGACCGCAGTAGCCTGGGAATTGACACACGTCACCCGCAGCAGCATAATCTGATAAAGTTGAACAAAGATGGAAGGTATGATACGCGCTGGAGTGATGATACCATGACTATTGAGATAGAACTGAACGAACGGGCGCTGGCGCGTCTGAGGCAAATGGCTGAAAACAGAAACACGACTATCGAGAGGGTGCTCCAAGATATGGTAGAATGTGTCCTCGAATCCCAAGCCTCAGACGATGTCGTCCTGGGCATGTTTGCGCAAGAACCCGAACTGATAGATGAGGTGGTGGCAGAGGCGATGGAAGCGCGCAAGAGTGACCCGTTGAGGCAGCATAGTGGATAGGGCCCTTCTTGACACCGACATCCTCTCAGAGGTGCTCAAGGGCATTGATCCCCAGGTCGTCACGCAGGCTAGCCGTTACCACGCTACCTTTGGTCATTATACCATCTCGGTCATCACCGTTATGGAGATCGTTAAGGGATTGCACAAGATACGGCGTGAGGAACGACTGCGCCAGTTCCTGGACAGCCTGACCGCCATGAACGTGCTTGTGTTGAATGTGCAAGCCGCCGAGCTAGCAGGGCGGATTTACGCTGACTTGGAGCGCGTGGGGCAACCCATCGGCCGAGCCGATCCTATGGTAGCCGCTATCGCTCTCCATCACGATCTCACACT
This sequence comes from Anaerolineae bacterium, assembly GCA_041685915.1. Classification (GTDB taxonomy): domain Bacteria; phylum Chloroflexota; class Anaerolineae; order UBA1429; family UBA1429; genus JAWLEV01. The sequence continues at coordinate 541 of JAWLEV010000072.1, read as the reverse complement.
GATTACCGGCAATCAAAGGCACTATCAGCGTATTCAGTCTGCCGGCTACAAGCTCAGACTGGATAACTGGCGCCCGAAATAAATCTCACGCCAAAATCCCAATTGGCGGGCGGTTCATTGGGAGCCATCAAGTCGCCATGCACAAACGGATATGGGCCACGAGGCATACTGATTTCGGGTGGCAATCCCGTTTTTACGACTGCATCATCGGCGACGAGGAGATGCTATGGCAGGCCCGTGATCGAGACAACCTGATGAATCTCTATGTAGGGGGAGCGTGAATAGCATATCCCACCGTAGAGACGTGCCGCTGGCACGTCTCTACGAGTCCATGAACGCTCTCAAAAGATGGGCTCCTGCTCCCCCAACATGGGCGTGGGGCGGGCGATCTTGACCTCCCACCAGGCCAGGGTGGTGGCCAGCAGTTCGCGCCACCAGTAGACCTCGATATGTACATAGTTGCGCCGGTCCGCCGCCACCCCCACGGCATCGATGCCCAGGTTACGGGCTATGAACAGGGCGCGGTCCAGATGGTACGATT
>JAWLEV010000071.1:0-13721 GCA_041685915.1 Anaerolineae bacterium | reverse complement strand
TTGATGGTCCAGTTCACCGGCGGGGTCTGGAACCCGCTGAGTTCCGTATAGGGGCCCTCATTGGTGCGCGGACGCTTCTGATAGGATTCGTAGGGATCGTCGCCCTGGTCCTCAAAGCCCTGGTCGAAATAGCCCCAGGAGGCGCCGTTGCGCCAGGCAGCATCCATATTGGCCACCGCTGGCGAGTCCTCGTTGATGACGATGGGTTTGGGCTCGCGGCCATAGGCCGGCATATCCCGCACGGCCTGGATGGCCGCCGCCAGTCCCGGCGGACGGGTACCATTGCCGTGGAGCAGCACATAGTCGGCGCTCTCCACCAAAGAGGGAGAAGGCATGCCCCGCCCCGTCTCCACGTCCGCCCCTCCGCCGCTGGTGGAATAGAGGAAATCGGGATGGTCCTCCCGCAGGACCTCCACCATCTCGTGCACCTGGTTCCAGCGAAAGATGTCGTACGAGGTGCGGTCCACGACCACGTCGACCTCGTTGGCCAGTTCGATGAGCACGTTGCGGTGCCCGGTGCCCTCCAGGAATTCGAGGGTCTCATGGGCCGCACGCCACACCGCCTCTTCCCCCTCCATCTCGCGCAGAAACACCCAGTAAAAGAACCCCACGATGACCACCATACCCAGTTCGTCGGCCCGCTCCAACACGCGGGCGATGCGCCCCGCATAGGCCGCCTTCAGATGTCCATCCGGCGTAAAGCCATTGTTATCGTAATTCTGATAGATCTCGGGGATATAGAGGGGACCGCCCCCCTGCACGTTGATGGTAAAGGCCAGCACGCCATGGCGACGCCAGGAGGGCAGGGCTTCACAGAACTCGCGCACGTTACGCTGCGGATCCCATACCCCCGTATCCGGATAGGCCCAGTTGGAGCGCGTCTCCGGATTGGCGTCGTCAAAGGTGGCCTGCACGGCCCGTACGTTGAACAATAGCCCCTGGATACGATGTCCCTCGAACATGCGCCCCAAATATGTGGATTCGCCATCCAGGAGAAACTCGGTGCCACGAATGCTGATCTCTGTCATACCCTCTCCTTAAAATCCATAGTGAGTGCCTATTTTACCGCGAGGATTACATACCCCAGTTCCGCCTCCAGATCCTGGAGCTTTTCCAATTCCTCCTCGCCGAGTTCGTCCGGCTGCGCGTTGTAAGAACGGAGAACCAATACGCGCCTGTCCGTCTCCTCTTCAAAGGCCCGCACCTTTCCCAGCTGTTCCTCTGTCAATTTCGCATAGGTATAGATGGCCATGATATGCTCCTTTCCAGGATTTCACTTTCCCCTAATCGTGGTGATAAGCCGGTCCCTCGTCCTGCCAGGCGGGAAAGACGGGTCGCAACTGCCCCCGCCCCGTCACATCCTGCTTTAGGCCGTCCACATCCGGGTCCACGTAGCGGGCGAACCATCCCTCCAGCAACTGTTCCATCTGCGCGATGTGCGGCCCCTGACCGGGCTCGTCGATAAGATTGTGGCGCTCGTCGGGATCCTCCACCAGATTCCACAACTCGTCGGGACCATCGGGATAACGTCGGACGTACTTCCATTCCTCGGTACGTACCATACGCGTGTTCCCATACTCGTCATAGACGACCACCTGCTGGCGCGCCTCATCTTCCTGCTCCAACAGCACGGGCAGAAAACTCTTGCCCACGGGATCCCGCTCCCGGGGCATGGGCAGATCCAGATACTCCAGCAGGGTGGGCATCACGTCATAGGCCGAGACCATGGCCCCCTGCACCCGGCCAGCGGGGATACGTCCCGGATGACTGACGATAAAGGGCACCTTGATCGAGTTCTCGTACATGTTACGTGGCTCGGTGCCATTGCCCTTGCCCCAGAAGCCGTGATGCCCGCAACTGAACCCGTTGTCGCTGCCAAAGATCACCAGCGTGTCCTCCCGCACGCCCATCGCCTCCAGCCTGTCCAGAAGACGCCCCACATTGGCGTCCATGGCCGTCACGGCGGCAAAGTATCCCTTGAGCATCTCGCGGTCACCCAGACAACGATCGGTCAGCGAGGTGGCCCAGGGATGGCGGGGCTCCTGGGGGCAGGAGTCAAAGGTACAGTCGTCGTAGGAATCCACGATCTCCTGAGGGTGACAGTCCCAGGGGCTATGGGGTGCCGTATAGTGCACGCTCAGATAAAAGGACGCCTCGTCGTCGGCGTGGGCGCCGAGGAAAGCCAGGGCGTCGTCGGTGATCCTATCCGTGACATAGCCGGGCTCGTTGACCAATTTCCCATCGCGCACCATGGGGGCGTTGTAATAGGGACCGCCTCCCTTCTGATGGACATACCAATGCTGGAAGCCATGCTGAGAAACCTGACTGGCCCCCAGATGCCACTTGCCGCTGATACCGCAGGCCCAACCGTGGGCGGCCAACACGTCCGTGTAAGTGATCTCGTCCTTGATGTAGCGTGCCGCGTCAGGCCCCACGTTGCCCTCGCAGATCCAGTCGTGCACGCCATGCTGGGAGGGGATGCGACCAGTGAGGAACGTGGCGCGGCTGGGAGAGCAGACGGGGGTAGCCACAAAAAAGTTCTCAAAAAGGGTACCTTGATCCGCCAAGCGATCCAGGTTCGGCGTGCGCATCTCGTCGTTGCCATAGCATCCCGCCGCCCATACTCCCTGATCGTCGGTCAGAATAAAGAGCACATTCGTCTTTTCCACCATGATGTCGCTCCCCCGTCTCCAGCCCAACTGTCTCTTATGTTATACTCGCTTCTACAAGAGATTGCAAGGGCGCCTGCGCATTCACCGCCCGTTCACAGCGGTGCGAAATCTACACCCCATCTCGTTTTCATTTTCCTCACCGGCCCAAAAGCAGTAGAATCTAGCCACAACTCAGGTAGCGATACCATCAATGGAGGCACCTTGAAACTCCCGCCGCTGCTTCGCGGCGCCTTTGTCACGCGCCATAATCGCTTTCTGGCCACGGTATCCGTGGACGGACAGGAGGTAAAGACCCACGTGCCCAGTCCGGGCCGCATGTACGAACTGCTCACGCCGGAGCGCGACGTATGGATCACGCGGGTGGACAAGCCAACGCGCAAGACCTCCTACGATCTGGTGTTGGTCAGGCACAATAGCCAGCTGGTCTCCGTCGACTCGCGGCTTCCCAACGCCCTCTTTCGCGAGGCGCTGGATGACGATCTCCCCCTGGGCGCAGGCTATGACGTCGTAGAACAGGAGGTGATCCGAGATCACAGCCGCCTCGACTTTTGTCTCAGGGGCTCAGAGGGAACGCTCTGGGTGGAGGTCAAGTCGGTGAACCTGGTCGAGGACGGGCTGGCCCTCTTTCCCGACGCCCCCACAGCCCGGGGACGTCGACATCTGGAGACGCTGGCCGCCATCGCGGCCTCGGGAGACAGAGCCGCCGCGGCCTTTGTGGTGCAACGCTCCGATGCGGTGGCCTTTGCGCCCCATGAGGAGATGGATCCCGCCTTTGCCGACATCCTGTATCGCGTCGCCCGTTCGGGGGTGACGGTGCGCGCCTATACGTGTCACGTGGAGCTGGAAGAGATTCGCATCGCCGGGCGCATTCCCTTCCATAAACAACGCTGAGGCTTGCCCGTTACCATTTTTTCACGTATGATTCCCGCATATCAAGGGAGAGAGGGTATCATGTCCAAAAAGATGGTCGATATCGTTCGAGCCCACGGCCAGCCTCCTGTCTCCCGATCACTTTCAGCAATTCGCGGCCCCTATATCAAAGAGATCGTGGCCACCCTGGATACCGTTCCCATCCTGCACATCTGCGGGCGCACCAACCACCTGATCGAAGCCATGATCGAGACGGGAGTCCAGGGACTGAGCCTGGGGCCCATGGTCGACTTTGCCGAGACGATCAAAGAGATACCGGAGGAGGCGGTGCTGCTGGGTAACCTGGATCCCGTACGGGTACTGAATGGGCGCACGCCCAGCGGCGTTTATCGCGCCACCCCGGAACTGATGGAGACCATGGCCCCACACGACAATTTCATCTTGAGCACGGGATGCGATCTCCCCATGGATACGCCCCTGGAGAATATCCACGCCATGATGGACGCCGCGCGGGGGCGATCCCTCGCCGCTCACGGCGCACCACGCCATCAAGAACCAGCAGAGCCACGCTCCGCATAGCAGAGCAGCATACCGTAGACATAGAAACACACTACACTTTGGAGGAAACAGACATGACAGGTAACGAGAACCAGTTTAGGCAGGCGGAGAGGCGCTTTCGCCAACTGACGGACGCCTACGCCGCCGGGCGCATGGACGGCGATAGTTACCGTGTCGCCCTCGGCGAAATCAGGGTCACCGATGCGGAGGGCAACCTGTGGATGCTGCAGGAGGGCAGCGGCGCCTGGCACCGTTGGATGGGGAATGAATGGATGGCCACCTCTCCCTATGGAGGGACAGCATCGGCCCCCGGGCAGAAAAAAAGCGGTGGCGGGGGCAAGGTTCTGCCCAAACTATTGGGGGTAGCCCTCTTTTGGTTGGTGGTGATAGGAGCGGTCCTCGTCTTTGTGCCCCAGGCCGGACAGGGATTGGCCCTGGGCCTCGCCGCAGCGGGGGCGCTGTCCCTGATCCTGATGACGGTTCAGTTGCTGCGCCAGTGGGAGGGGGAGATCATCGACATGCAGCAGGAACAGGAACACGTCGATGATGAGGACGGTGGCTATACCCGTACCGTCACCTATGCCTACATCCGCCAGCCCTCGGGCAAGGTACGCAAGCAACGGGCGGCCCGCGACTGGCAGATAGGCAACTATCTGCGGAAGCGGCGCGGTGAGAGTGGCATCCGCAAAGTGAACTAGCGGCCAGTACTTGCCGTGGACGCGACACCCATGCAGCCTCCTCACGTCCCTGTCAGCCGCCAAGAGGAATAGCCATCAGAAAAGAACCATGATATATTGGCGTCATTCAGTCGAGCCATTTTTCAAAAGGGAGGATAACGTGTTATCTCGTCGCTTCAGAGGGAATCTTTATTCCCGGGTCGTCATTTTTGGGCTCGTGCTGGTAACGACCCTCGCTGGCACCACCGCCTGTCAAAAAAAGCCTTCCCAGGTCGTCGTCTATACCTCGGTCGATCAGATATATTCCGAGCCGATCCTCGATCGCTTTGAAGAGGAAACTGGCATCAAGGCGCTGGCCGTGTACGACGTGGAGGCCGCCAAGACGACGGGCCTGGTTAATCGCCTGATCGCCGAGAAGGAGCAGCCTCAGGCCGATGTCTTTTGGAACGGCGAATTCGCCCAGACGTTACTCCTGAAAGAGCGCGGTATCTTGGCCCCCTATACGCCAGAGGCGGCCCAGGATATTCCTGCGGTCTATCGCGATCCTGAAGGCTACTGGACCGGCTTTGCGGGGCGTGCGAGGGTGATCGTGGTGAACACGGAAAAACTGGAACGAGACGAATATCCCGACTCCATACACGACCTCACAGATTCTCGATGGCCGGGAGAGCAGGTTGGGCTTGCCTATCCCATCTTTGGCACCACGGCAACACATGCTGCCGCCCTATACGCCCACTGGGGCCCGGAAAGAGCCCAAGAGTTCTTTCAGGAGGTCCGGGATGCCGATGTACGCATCGTCGACGGAAACTCGGTGGTTCGCGACCTGGTAGTAAAGGGAGAACTGCTGTGGGGGCTTACGGATACCGACGATGCTTGCAGTGCCATATCGCGAGGCGAGCCGGTAAGCCTCATCCTCCCCGATCAGGACGAGCTGGGAACGCTCATCGTTCCCAACAGTGTAGCCCTGGTCGCCGACGCGCCACACCCTGAAGCCGGAAAAGAACTCATCGACTACCTTCTCAGCCCGGAAATAGACCAGGCACTGATCGATTCTGGATGGAGCCATATCTCGCTCCACAGTCAGATATTCTCTGGTTGTCAGGAGGAGACAGAAGTAAAGGGCATGGAGATAGGCCTCCAGGCCGTCTATGAACAGATCAAACAAGCACAAGAGGAACTGCGCGAGGTATTCGTGCGCTAGGAGCGGCATGTTCGAGAGGGTCGTGAATTACCGACGTTTATCCTGGTCAAAGATCCGACAACATAGCGCGCAACTCTTTCATTGGCTGGGCCTCCTCCTTTTCCTTTCATTGGTCTCGGGTCCCATCCTCGCCATCCCCTTTGATGGCGAGCCGGGCTCGATAGCAAAGGGGGAAATCGGGCCCCTTATCCTGCCCCAGGGACGACGCCTACAGTTACTGCTCCGTTCTCTGTCGCTGGCAGGCGCTGTCGCCATCGCGGGCACAGTCCTGGGTGTCGCCGTCGCCCTCCTCCTTTGGCAATGGCACGAACCGCCGCTCTCCTGGCTTCGCTGGAGCATCCTGGCTCTGATCGCTCTGCCACCGTATATTCACGCCCTGACCTGGTCCTCACTGGTGAGCCAGTCCCCGGGCACGCTTGGCGCTATGGCAAGGGGCTGGACGGCAAGCTGGTGGGTACAGACCATGGCCTTGCTCCCCCTGGCCATAGGATTGGCCCTCATAGGCTTTGCCTCCCTCGATCCCGATCTGATCGCCGCGGCACGGATATACAGAAACGACACCAGTTGTCTCGCCAGGATCATCCTGCCCCTCGTCGCCCCCTACATCCTCGCGAGCAGCGGACTCTTGTTCGTGCTGAGCCTGCTGGACTACAGCGTGCCCACCCTCTTTCAGACCAACGTCTACGCCCTGGAGACGTTTGCCGAGTACAGCGCCACAGCCAGCGCCTCCAGGGCGTTGATGACCGCCGCTCCGCTGCTGTGCATTTCCCTGATCACCATCAGTCTTGCCCAAAGCAACCTGAGACGGGCGAACGTAAAAGCCAACTGGCGCCTTTCAGCCTGGCAGGTCTCCCCCCAATGGCCCGCCATATTGAGGATGTTCCTGCAGGCTGCCTGGCTCATAGCCGCCATGCAAGTTACGGTCCCCCTCCTTGTGCTCTGGGAAAGCATCCGCAGCCTCCCCCTCCTCGTCGACACGCTACAGGCAGCGAGCAGCGAGATCGTTTTCACCGCCCTGACAAGTCTCCTGGCCGGCTGTGCCACCACGATTCTGATCCTGCCCGTGGCCCGCGAACTATCGGGGAATGGCTGGTCAGCCGCCATTTGGTGGCCGGTGGTCATGGCCCAACTGGCCATCCCTCCGTCTCTGGTTGGCATCGGTTCGATCAATCTGTGGCGACGCATAGCGCCCAATATCGTATATGGCCGGCGTCTGATGCCCGCCTTGGCCTCCCTCAGCCGCTTTGCCCCCTGGGGCGCCCTCATCCTGCAGGCGCATATACGCCGCATCGACCATCGTCTTTTGGAGGCTGCAGAGGTGCTGCAGACGAGCCGCCTACAGGGCTTTTTTCAGGTACGTCTGCCCATTCTGGCTCCGGGCCTCGTCGCCGCCTTTGGCCTGGTAGCTAGTTTTACCAGCGGCGAACTGGCAGCCAGCCTGATCGTGGCCCCACCGGGGCAGGGGACCATCGCCATGCGAGTATATAATTACCTGCACTATGGTGCCTCGGATGCTGTGGCCGGGCTCTGCCTGGCTCTGGTACTTCTCACCCTCATTGGAGGTGCTCTGGCGGCCCTCTTCCTCGGCTGGTGGTCCCGCCTGTATCCCCAAAGAGGCCAGCCATGATCGTCGTCGATGACGTCACCAAGCGTTTTTCAGAGACCACAGCCGTCCAAGGTGTGTCATTCGAGATACCTCAAGGGGAGATCGCCATCCTGCTTGGCCCCTCTGGCAGCGGCAAGACGACGCTGTTACACCTCATCGCCGGTCTGCTGCCATTGGATGAGGGAGAGATCCACCTGAACGGGACCCTTGCCAGCAATCCTTCCTTCAACCTTCCCCCTTTTAAACGAGATATCGGTTTTGTGTTTCAGAGCCCCGCCCTGTGGCCACACATGACAGTGGCTCAGAACATCCTGTTCGGCCTGGCCAACCTATCCACATTGGAGAGGCAGGAGCGTCTGAAGCGACTGCTGGGCCGGACCAACATCGGCCACCTGGCTGACCGGTACCCTCACGAGATCTCAGGCGGCGAGGCGCGCCGTGTGGCGGTCGTCCGCGCCCTGGCCCCCGAACCACGGATCCTGCTCATGGACGAGCCGCTCACCAATCTAGACCCCGACCTGCATACCGAACTCATGGCGCTCATTCGAGAGCATGTGCAGGCCACGGGGACGACGTTGCTCTATGTCACACATCGCGCCGACGAGGCGGAGCAACTGGCCCAGCGAAGGCTCCACCTGCATAAAGGCTGCCTCATAACTGATGAGGGGAGAAAGGACCCGACCGCCGCCCGCTCTGGATCGAGATAGCGTCAAAGGTGCAGGGGCGAGATGGCACATATTCTATTCGAACACGGCGGATAGAATCGGCCACATTGAAAAAAGTACCTCTTGTTATAACCCGTCAACTTGTGGGAGTTGACAGGCAGATACAGACATGGTAAACGAAGGGCGTCATCAGGGGCATGACCTGAACAGCGCGGAGTGACGGTAGCCCAAGAATGTCGGGACTCTTGTTAGTTTTTTGTCTCCACATGGTGTACTGAGGCGGGCAATGGAAAAGTATCATCATCGGTTCACGTACTCGGGAACCCATCGAACAAGGAGGTGTGAAGAAAATGTGGCGCATCATCGGCTTTGCCTCTAACAGATTTTTACTCAGAATACGCAGAATCAGCGTCTATCATGTGCTGATGATGGTCATGGTATTCCTGACGATCCTTGCGGCGAATCTCTATCTCGTCGTCTTTGTCAACGACGGGTTCGCATCCGCCCCTCGGAGCCAACTGTACTATGTCACCGCATTACCAGAGACGCGGATCACGGTGACGATCTTTTGGCTGGTTATCATCACCCTGTTGACCGGCCTGGGAGCGCGAATAAGCCGTTATGGCTGGCGCAGATTCGGCTACGATCTGGTGCAGGCACCCGCCTGGCTCTATGCCTGCATAGAGGTGACCGGCAAGGGCTGGGTGTTTCCTTTTTTGCTGGGAGCCGGCGTGGCACTGGCGCTGAGCCTGCCCATCCAGAACCCGTTCACCCTGCTGGCCATCGCGGCCATGGCCTTGCTCTCCTTCACCGCCCAGCTGCGCAGTGGCCTTCTCTATTTTACCGTGCTGGCCGCGGCAGAGATCTATAGAAAGCGCCAAGAGCAGCGCCTCAACCTGGGCGCCCTTTCTCTCGCCATCTTTGGCCTTTTCATCGGCCTGCTCATCTCCTATTTCCTGCCCTTCAAGCCCTACAGCGCCCTGATCCTCATGGTGTTCTTTTTCGCCATCGCCGTCCTGGTCAGGACCGGCCGGCTCGGTAGCAACGCCGCGGCCTCTATATTGATCGTGCTCGCATGCAGGCTATTTTTGTTCCGCACTATGAATACCCTCGCCCATGACGGCGGATGGCGGGAGGGCGGCGGCAACCTCGCCGACTGGGGGCAGAGCCCGGGCGCGGCAGAGGCCACAGCCCAGGGTATCGTACCATCGTTCCTCGGCTCGCTTTGGAGCCTGTTCAGTTCCATCGGCTCGGGGGTCGCCCAGAACCTCCTGCCAGGCCCCTCCCCCACCGTCGCCGGGCCCGGTGTCCTTGATATCGCGGGCTATGGAGCCGAGATCATGAACGCCGGCAGTCCCGAAGCCGCCAACCGGGCCGCCGCCTCGGGCATATACAATCGCCTGTTGCCCGGATTTGGCGGTGTCATGAATCCCATGGTCGAATCGGTGCTCAATTTTGGGCGTGGCGGCGGAGAAGGGAGTGGCTCGGACAGGGGCGGTGGCGGACAATCGTCCGGCGGCGGTTCCCGAGGACGAAGCTCCACCCGCCGTGACGCTGGCGGTGAGCCGCGAGAGGACGATCCCCGACGGCGGGACACGCGCTAGCCATCAATCAGCTCGAGGAAAAAGCAGATGAGAACGTGCATTGACACGGTGGAAAGGACGTCAATATCCAGCGCGCGACCGGGCCTGCCAGCACGAGGAGGGGATGTGGAACTTGTCTAGGCGAAACAGATTCTGGTCGTTCTGTTTTCTGCTACTGACGCTGGCAGCCGGCCTCCTGGTGTTGAACGTCATCGCCAGACAGGTACAGGAGAGACAGGAGCAGGCAGCCCTCTCAGAGTTGCCTGAGGGCTGGCAGGTGCTCCTGAGAGGCGAGAACGTGATGAGCATGGCCGAACAGGACGATGTGATATGGGCCGGGGGGCGCAGCGGCGTCTACAAAATAGATCGCCGCAGCGGCGCCCTCGAGGGCCAGATGGACTGGCCCTGGAGGGTAACCTACGTCACGGCGGTGCTGGTCGACCATCAGGGCAGGCTGTGGGTCGGCCATGAGGAAGGTGTCACCGTCTGGGATGGGAACACGCACACACGCTACACCGCCGCCGATGTCCTTCCCGACAACAGGGTAAACGCCCTCTACCGCGACAGCGCTGACAGGATCTGGGTCGGCACCTGGACCGGCGCCGCCTACTATGACGGCAGCGACTGGGACGTGCTGACTGTGGAGGATGGACTGGCGGCCAACATGGTCAACACGATCATGGAAGATAGTTTGGGGCATCTCTGGTTCGGCGCCTATGCGGTGCCCGACGGCGCCGTCAGTATCCGGAGAAACGACAGCTGGCAGCATTTTTCCACCTCCGAAGGGTTGCCTAACAACAACGTGACCGCTTTTCTGGAGGTGGAACGGGGCATCGTCTGGGTCGGGACGGGTTTTCTCAACCGTGGTGGCGCTGCCCAATTCGTCCACGGGGATAAAGGCTGGGCGCTAAACCGAACGATGAAAAAGGAGGACGGCCTCGCGGGGGAGAAGGTACGCTCCCTTTACCGGGACAATCTGGGAAATATCTGGTTCGGCTCCGAGTTCGATGGCATCACGATCACACGTGACGAGAGCATGCTGGTGCTCACCGAGGACGATGGGCTCTCCCATCCTGAGATCCTATCCATCCTTCAGGATGCTGACGGCAACATCTGGCTGGGCACCTTGGACGGCATCACCCGCCTCGAATATGACACAATCCGGCAAATCAGCCGCAGCCTGGAATAACCATGACTCATCGATCGTCCGATCCGGGCCGAGGGAAATGGCGCAACGCACTGCAGCTCCTGACCGGCATGGCCATCATGGTAGGAGCCGGAATGAGCATACGATTCGTCTCTGGACAGGTCAAGTGGAAAAGTCTGCCAGCGGGCTGGCAGATCATCAGACCGCCCCACGAGGTATCGGCCCTGGCCCTGCTGGACGATACAGTATGGGCAGGCGGGCGAGACGGTCTCCATCGCATAGATCGTACCAGTGGCCAGTTGCTACCTTCACCGGAGGGGACGCCCCGCCTGCGATACGTTCGTGATCTGCTGGTCGATGGTGAGGGAAGACTGTGGATCGCCCATGGGGGAGGGGTGATGATCCACACTTTAGATCTGTGGCAGCCACTGGCCGCCGAGGCCGGCGCCAAGGCGCGTTCCCTGTTAGAGGACGAACAGGGTAGACTTTGGTTCGGTTCCGAGTATAATGGCCTGGCAATTCGCGATGCGAAAGCGTGGCGATATCTCGGTAGAGGACGGCCTGGCCGATGTGGAGGTCAAGGATATAGTAGAAGGTCGAGAGGGCGTATTCTGGCTGGGCACAGTGCGGAGCAGCGGCCCGACCTGGTCAACGCTTCTGTGAGCAATGTGGCGCATCCCTGGAAAAAGAGGCAGCGACGAAACACTGTCCTAGCTGCCGCTCCCCGGTGCCCGCGGATGCCAAATTCTGCATCCAGTGTGGCGCCCCGCTGACAGAGAGGACTCGACCGGAACAGCGAGCATGTCCCAACTGTGGAAGGCCCACAGAGCCCGATACCAGATTCTGCCGCTGGTGCGGTCACCAGATCAGAACCTAGCCATTATCCTACGTTATACATACAATCAGGAGGTTTCAAATGCACTGCCCCAAGTGCGGAACGGCAGCCGGCCCCAACGATCGTTTCTGCCCTCAATGCGGTTCACCACTACAAGAGACGTGCCCCCAGTGCGGCCACTCGGTATCACCCGAAGCAAAGTTCTGCCCAAACTGCGGTCACGCCCTCTCCCCATCCCCTGCGCCCAATCCATCGCAACCCTCGCGGCAAAGTACACCGGCGCCGCCCCCTCCCCCACCAGCCGCTGCACCGCCTCCTCCTCCACCACGTGACGCAGGAGAGAGACCTCCTGTATTTGAATACAGGGGGGTCCTGCCTCGCTTTGGCGCCGCCCTCGTCGATGGCCTGATCATGGGCCTTTTGGGAAGTGCCGCCGGTTACCTGGTCAGTGCGGGCATGATAAGCAACATTGCGCAGGGACCAGAGACCCTGACCACGGTATATGTCCTGATCTCTCTATTGGGAATCATCTATCAGGTTGGCTTCGAGGCCAGCGGAGGCACACCAGGCAAAAAGATCCTCGGTATGCACATCGTCGACAAGGAGGGCAACAAGCCCGGTCTGGGCAAGTCCATCATCCGCAACTTGCTACGGATCATCGACACCCTCCCTTTTGCTTACCTCCTGGGCATAATCCTTGTGGCCAGTTCAGAAAAAAAGCAAAGGCTGGGAGATCGAGCCGCCGGCACCTATGTTGTGACCAAGTAGACGCTTGCCCCCATCTCGCCATCGCGAGACGGGGCGCGGCTAAAACACCAGCCACGAAACCATAACCAAAAGGGGAAGAGCCGTACGGCTCTTCCCCTTTTGGATTTGCTTCGCGTATGAACACAGGAACAACTTGTCCCGCGGGAGACCCCGCAAGATGAGAATACTCGCTTTGCCCGCGCCCAGTTCGTATGAGCCGGGGTAGGAACTAGTGCTGCTGTAGTTGTCCCGCCAGGAACTCGATGAATTCCTGATCCCGGTGCTCTTCCGCCACCTCTACATCTCCCACATCTGGGAAGATCAACTCCAGAACGGGCTCCCTGACCGTCTTGCCGCCTATGCCCAGGATGCCTCCCTCCTTCTCGACCCTGTAGCAGGTAAGGACGTCGTCCTCCAGTTCCGCCTCATAATCTGTGCCACTCACCTTGGAGGTAACCTCCAAAAAGAACTGCCGCGGCGTGCCCATACCCGCCCACGAGGTGATCTTTTGTAGCTCGTTCTTCTCGACATATTCCTCTACTGGCACTTCTCTTTCTTCTGGTGCTTCTTCTTGCCCTTCCGATTGGAGATCCATCATGTCCCCCTCAACTCGCACTATGGAAAAGATCTATCCTCACATGGGAATCAGCAACGGGACATACAGCTCGATCCATACTCCGCCACAGCATCGCACAGACAGCCTCTTGATACGAACCTGCTGAAGATCCCACTTTTCCCACCCCCATGCTACAATACTACTAATGCTGTGTCAACTCGCCTGCCAGCAACTCGATAAACTCCTCGTCCCGGGGCTCTTCCGGTATCTCTGGTTCTTCCCCTTCCGGGAAGACCACCTTCAATACAGGTTCTCGAACCGTCTCGCCCCCTATACCCAAAAAGCCCCCCTCCTTCTCGACTCTATAGCAGGTAATAACTCGGTCTTCCAGTTCCGCCTCATAGTTCGTGCCATCTATCTTGGAGACAACCTCCAGATAGAATTGCCGGGGCGTGCCCATGCCCGCCCACGTCAAGATCCTGTTTGCTCCACTCCCCACTTCGTCCATTTCCTCATAGACTTCTTCCATGTTGTCCCCCTTTGGCCAGTCCATGCTCACGAAAAGGACATCCATCCCCACAAGGGCATGCGTGCCTGGGATCAA
>JAWLEV010000160.1:0-3163 GCA_041685915.1 Anaerolineae bacterium | reverse complement strand
ATAAAGGGTGCTGAGTTGGATGTGAAGCATGCGGCCCAGCTCCTCTGCCGTGTCGTACATGGCCCGGGCATCCCGATACGTCCAGGACATGGGCTTCTCGCAGTAGACGTTCTTCCCCGCCTCCAGGGCGTCGATGGTCACCGGCCTATGCAGCCGATTGTGCACACAGACGTCCACCGAGTGGATATCGTCCCGTCGGAGCATCTCGTGATAGTCGGTATAGGTGCTGGGGATATCGAACGCCTCTGCCACACGTTCCAGTTCATCCTCGCGCAGATCGCAGGCCGCCACGACCTCTGCCTCCGGGATCCCCTGATAGGTACGCAGGTGGTGCTTGCCGATCTGCCCCGTGCCAATGATACCGATGCGAACCTTCTCGTCCATCGTTCCTCCTCGCCAGTCCGTGGCCCAAAAACCCATCCTTGACTTAGAACATATGTTCTGCTATACTATCATAGAACAAAGGTTCTAAAGGGCCGAATCGTGAGACCCTAAAGGTTTCACAAAATCAAATACATTGAGTTTTTTCGCTTTATATACATTCTCTTTAGACAAATTCCTCTTTAATAAAACCTTTAGGGTCTTTCTAGTTATCTACTTTTTGCAATAAAATCGTTCTGCGCCCGCTGACAAAAAGTGCGACTTACGACGGAGAAAGGAGTTACCCCATGAAGATGAAAACGGGCTTGCTTTGGTTCGACGACACCAAAAAACGTTCCTTCGATACCAAACTCGAAAGGGCCACCCAACACTACAAGAAAAAGCACGGCCGCGCGCCAAACGTCTGCTACGTGCATCCCTCCTGCCTGCCGGACGACGTCTCCTCCAACGGGATCGAGATCCTGGCCGCCAAGGACGTTCTGCCACACCACTTTTGGCTTGGGAGGGGCGAGAAGGAAGAGGCGCAGGGATGATCCCGTCATCGCCCTCCCACTGAGAGCGAACGTTTCCTCAACGGCGCTCACGCCCACTCCACGAAAAAGTGCTCCTTCCCCACCAACTCGGCCATGCGCTTACTTATCTTTGGCGAATACGCGCCGTTTTTTCCGGGAAAGGTCATCTCCACGCGCCCATGGGCCCCACATAGCCGGAAGACCAGGGGCACGTCCCCCTCCTCCTCCGTCAGGATGGCCAGGGCCCGCTCGGCCATCTCTGCCGCCGCCTCCTGGTCACCATCGAGGGCTATCTCCACCAACATGCGCGCGGCCTCCCTTTTGCCCGCCCGTCGCTCCTCGGCGTCATCGGGCACTCGATAGGGATTTACCTCTTCGACGATGAGCTGCAACTCCTCGTCGCGCACGTCGACCCGCGTCTCTATCAACAATACCGTATCCTCCTCCAGTTTATCCCTGGTCAACTCGTAGGTCCGTGGAAAGATAACCAGGTCCATGGAAGCGGAGAGATCCTCCAACTGGGCAAAGGCCATGGGATCGCCCTTTTTTGTCGTGATGGTGCGCACGGAATCCAATAACCCCGCGACCTTTACCTTGGCCCCCTCCATCGACGGATCGATCTCTGCCAGGGGCGTCAGCCGTTCGTCCACATACCTCTCCAGGGGTTCCAGGGGATGGGACGACATATAGGTGCCCAATAATTCTTTTTCGTCGGCCAGCCGCTTCTTCTCTGCAAGCGGGGGCACGTCCCTGGACAGAACAAGTCCTGCCCCACCCGCCCCTTGCATGGCATCCCCGAGTTCAAAAAGGCTGTGCTGGCCCACCTCCTGCGCTCTGTGGGTCTCGGTGCTGAGATCCAGCATCTGATCCATACAAGAGAGCAGGACACTCCGCTGCCCCAACGAGTCCAGAGCTCCCGCCCGGATCAGACACTCCAGGGCACGCTTGTTTATCTCCCGTAGATCGACGCGATTGGCAAAATCCTCCACATCGCTAAAGGGAGTATCCCCCCTGCCCTCCACAATGACCCTCGCCACCCCATCGCCCACGTTCTTGATGGCTCCCAGACCGTAGCGGATGGCCAGATCCTCCTCACCCGACACCTCTTTTCGATCCTTCCGGGAATCGGTATCCGCTGGCTCGATGGTGAAATCGACCCCCGAATGGCTCACGTCCGGATCACGCAGGGGGATGCCCAGACGGCGACACTCGCCGATGAACCGCCCCACCTTGTCCAGGGAGCCCTTTTCCACGGAGAGCAGGGCGGTCATGAACTCGATGGGATAGTGGGCCTTGAGATAGGCGGTCTGCAGGGTGATGACGGCATAGGCCGCCGAGTGGGATTTGTTGAATCCATAGTTGGCAAAGCGTTCGATGTCGTCAAAGATCGCCTCCGCCGTCTCTCGTGGAATGTCGTTCTTCACGGCACCGCTCATAAACCTGTCCCGTTGCTCCAAAAGCTCTTCCTCGATCTTGTGCCCCACGGCCCGACGCATGAGATCGGCCTCGGCGGGCGAATACCCGGCCAGATCCGAGGCGATCTGAATGATCTGTTCCTGATAGACGATGATGCCGTAGGTCTCTTTCAGGATCGGCTCCAGGGAGGGATGCCGATAGGACACCTCCTCCCGTCCGAACTTGCGATCGATATAGTTGGGGATGAACTGCATGGGCCCGGGGCGGTAGAGGGCGAGGATGGCGATCACCTCCTCGAATCTGGAGGGCTGCATATCCCGCAGGATGCGGCGCATCCCCCCGCTCTCGACCTGAAAGATGCCCGTCACCTCCCCCGAGGAGAGCAATTCGTAGGTCAGGGGATCGTCCAGGGGAATATCGTCCTGGGTCAGCGTGATCCCCTCGGTGCGCTCGATCCACTGGAAAGCCCTATCCAGCACCGTGAGGGTCGAAAGCCCCAATACGTCCAGCTTGAGCAGGCCTATCTCCTCCACGTCCTCCATACAGAACTGGGAGAGGATGCCGTCCCTGTTGGGCGTCTGCTGCAGGGGGGTATATTCGACCAACGGCTTATCAGCGATGAGCACGCCCGCCGCATGGGTCGACACATGTCGAGATAATCCCTGCACGGCCAGCGAATAGTCGATCAACTCCCGCACATAGTCCTTGGTATCATAGAGACCCCGCAATTCGGGCACGTTCTCCAGGGCATCGTCGATGGTCTGGCCTGGCCCTGAGGGGATCAGTTTGGCGATCTGGTCGACCTCCGGCAGGGGCACGCCCAGGGCTCGGCCCACGTCGCGGATGGCCCCCCG
>JAWLEV010000007.1:0-53624 GCA_041685915.1 Anaerolineae bacterium | reverse complement strand
CTCCTCCAGGGGCGTCTCCACATCCGTGTGATGGATATAGTAGATGTCCACATAGTCCGTCTGCAGGCGCCGCAGGCTGTCCTCGATGGCGTTCATGATGTGTACCCGCGACATGCCCGAATCGTTAGGCCCCGGGCCCATGGGGTTAAAGAATTTGGTGGCCACCACGGCCCTGCGGCGCCGTCCCAGGAGGTGCTTTCCCAGAATCTCCTCCGCCGCGCCGTTACCATAGCCGTCGGCACAGTCGAAAAAGTTGATCCCCGCATCAAAGGCCAAGTCCACGATGGGTTTGGCCTCGGCCTCGTCTATCTGCGTGCCAAAACTCATAGTGCCCAGACAGATCTCTGACACCTTTAGGCCGCTGCGTCCGATCCTCCGATACTCCATAGTATTTTCCCCTTTATCTCGCTGTAGCTATCTGTAGTCTACATGAATTGTCGCTCGCTCGCAATCTCGAACGCACATTGACTTTTCTCCACGAGCGAATCCCCTTTCGCTTCCCCCACCCATCTGCTATAATGGGCGGGCAAGCACGGTGACGAATAAAGAAGGAACATCTCAGGGGAAAATCAACTCCAACAACTTTTACTCATGGGAGGCGACACATGAAGAGAAGCAACGTTGTCCGGTGGTTAAACGTCCTGGCGCTCATCGCCATGCTCGTCGTCAACGGGCTGGCCAATGCCCTGCCCATTAATAATCTCACGACGGGCGAGATTTCTGACCGTTTTGACGTCTATTTTGTCCCCGCCGCCTATGTCTTTTCCATCTGGGGGCTGATCTACGTGGCTCTCATCCTCTTTACCATCTATCAGGTTTTACCCTCGCAGCGGCAGAATCCACGCCTCGGCCGCATAGGATATCTGTTCGCCTTCAGTTGCCTGGCGAACATGACCTGGCTCTTTTTCTGGCATTATGAGTTGTTTGCCCTGAGTTTGGTGGCCATGTTCGCCCTCCTCATCACCCTCATCACCATATATCTGCGTCTGGATATCGGGCGGGCTTTTGTTTCCCCAACGGAAAAGTGGCTCGTGGACGTGCCCTTTAGCCTCTACCTGGGATGGATCACCGTGGCCACCATCGCCAACGTGACCTCGTTCCTGGACTATATCAACTGGGGCGGTTGGGGCATCAGCCCGGAATGGTGGACGGTGATCATGCTGCTGGCCGCCACAGCCATCGCCTCGGCGATGAGTTTCACGCGGGGGGACATCGCCTATATGCTGGTCATCATCTGGGCCTTTGTGGGGATCGCCCTGAGACACGCCGGGACACCCATCGTGGCCCCCGCGGCGTGGGTGGCGGTGGCGTTGGTGGCCGTGGTGACGGTGGCGGGCAAACTATCATACACGCGCCGCAGGCAAGCTCATCACGCAGCCTGACGCATCGGCAACCAGCCTCATCGCTCCTGGCTTTAACATTGCCTAGACGCTTCGTTGCCCTAATTCTCCCCGGCCACATCGAAAAGGTAGGCCCTTCCCCGGGTGCCCACCTTTTCGATGATGTCCATCTTGCGCAGGCAGTAGGTCATGCGGCGGGCGGTGCGGATGCGCATCCCCGTGCCCTCGGCCAGTTCTCTGTTGGTAAAGGGCGTGCCCAGATCAGGGGGCAGCAGGGCTAAAAAATCCTCACCCCGTTCAAAACGTTCTGTGCATAGAACCTCGGTCAACTCTTGATTCAATATGCTGACGCCCTTTCGCCGCCAACTACCCTGGCCATCGTCGCAGCGAACCTCTTCCTCGCGGATGATGGCCGTTTCCAGAATGAAATTGGGGTGCTGGATGAGGGTGGGCATGCGCACCAGTTCGTCGAACAGGTCCGTGACGCACCCCTTTTTGGGCGACTTGCGCCGGCTGATGATCTCGTCCCTCGCGGCGGTGAGTTTCACGATATACTTTTCCTGGGCGATGGGATACACGAGCAGGACACGGTGTTCCTCCGCCAGGCGGCGCAGCTTGTCCCTGATGGAGCAAAAGTTCCCCGTCTGGATCTCGATGAGCAAGTCGTCCCTCACGATATCCACAAGAAAAGGACCCACGGGCGCCTCAAGCCTATCCCCGGGACGGGCGTACCATCGCTTGAGGGCAAAATGTAACGAGTTCTCGTTCAGTTTCCCGATCCCATTTGCCTGAGAAGAGATAAGCGGCTCCTTTCGTCCATCGTGGTAAGGAGTATGAACCCACTGACAGATTATACGCCCCGTCGCTCCCGTCAAAAACGCGACAACTGACGACGTTCCCGGCGCCCGTTTTGACATGCCCCTGTGCCTGGACTATCATCAACCGTGGGTTTTGTAGATCCAGGGGAGAAAGAGGTGTATGGAGTGGCGCCACGTCGAGGCGGCACGCCGCGTTTTGGAGCGCGAGACGGGGACCATCGTCAGGGACTGGGGGGGACAGATTCCCCTGGCCCTGGCCTATCCCAACACGTACGCTGTGGGCATGTCCAGCCTGGCCATCCACACCCTGTACCAGCTCTTGAACAATATCCCTGGCATCCTGTGCGAGCGGACCTTTGCCTCGCTGAGCGGTCGCGCCGCCCCTGACGCCCCCCTGCTCACCCTGGAAACTCAGAGGCCCGTACGTGACGTGGCCGTCCTCGCCTTTTCCGTCTCCTTTGAGATGGACTATTTTAACGTCATCCAGATGCTGCGTCGTGCCCAGATCCCCGTGCGTGCGGAGGAGCGGGGACGCTACGATCCCCTCGTCATCTTTGGTGGACCGGCGGTGTCGGCCAACCCCGAACCTATGGCTCCGGTGGCCGATGCCATCGTGGTCGGCGAATTGGAACCCATCGTGACCGACCTGGTCAACTGCTTCTCCCCGGCAACAGGACGGGGTCGCGAGGAGGCCCTGACACAGATGGCCAATGTGCCCGGCGTCTATGTCCCCACCCTGCACGAGGGGGAAAGGATTCAACGACAACTGTTGAGGGACCTGGACGCCTATCCCACCGCGACGAGCATCATCGCCCCAGAGGCCGAGTTCGGCGATATGTATCTCATAGAGATCGCCCGGGGATGCGGCTGGGGATGCCGCTTCTGTCTGGCCGGCTACTGGTATCGGCCACCCCGACAGCGAAGCGTGAAGCAGATCCTGCATCAGGCGCAAGAGGGGCTCAAATATCGGGACAAGATCGGCCTGGTCGCCTCGGCGGTCTCCGACTATGGGGAAATAGATTCATTGGTGACGGGGTTGCGGGATATGGGGGCCGATATTTCCGTATCCTCGCTGCGGGTCAAGCCCCTGCCCCCCATCTTGGTGTGCGCCCTGGCGGAAAGCGGGGCTCAGTCTATCACGTTGGCCCCCGAGGCGGGCTCTGAGCGACTGCGGCAGGTCATCCGCAAGGGGATAACCCACAACGACGTCATGGATGCCACGGAACTGGTGGCGTCCCACGATTTTCACACCCTAAAACTTTACTTTATGGTCGGGCTGCCCGGGGAGACAGATCAGGACATCGCCGACCTCATTCAGATGGTCGAGGAGATCGCGGGGCGCTTTCCACGCCACATCGTGGTCAACGTGACCCCCTTTGTACCCAAGGCACACACGCCGTTCCAGCGGGCGGGCGTGTGTCCGCAGGACACATTGCGGACTCGCCAGGAACGCATCGAGAGCGAACTTCACAGCCGACGGGTCGAGATACGGGTTGGGGGTGTGCTGGAAGCCCATACACAGGCCACCCTGTCCCGGGGTGACCGCCGCATCGGCGAGGCGCTCATGGCCATGGATACCCCCAGGCCCAGGCGATGGGGAAGCGCACTACGGGAGCAGGGGTTGGATTGGCAGATGTATTTGCGCGAACGCGGCGGGAAAGAGACCCTGCCCTGGGATTTCATAGATGCCGGGACCTCCCCAGGGCTCCTGGAGACCGAATATCGCAAAAGCCGAGAGATCATGGAAACGATGCGCTGTTGCAACGCCCACGTCCACGAGGAGCCAGCGTGATCCGCCTGCAGGAGAGAGGGCTCCAGCGCTACGTCTTTGAATCCTTTCCGCAGGAGCGCCTGATTCATGGTCTGTTCAACCGGCGTGGCGGCCACAGCCGGGGGCCCTTTGCCAGTTTGAACGTGGGATACAGGGTCCAGGACGATCCCCAGCATCTGGAGGCCAATCATCGGGCGATCTATTCCGCACTGGGCATAGATGGCGAGGACGTGGTCGATACACAGCAGGTGCATGGGGCCCGCGTGACCGCCGTCACGGCGGACGACGGGGGGAAGACGATGGAAAAGGCGGACGCCCTCATCTCTGATACGCCCGGCCTGATCCTCATGATGCGCGTCGCGGACTGCGTTCCCGTCTTCTTTTACGCGCCGCGAGTCCCCGCTGTGGGACTGGCCCATGCGGGCTGGCGCGGCACGGTCGAGGACGTCGCTGCCAGGACGGCGCAGGCCATGGTGTCCGCCTTTGGTTGCCGACCCCGGGAAATACTCGCAGGCCTGGGGCCATCCATCGGTCCTTGCTGCTATGAGGTGGGCCCCGAGGTCGTGGCCCAGGTTCGAAAAGTCTTTGGCACCCAGGCGGGTGGCCTTCTCTCACCGGCAACTGGTAAAGACAAGGCCTATTTCGATCTGTGGCGCGCCAATGAACTGCAATTGAAAGAGGCCGGCGTCGAGCGGATCGAGACAGCGGGGATATGCACCTGCTGCCGTTGCGATGAATTCTATTCTCATCGCGGCGAGGAGGGATGCACGGGACGCCTGGCCGCTCTCATCGGCCTGGTGAAAAGAACGTAATACACATGACGATTATCCAAAATAGAACATGGCTTCGGGAGGTGTGTATATCATGTCAAACGAAGAGACGGTCAACATAGAGAGTAACCTGAAAGAAGTGAGGGGAAATATCGCCGAGGCCTGCGCTCGCGTGGGGCGCGATCCAGACGAGGTAACGCTGGTGGCGGTGACCAAGACGCGCTCCATGGAGGAGATCAAAACTGCATACGATTGCGGCGTGCGTCACTTTGGGGAAAACCGCATAGAAGAGGCCGAGGAAAAGGTACCGCAATTGCGTGAGGCCTTTGCCGAGGACCCAGCCACCTGGCACATGGTGGGCCACGTCCAGAGCCGCAAGGCCGACCGGGCCCTGAACTGCTCGGACATCGTACACTCGGTGGAATCGCCGCGCCTCATCCGTCGCCTGAACCGCTTTGCCGCCGATAAGTTTGATACTTTGTGTGACCATATCTCATCGCAGACACACAAAGTATCAAAGACGCTCCCCTTTCCCATCCTGGTGGAGGTCAACGTCTCCGGCGAGGAATCCAAGTATGGATGGCCGGCCTGGGACGAGGAGACGCGCGAAAAACTGGTGGAAAGGGTACAGATACTGGCCGACAAGGAGCACCTGGAGGTGCGCGGGTTGATGACCATGGCCCCCTATGTGGAGGATCCGGAGACGGTGCGCCCCGTCTTTCGCAAGATGCGGGACGTGCGCGCCATGCTGCAGGACAGGGCGCCTTTCTGCTCCTGGGATGAGCTATCCATGGGCATGACCAACGACTACGAGGTAGCTATCGAGGAAGGCGCCACCATCGTGCGCATCGGCCGCGCCATCTTTGGACCCGCAGAGTACTTTTGGCAGGAGGGATCGTGACAAACCCACTCGATGACAGGAATATCGCCTTTGTGGGTGCAGGCACCATGGCGGAAGCCTTTATCCGCGGCCTATTGGCCAGGGATCTGGTCTCCGTAGAAGCCCTGACGGCCAGCGATCCGCTGGAAGCGCGACGTGAGTATCTGTCCAGAGAACTGGGAATCGCCACAGAGACATCGAACGCCGATGCGGTGGCCGATGCAGATATCGTCGTCCTGGCGGTCAAGCCCCAGGTGCTGGACAAGGTATTGAGCGGGCTCGAGGAGCAGGTGGCGCGAGAAACGCTGGTGCTCAGCATTGTGGCCGGTGCCCCCATCGCACCCATCCGCCAGGCCCTGGACATCACATCCGTGGTGCGGATCATGCCCAACACCCCCGGCCAGGTCGGCGAGGGTATCTCGGTATGGACGGCCACGCCAGAGACCTCCGAAGCCCAGCGTGAACAGGCTCAGGCGGTCGTCAGTGCCCTGGGCAAAGAGATACACGTGGAAAACGAGGACTATTTGGACATGGCCACAGCCCTGAGCGGGTCCGGCCCAGCGTACGTTTTTCTCTTCATAGAGGCCCTCATCGATGCTGGTGTGCAGATGGGGTTCTCCCGAGACATTGCCCGGGCGCTGGCCCTGCAAACTGTGCGCGGGGCTGCCATCTATGCCCAGGAGACGGACGAGCACGTGGCCGTCCTGCGCAACATGGTGACCTCTCCCGGCGGCACGACGGCGGAGGCACTGTATCGATTCGAAAAAGGAGGTCTACGCGCCATGGTCAGCGAGGCCGTCCTGGCCGCCTATCAGAAGGCAAAAGATTTGGGGGACTCATAAGCGGAATGCAATCACTTTGTTTCTTTGTCATACTCTTGGCCCGCGTGCTCAACATAGCGATACTGGTCCGCGTTCTCCTCTCCTGGATATCCCTTGGCAGAGAGAGCCAGCTCGTGCGAGTGATTTACGAGATCACCGAACCGATCTTGGGGCCCATCCGACGTGCCGTTCCCTCTTTTGGCGGTCTCGATATCTCTCCCATGCTCGGGCTCATCCTGGTCCAGATCTTGAGGAGCGTCCTGCTATCCATCCTGCGGTGTTAGAGCACGCACCAAAATATAGAGCATCCCCCACTCCGATCTAGGGGCCCCAGTGGGGCGCCTGTTCCAGCATATCGCTCTGGGTTATATTGGTCCGCTGGCCCGATTCCAGATCCAGGGTGTAGATATCCCATCCTCCATCCCGATTGGAGTAATAGGCGATGCGCTCTCCCGAGGGTGACCAGGCCGGACCGTGATCATTCGCATAACTGTCATTGCTTATATTCTGGATCTCCGTCCCATCTGCATTGGCGGCGTATATCTCCATATCCCCATCCCGATAGCTTTCCCAGAGTACGCGATCATCTTGGGGAGACCAGGCGGGCGACTGATCGGTGGCCTCGTGTTCAGTTAGCCGCCTCTGCTCGCTCCCATCGGCGTTCATGATATAGATATTCAGGCTTCCATCCCGATCGGAAACAAAGGCCAACCTCTCACCATCGGGAGACCACGTGGGAGCATAGTCAGCAGCGCTATTATGCGTGAGACGCCGCTGGCTCTTGCCATCCGCATCCATGACATAGATCTCCCAATTGCCATCGCGAAAGGAGGCAAAAGCCAATCGTTCCCCATCGGGTGACCAGGCGGGGGTCCAATCGGCGGTCGCATTACGGGTCAGATTCAACTGCTCGTTGCCATCGGCGTTCATGACATAGATTTCGCGGTTTCCATCGCGGCGCGAGACAAAGGCGATGCGCCGTCCATCGGGCGACCACACGGGAGCCGTATCATCCACGTTATTGTCCGTCAGGCGCACGGGGTCCGACCCATCGCTGCGCATGCGATAGATATCCCACGTATCCTCCGGCTTCCCTTTGGCCATATAGACGATGTTGCCCGGCGCCACACCCTTTTCCGGCGTGGGAAGCGGGGCGGGGGCTGTGCTCGTGGCAGCCGCAGCAGCGACGGCAGTGGGAGTGGGCTCCCCCGTCCAAAAGGCGTGCTTTTGCCTCGAGCGCCACAAAAAGGCGATGAGAAAGATGAGTATCCCCACTACGCCCCAAAGCAAAAGAGTCACCCAGTCCACGCTCTCCTCCCGCAGGGCAAAGCCCCGATGCACTCGCCTTCGTCGGTAGCCCTTTAGATCCTGTGCCACCTGCACCACATCTCTGTTTTTCTTCAGCCAGTGCCGAAAGAGGTCATTCTCAAAACGATAGATATCGCCGCCCATGCGATTCAGGAGGGCGAGGGAAACCAGATCCTCCAAACCCGCCGCAACGTCCTTCTCTGGGATCTGAAAACCGAGGCGCGAAAGGTGCAGCGCCACGTCCGTCGCCGACCCCACCCCATGATGGCCCAACATCTTGGCAAAGGCACAAAGCATCAAGCGAGCCAGAGGATCGCAGTCCTGCCACCGGGCCTCGAACAGGGACGCCGCCTCGGCCATGACCTCGTCCACGCACTGCTCCACTTCTGGGAGACTGACCCATCCCACCGAGGCGCGCTTTTCAAAGAGGGTGTTGCCAAAAAGTTGGGCCAGGAAGGGTTCGCCCCCAGATAGACGATGTACGCGGCGTATGGCCGCATAATCATAGGTCATGGTCCCCCGTACCGGGGTCATAAGAAGTTCGTACGTGCCGTCCCTATCCAGGGGCTGCAATACCAGAGAGCAGATGTCATCGAGACCGACGTCTATCTGCCTGGGACGCTCGAAGACCAACAAAAGGATGAGTCCATCCACCCTCTCCAGGACGTCCAAAAAGGTGCCAAGGCTCTCCTCCCAACCCCGCTGAGAGGCGGCGGCAGACAGGGCATCGAGGCAGAAAATATGGGAGAGATCTGGATGCGCCTGTGATGGGGTTCCATCCGTCGCGGCCTCCAGGCAGGTCGCAAAATAGCGCCGGGCATAGGCTGTCGGATCTCCGGCGTAAGCCTCCTCGTCCGGTGCCTCATACCCTACCTCCCGGGCAATGGCGACCATGCTCTCCCACAGCAGATCCGCCCCCGTCGAAGGCGCCCACGTCACGTGATGCAGACGGTGATTTGCTCCCAGACGCGTGGGAAGCTGGTTTACAAAAGAGGTTTTGCCTATCCGGCGGCGGCCGTACAGGAGAAAAAGCCTTTGCCCCGCCTCCAGATTCTCTCGGAGATGGCGAAAAGAGGATTCTCGGTTTGCAAAGAAATCCCCTGGGGTCAGGGGACGGTCCGTCACGTAGGGGTTCTTCAAGGTGAGGTCTCCCCGCTCAACAAAACGAGATCAGCACATCAAGCGGGATACAGGATACGCCCACAGCCATCACAAACAATGACACGCTCGTCCGATCGAATCCTCTGCACCTTTTGGGAAGGGACACGGACGCGACATATCTGGCACACCCCATCACTGACAGGCGCCAGGGCCTGTCCCCTTTTCTTTTCACGCAACTCGTCATACAGAGTCAATACTCCCACATCGAGCTGGTCGCGTAACGTCTCGCGCCTTTCCTTGAGTTCCTCCAGGCGCGCTCGCAAGGTACCATATCTGTCATGCAGAGATTCGCGCTCCTCATGCCATTCCTCTTCAAAAGCCTCCAATTCTTGACGACCAGAGGCTATGGCCTCTTCCAGTTCATCCACAGAAGTCATCCCCTCCAAAATGCGTTCTTCAAGTTTTGAGAGGCGCCTTTGTAGATACTCTAACTCTTCCTGCAGACTGCTCAACTCTTTGGAAGAGGTAACACGCCCTCCGTACAACTCTCCCTTGACGCCCTCGATCTTTTCCTCCAGACTATCGTACTCTAACTCGGCGTTGCGCAGCCTGGCGCGTACGGAGGTCAATTCCTCCTCCTGTCGATGCAGCGTCTCGCGTCTATTCTCCAACTCCGATCGATCCGCAAGGCGCTGTCTCACCGACTTGTATGTTTCGGCCTTTTCGTCCCACTCTTGATCAATATCCTGCAACTTGCGAAGCGTTCGCAGCAGGGTCATGGGCATATCCTCCAACAGATCACGGGCAAGGGGTCCGCGTACTCCCCAGACGATCCGAGTATAGCATAGGGAGGATTCATGGGCAAGTGCTGAATCACACGAATTCCCACACCCCGATTGGGCGAGCAAGGATACCCAGAATGGATTTGCCATCG
The DNA here is from genome assembly GCA_041685915.1 of Anaerolineae bacterium. GTDB lineage: Bacteria > Chloroflexota > Anaerolineae > UBA1429 > UBA1429 > JAWLEV01. The sequence goes on along the minus strand of JAWLEV010000007.1, from coordinate 43,881 downwards.
GATATATGGCGCATAGAATTCAGCACGGAGCGTTCCATAACCACGTAATCGGAGGAGGTAACATGATCACCATACAGATCCCCGGCATGGGCAAGGTGCAATTGAAGCACCTGCTGCTGGATCTCAACGGCACTCTGACCCTCGACGGCGCGCTGCTGGAAGGAGTGGCCGAGCGCGTGGACACGCTTTCCCGCCAACTCTCCGTGCATCTGGTCACCGCGGATACGCGGGGCACGGCCCAGGAGATCGCCGACCAGTTGGGCGTGGACTGTCTTAGACTACAACGCAGCCAAGAGGCCGCGCAGAAGAAAGGATATGCGGAATCATACGGTGCTCAACAGGTGGTAGCCGTGGGCAACGGTCAAAACGATGCCCTCATGCTCGCCGCGGCCAGGGTGGGCATCGTCGTCATGGGAGCGGAAGGGGCCTCCACAGAGGCGTTCACCCACGCTGACGTGATCACCACCTCCATCGACGAGGCGCTGGATATGCTGCTAAAGCCAAAGCGGCTTCTGGCCACCCTGCGTCACTGATGATCCGACACAATCCACGCCCCCACTGCGTTATTTTGATATGGGCGTCACCTCTATATCCTCTCCGGTGATACCCGGATACGCCCCCTGCTCGATCAACGCTTTGGCATCGGGATGGGCGATCAGCCATTTATTGATGGCAAAGAGCAACCGACTCTCCCCGTCCCCTTCTATCTCGTAGGGGAGCGACTCGTTTGTGCGCAGCGGGAGATGGACCAGGGTAGCGAATCGTTCCCCCTCTCGCACATGGATGGGTGCAAAGTGTAGATTCCAGGGCGAGAGCTCGATCACACTGCCCTCGGGGGCGAAAAAGGCCTCTACTTTGGCCGCGTCATAGGATATCTCCTGATCAAAGGAGATATCCTGCACGTGTCCCACGAGAAGCAGAACATCGGTGAGGCACACGTTCACCTCGCTGCCCTTGTGATACTCCAGCGCTCCCATGCGCAGATTCTGTCCGTAACACCATCCCACCTGCACGGGCATGCCGCCAAAGACCCTCTGTTCGATGAGCGTGTTGAAATCCGCCGGCTCTTCCAGAGTAGGCACAGAGGGCTCATATACCACATCCTCCGACTGGGGGAGGATGCCCCTGGCCCGCGAGATGACATCGTCGGGCTCGTATCCTTTGAGCAGGCGCCCATAGCGGGCAAAAGAGGAATCGCTTACCGCACGTATATCCAGTGTGGGATTCGCAGCCTGTAGTTCATCCAGTATCTCATACATCGTCCCCTCCATTCTCCTTGATATGGGATATGTCCAACGGGCTTGTCAAAAAAGGCGCGTCGAGACACCCAACATCGATAACGTACACTATTCTGGAAAGAGCGTCAGGCATCTGTTAACCCTTTTTCAGGCTAGCCAACAGGGGCATTGTAGTCGAAAAGGGGGCACCCAGCAACCCGGCGCCCTTTTCAGCACTTGCGGAGATACGGGCACTTTGGTACAATGGGAAGCCATATCTTGGCCTTTTGTCACAGGACCCGCGACGAAAGGCATACGTTAGAATCACATCAGGAGGAAGTATGGCAGAGAAAAAAGAAAAAGAATTCTCAGTTCTCGAACTACAGGCCCGTTGGGACAGGATCCGCATCGCCAACCTGTACGACACACTGGACAAGATGGGTTACGGCAATCAATGTCTAGACTTGGGCATCCGTCCCCTATTCCCCCATCAGCATCTGGCCGGCAAGGCGATACCCGTTCGCGGCGGACGCGACCCCCGCACCCGCGAGGAGATCAAAGAGGCCGCCGAGGAAAAGGGCACAGATAGTTTCACCTCCGTCAAGGAACTGGTATTCCCTGGTTCCGTGGTCGTTATCGACAGTGGAGGCGAGCCCTGGACGGGCAAGTTTGGCGAGATGACGAGCTGGAACATCAAACAGGCCGGGGCAAGAGGGTTGGTCATCGATAGCTGCATTCGCGATCGTCTGGGGCTGGAAGTGATCCCCGACTATACCGTGTGCGCCCGGGGCACCTCCCCCGTAGAGTCTTACAAGCGCTGGCGCATCCAGGAAACGAATACGACCATCGCTCTGCCGGGGACCCTTACCAGTCAGGTGGAAGTGAACCCAGGCGATTGGATCGTGGGTGGACCCGACGGCGTCATCGTCGTCCCCGAGGAGATCTCCATGGAAGCCCTGGTCAAAGCCGAGGAGATTGAGGAAAAAGAGCAGGGCATGCGCGACGATCTGGCCGCAGGCATGTCCTTCGAGGACGCCTACGAAAAGTGGGGTCGCGCCTAGAGACCCCTCTCGTGCTTGGGGGCCGGGCCTCCAAGCACGTCTCCATCCCTAGCCGTGCACGTGGCTCCCCTTGACCGTCTCGATAAGGATACAAACTTTATCCAGGACGGGCAGCAGTTCCTCCTGCCATTCTCCCCAGTATTCGAGGGCATGGTGGGGCTCCACAAGCCGAAGGGTGACTCCTTCCTCTTCCAAACGTTGGGCAGGACACGGGATCTTGCCCGTCGCCTGGTAGACCCAAAAGACGATGCCCGCCAGGAAAAACAGGGGGGCCAGAACACCTGCCAACACGCCGCGTCTGAAAGGTCTATTCATCTTCACCCTCCCTTACCTCCTCGATCAGGGTCTCCAAGCCGTCGATGGCCTCTTCCCTTGTGATGAGCTGCACGCCGCCCTCTCCGGGAACCAGCAACCTTCCCGTCATCAGATACAGGATATCAAAGGCAGCGAGAGAGGCCAGCACGATTGCCCCTACCCACAAACCGAACAGGAATCTTATCGATCTAGACATATATCACCTCCTATACGTCCTTGCTGAGGCTATCATAACGGCCTTGCCGCCGATGATCAAGTCCAAGATCCCGCAGCCATCTACTGGCGAAGACGAGGATCAAGCCAGCGCCGCGCCAACTTGGGTAGAGAGGAAAGGGGGCCCTGACGGGCCGTGCAGTTGGGCAAGGAGCTCAGGAACATGGGGCTATAAGATTTGGTCAGGATACGCTTGTCCAGCACCACGACGATGCCATAGTCCTCCCGACTGCGAATCAGCCGCCCAAAGCCCTGGCGAAAGCTGAGAATGGCTTCGGGCAAATAGTACTCGTTAAAGGGGTTGTCGAACGTCTCCGCACGGGCCGCCAGGATCGGGTCTGTGGGCACGGAAAAGGGCAGGCGGACGATGACCAGACAACTCAATGCCTGCCCCACGACGTCGATGCCCTCCCAGAAACTCTTTGTGCCCATGAGCACCGACTTGGGCGTGTTGCGAAAGCGAGACAAAAGTTGACGGCGCGAACCGTCGATGTACTGCCCAAAGAGGACGATCTCGTCCTCCTCCAAGGGACCGCGAATGGCCCGATACGTCCTGCGTAGATGGCTGCTGGACGTAAACAGCACCAGCGTCCTTCCTTCCGTGGCCCGGCAGAGGTTGATCAGCGCTTTTTCCACGTGCTTTTGATAATAGGGCTGGTTGGGTTCGGGGATATCCTTGGGCACGTAGAGAAGGAGGGACTTTTCAAAATCAAAGGGCGATTCCAGGGCCATCTTGACGGGATCCTCCAACCCCAGCCGATCCTCTATAAAGTCAAAGCTCCGCGCCGTGCGCAGCGTGGCCGAGGTGAGGATCACACAGTCCTTTTCGGTGAACAATTTATCCCTCAACAGTACGCCCACGTGAAGGGGAGCACTGTGAAGCACGATCTCGTCGTCATACCTGGAACGCGAGACCCAATAGATGCCATTGTCCTCGGGCTCCATCAATATCTGATACAGGCCCTCCCAGATCTCTGTGCCGCGCCGTAGACGAGCCCTGAGCGACTGCAGCAACTCATCGCGTTCCTCCTCCTTGCCAAGCCCCCCACTCTCGACGCGCTCGATAAGCTCATCCAGTCCGTTGAGAATCTCCATAAAAGGCGAGGCAAAGTTCTCCCAGGCGATCTCTATCTTGGTCCAGCCAGGTTGGAACCGGAATCCCGAGGTGATGCGCTCCCTCTGATCATAGCGGCCAGAAGCAGAACCGTCGGTATGATTTTCCAGAAACTCGGAGACGGTGTCGAACAGGGTGTGTAGAGCCTGCCTGGCCTCCCGCACCCGGGAGCGCAGGGTCTCGATGAGGGAGGTGATGGCTTCCCGTTTGGGATCCTCGACAGAAGTATCCCCAAACAGCACGGGCACATCGGCCAACACGCCGCCGGGGGCCTCGTTCGTCTCGTAAGAGATACTGGACAGGAAATTACGCACGTCCTGATGGCCGGCATGAAAACTGAACTGTGAGGTGGCTCGCTCCTCGAGATGATGAGCCTCGTCGATGACGACATAGTCATATTCGGGCAGGATCTGATTTTCCAGAGCCAGATCGGTCAGCAGCAAAGCGTGATTGACGATGACCAGGTGGGCGCGTTCGGCCTTTTCGCGGGCGCGATAGAAAAAGCACTGTCCAGAATGGCGAAAGGGGCAGCGGTCGCGGAGACACGTCTCCGACGTAGCCTGTATATCCTGCCAGATCTTCCACTCCTCATTGATCAACAGGAGCTCGGCGCGATCGCCCGTCTCTGTCTTGGGCAGCCAGGCCAACACCTTGGCCAGGACGCGCGTCTCGTCCACGGAGAGTTGTCGCGAACGGCGAAAACTGTTCAGACGCCGCAGGCAGATATAGTTTCCCCGTCCCTTGAGGATGGCCGCTTGAGAGGGCGTGGGCAGGATCTCCTGCAGATCGGGTATATCCTTGTTGAACAACTGATCCTGCAGGTTGATGGTGTTGGATGATATGACCACACGCCGGCCGTTCTGAGCGGCGAAATGGATGGCGGGCAAAAGGTAGGCTATGGACTTGCCCGTTCCCGCCCCGGCCTCCACGAGCAAGTGATCGGGGGTATTAAAAGCCTGTGTCACGCCCCGGAGCATCTCGATCTGTTCGGTCCGATGCTCATAGTCAGGGAACGCACGGGCAAAACCTCCCTCAGGAGACATGAATTCTACAAGCGCCTCCTCATCGATGGGCGTGATGGTAGAGGCCGGCTCCAGAGGAGGCATTTCCTGCGCCTCGGAGGGTTGCAAAGATAGATTGGCCGGGGCCGCCGAATGCCCTCGCACGGGCGTATGCCCCCGCTCCCGTTCACGATGTTCAGCCAGAACGTCTTTGAAAACCCGCAGCAAAGACCAGTCGCTGTTCCGCGAAAGGCGGGTAATCTCCCGCAGGGTGGCCGTATCCCACCGGGACATCTCCTCGACGAGGGCCAAAAAGAGCTCCTTGGTAGCCATGGCATCGGCCAGAGCGCGATGCTGCCTGGACAGTTCGATATCCAGAAAATCCGACAGGTTTCCCAGACTGTAACGATTGACCTCTGGCAGGAGAATCGTGGCCAACTCAAAGGTATCGATGGCCAGATTGTCCAAAAAAAGTCCGTGCTGATTGATAAACTCCAGGTCCGTCTCCACACTGTGACCGATGAGAGGATAGTTCCTGGCAAAAGCGAGTATCTCTCCTTTGAGGGACCCCATGGCAGGGGCATCTGCCACGTCGGACTCTGAGATGCCAACGAGCTGCTCGATCTTGAAGGGAATGGAACGATGGGGGTTGACTAGACTGGAAAAGGTGTCCAGAATCTCGTCCCCTTTGAACTTGACCATGCCTATCTCTGTGATGGCATCGCGCTGGGGATCGAGACCGGTGAGCTCCAAATCAAGGGCCACGTACGTGCGGGGCATCTTTCTCCGTTTCTATATGTAATGTTAGCCTAATCATTATACCCATAAACTCCGCGTGCTCAAAAGAAATTAAAGCACTTTTAACGACGTGCGCCACGGCAAAACGCGCCTTTATCGATATGACAGGATGGATGCGACGTGTTACACTGGTAAGAGTTTGTAACTGGCATAGACAAGCATGGGTTATCTGGTTTGGAGGAATGATATGGATTTTGGACTCGAAGGAAAAGTTGCGCTGGTGGCGGCGTCAAGCCGGGGATTGGGCAAGGCGGCCGCACGTGAGATCTCGAGGGAGGGCGCCGATGTGGTCATCTCGGCACGCGGCAAATCGACCCTGAAAGAGGCAGCGGAAGAGATCTGGCAAGAGACGGGTGGTCGCGTGCTTCCCGTGCAGGCAGACGTCACCCTTGAAAAAGATATCGAATCCCTGATCGAAGCGGCTGAGAGCGAATTCGGACAGGTCGACGTCCTGGTCAACAATGCTGGCGGCCCCAAGCCCGGCACATTCACTGACATGTCCGACGAGGATTGGCTGGGAGCCATCAACCTGAATCTCATGAGCACCATTCGCCTGACACGCCTCGTGCTCCCGGGCATGCGCGCCCGTCGATGGGGGCGGATCATCAATATCACCTCCTTCTCCGTCAAGCAACCTATCCCCGACATTATCCTCTCCAATACGGCGCGGGCCGGCGTCGCGGCCATGGCCAAGACCCTGGCCGGCCAGGTGGCCGATGAGGGAATTACGGTGAATAACGTATGCCCTGGGTATATCCTGACGGACCGGGTGCGCAACCTGGCGGCCTCCACAGCCCAAGAAGAGGGGACGGAAACAAAAGAGATCCTGGCCGACTGGGAGTCGCGAATCCCGGCCGATCGTCTGGGAAAGCCGGAGGAGCTGGCCGCCCTCATCACTTTTCTGGCCTCCGAAAGGGCCTCCTATATCACCGGGACGACCATTCAGGTGGATGGGGGCTTGATCAAAAGCCTTCTGTAATTTCAAACACACTACAATTCGGCGATAAACCAGGGGCTACATCCAAAAAGATGGATGTAGCCCCTGGTCATATCCCTCGCTGCTTTGGAGGCCGAAACCATGACATAAGAGAGCGTATACCTTTCTTGACTTGTTAAATAATTGAGCATATCATTATAGTAAATGGGGGACATGGTGCTGATCCGGATATGACACTGCGGCTCATGCACATCCCGTCACATCTGAGATGGGCAAGAGGAGGCAAAACATGAGATGGCATACTGACGATCTGCACAAAAGCGATGGGGGGATCGTCGAGTCGATCCTCAATCTGGTCTTTTTCCTGAATCTGCTGGCCGTGCTGGGATTCACCCTGCTCCTGATCATGCGGGGGCTCGGCAGGAGGGGACCCAGACCTTTATATGAGAATGCGGAGACCGATCCCCTGGGACTCGCAAGGCTGCGGCTGGCCATGGGAGAGATCACGGAACAAGAGTTCGAGGCCATCCGAGAGCAGCTGCAGGACTGAGCGTACGGCTGTGCGATCAGCCATGAAAGATAAAGCCACACGGCGAACCAGGGACCGTTATAATCGTATCGCTCCTATCTATGACCTGATGGAGAACGTCCTGGAGGGTCTCGTCTTCCGTCATTGGCGAAGGCGGCTTTGGGACCAAGTCGAGGGGAGACGCATCCTGGAGGTGGGAGTGGGCACGGGCAAGAACTTGCCCTATTATCCTGAGCAGAGCCATGTCACGGCAATCGATCTGAGCGACAGGATGTTGGCTCGTGCTCGGCGTCGCCGTCAGCGTCTGGGCATCGAGGTCGATCTGGCATTGATGGACGCTCAGCATCTGGCATTTCCCGACGAGGTCTTTGATGCTGCCGTGGGCACCTTTATCTTTTGCTCTGTACCCGATCCCATTCACGGTCTGCGGGAGATACGCCGTGTGGTCAAGCCGGAAGGACGGATCCTCCTGCTGGAACATGTGCGCGTGAACAAGCCCCTGATCGGCCCTCTGATGGACCTGCTTGACCCGCTTGTGGTGCGGTTGATGGGTCCGCACATCAACCGTCGGACCGTGGAAAACGTAAAGAAGGCCGGTCTGGACGTCCAGTGTGTGGAAACCCTGGCCCCCGGCGCCCTGGTCAAGATGATCTTTGCGCGGGCGGATTCAGACCGACGACCTCCCGAGTAGAACGTGGAAAGACAGAGATAGCGCGCATCCTGATTACATAAAGGCCTGTCACAGCCAGCAACCCATCTGAGATCAAACAACCTCATTTGACAAAGGGGACATTTGCCGTATAATTATTCCTACTAATTCTATATATTTTATGGGTATAGGAAGATATATTACCGACTCTGGACGTGGCAACGTCGAATGGGAGTTCGATAATGCGAGTTCCACCCGCCGGCCGTGAACTGGACGGGTATACGTAAAGAGTGACTTATTGAGCGGCGAAAATATACCGATATATGAGGCAGAAAAAGCCGCAGGACAAGCAGAAGGAGAAACGTATGGCCAAGAAAAAGAAGATAGACATAGATGTTCTGGATATGACCTGTGCGGGATGTGCCAATACGGTGGAGCGGGCCCTGAAGGATGCCGAGGGGGTAGAAGACGCCCGCGTGAACATCGCCACCGAACGGGCTTTGGTAACCTTTGATCCCACCAAAATTAAAACCAAGGCTCTGGTCGACAAGATACGGGGAAGCGGCTATGACGCGGCCGTCGAAAGGACCGTGCTGCCCATCGGGGGGATGCACTGCGTTGCCTGCGCCAATCGCGTCGAAAAGGCGCTGAACGACACCGAAGGCGTGGTATCAGCGAATGTGAATCTGGCCACAGAAAGGGCTGTTGTCGAGTATATCCCTGACACGAACACCCCTGAGAGGATAAAACAGGCCGTCGCTGAGACGGGCTACAGCGTGTTAGAGGAGAAGGCAGAAGAGGCCAACGAAGAGGAAGTCGATCCTGAGATAGAAAAGATGCGCACCGCCCGCCGCCGCATGTGGCTCGCCTGGGCATTTACCGTTCCTATCATCGTGCTCATGCTGCTGCACATGGTAGCGGGCATCGCGTGGCCCAGCCCTATGGGCGTAGAAGCCATCCTCGTCCTCCTGGCGCTTCCGGTGTTGGCCGGGCCCGGCAGGGTGACCTTTCGCTCCGCGTGGCGCGCCGTGATCCACGGCAGCGCCAATATGGACACCCTGATCGCCATGGGTACCACGGCCTCATGGGTGAGCGGCCCGGTATCCTTTGTCGCTCCCCTCTCCAGCTACGCCGGCGTCTCAGCCATGATCATGGCCATTCACCTCACGGGCCGCTACATTGAATCCCGCGCCAAGGGCAGGGCTTCACAGGCCATCCGCAAGCTCCTTCACCTGGGGGCCAAAACAGCGCGGGTGCTGGTCGATGGTCAGGAATACGAGATATCCGTCGACCAGATCACCGTCGATGACGTCATGGTCGTGCGACCAGGGGAAAAGATTCCCACCGATGGCGTGGTCATAGAGGGCCAGAGCGCCGTGGACGAATCCATCGCCACAGGCGAATCGATGCCCGTGCCCAAAGAGGCTGGCGACGAGGTGATCGGCGCCACGATCAATCAGACGGGTCTGTTGCACGTCAAAGCCACCCGCGTGGGATCCGCCACCTTTTTATCCCAGGTCATCCGCCTGGTGGAGGAGGCTCAGGGAACCAAGGTGCCCATCCAGGCATTCGCCGATCGGGTCACCAGTATCTTTGTCCCCGCCATCCTCGTCATCGCCGTCTTCACCCTGCTTCTATGGATATTCTTTAGCGGGCCGCTGACCGATCTGCTGCTACGAGCAGAGACCATATTACCCTGGATCGACGCTAACCCCTCCACGGCGACGTTGGCCCTGGCGGCGACCATCTCTGTGCTCGTCATCGCCTGCCCCTGCGCTCTGGGACTGGCCACACCCACGGCCCTCATGGTAGGAAGCGGCATGGGCGCACAGAATGGTATTCTCATTCGCCACGGAAGCGCCATACAGAACCTGCGCAACGTAAAGGTGATCGTCCTTGATAAGACGGGAACCCTGACAAAGGGCAAACCAAACGTCACCGATATCGTGTCCATGAACGGTGATGAAGAATGGCTGCTGCAGATGGCGGCTTCGGCCGAGGTGGGCAGCGAGCATCCCATCGGGCAGGCCATCGTAGAGAGCGCCGAATCCCGTGGCCTCTCTTTGGAAACGCCAACGGATTTCAAGGCCGTGCAAGGGAGAGGCATCTCCTCGCAGATCGACGGTCACCTTGTGCTTGTGGGCACCCCCACACTGCTCCAGAATGCGGGTGTGACCACGGATCAAGGACAGGAGACACTGACGAGATTGCGTTCGGAAGCCAAGACCACGGTGATGGTCTCTGTGGACGGGGAACTCGCGGGACTGCTGGCCGTGGCCGATCCTCTCAAAGAGGAAACGTCGCAGGTGATAGAGGCCCTGCACGATCTGGGGATCAAGACGACGATGTTGACGGGAGACAATGAGCAAACGGCTCACGCCATCGCCCAGAAGGCGGGCATCGACGACGTCATCGCCAACGTACTGCCCGAGGGCAAGGTAAACGTCATTCGACAGCTGCAGAAAGAGCGGGGACTGGTGGCCATGGTGGGGGACGGCATCAACGATGCGCCGGCCCTGACCCAGGCCGACATCGGTCTGGCCATCGGCACGGGAACCGACATCGCCATCGAGGCCGCGGATATCACCCTGGTGCGTGGCGATCTGTGGGCCATCGTCAGCGCGGTCAAGCTGGCCAGAGCGACCTTTCGCAAGATCGAGCAGAATCTGTTCTGGGCCTTTTTCTACAACCTGATCATGATTCCCCTGGCCATACTGGGCCTGTTACATCCCGTCTTGGCCGAGCTCGCCATGGCTTCGAGCTCCATCACCGTGGTCAGCAATGCTAACCTGTTGCGCCGCGCGAACATCCGCGCTCATAACTAGGCGGGCACAGCCCAAAGGGAAGGCATACAGAAACCGACTCCGCAACGGAGTCGGTTTCTGTGTCACGATATATTCTCCAGCGTTCAAGCAGCGGTCGTCCTACTGCATCACGATCTGCACCTCTGGGCGATCGATATAGTACAGCACAACTGCCGAGAGAGTGATGGAGAGCAACGAGGTGATCACCATCCAGACGTTCAGGACAGCATCCCCTCCCTGCACGGTCACGGCGTTGCTGATCAGCACCAACAGACGAACGATGATATTGAATCCCTGAACAAAGACGGTGGCCAGGCGACTCCAGGCCCGCCCCCGCGCCAGATTAATCCCTAACAGGACAAAGAGAGGGATGACGAACAACCATACGAGAAAGCTGGCACTCGCAAAGGTGCTGGGCGGAAGAATCAGAGGCGGAACGAACTGAAATATGGCAACTAGCAAAAGGCCCCGCGGAATTTGACTGTTCATAAACTTCTCCATCTCTTATATATCCGCGACGATTATACGGTCTTTGCGGGAGCACGTCAAAAGAAAGCGGACAAGATCCAGGCTTCCCGCTTGACGCTATCGTTATTTCCAAGGATAATGAACCGAGATACAATCTCAACGTAAGGATCTACTGGCCTGAGAGGGTAAATGGGAAAGCGGCGATGAAAGACAAGAAATCCCAAGGCAATCGGCATCATCATCGCGACGACGCTACCTGATGTATCGTTATACTGCTCGCCTGACGGAGTGGAACCGATGCAACCACAGGATCACAAACAAAAGGTCGGCATCGTCACCGACAGTTCCGTCTGCCTTGCTCGTTCCCTTGTCCAGGAGTATGATATCCATATCATCCCCTTTCAACTCCTATGGGACGGGGAGGTCTATCTCGACGGTGAGGACATGACGCGTCCCGAGTTCTTTCAGCGCCTCAGCCAGGATGGGGATCCCCCCACGACTGCCCAACCCTTGCCAGAAAGCTTTGCTGAGATGTACGAAAAAGTAGCCCAGGAGGCGGAGAGCATTCTCTCCCTTCACATACCCGAAAGTTTATCCACCACCATCCAGGTGGCACGCCTTATGGCCCGGGAGGCGTCCGTCCCCGTTCACGTCATGAGCACGGGGACGGCGGGACCCGGTCTGGGCCTCGTCGCCCTGGCTGCAGCACGGGCCGCCAAGGCCGGGGCGTCCCTGAGGCAGATCAGCGCGGTGGCCAAAGCCTGCAGCCAGCGGGTGGGCCTGTACATCGTCATGGAGACGCTCAAGTACCTGAATCGCGGCGGGAGGATCGGCCAGGCAGCGGCCCTCGTGGGAACGCGCCTGAGCATACAGCCCGTCCTCCAGCTGAAAGAAGGTCGCATACATGTGACGGCGGTGGTGAGAAATCGCGAGCGAGCCAAGGAACGCATGTTGGACGAGATGGAGCGACGGGTGGGCTCTTGCGCCATAAGCACCGTTATCTTCCATGCCATAGCCCTCGACGAGGCCCAGGAACTGGCTCAACAGATACGGCAGCGGTTCCAATGCATAGAGTCCTGGACCATGGAGTTCACCCCCGTGGTGGGCGTCCATACGGGCCCTGGCAGTCTGGGCGTGGCGTTCTGTCTGCAAGATGCGTGAATATTGGGGGAAATGGCCTTTGCCGTCATACGCGGATATCCGCCGGGCCAGGAAATCGGACACATGAGCATACATGACTCGCGGCGGATCGCCCTGACGATCCTGGGGCTGTTCGTCCTCCTGGGTCTGACGTACAGCGTGATGAATCCCATATTCGAGGCGCCGGACGAAGTGTATCATTACCCTTACGTCAAGCATCTCGCAGACGGCGAGGGCCTGCCGGTACAACACCCGGAGCACACTGCTCTCTGGAAACAGGAGGGCAGTCAGCCTCCCCTCTACTATGCTCTCAGCGCCGCATTGACCTTTTGGATCGACACCGACGATCTGCCCCAGGTACGACAACTGAATCCCCATGCTCGCATCGGTATCCCCTTGGCCGAGGATAACAAGAATATGGTGATCCACGATCCATGGCGCGAGGGGCTGCCCTGGCGGGGAACGGTCCTCGCTGTGCATCTGATCCGTTTCCTCTCCGTGCTTTTGGGAGCGGCCACCATATGGTGCACGTATCGCCTGGGGCGCCTTGTCTTTCCCTGTCGCCCCGCCGTAGCTCTCGGGGCCATGTTCCTCAACGCCCTGATCCCCATGTTCGCCTTTATAAGCGGATCCATAAACAACGACAACCTCGTCACCATGCTCTCCTCCGTCGTGCTCCTGATGCTGATACAGATCGTGCAAGGGGGCGCGAACAACGGCCGGTTGCTGACGCTGGGAGCCAGCATCGGCCTGGCCTGCCTCTCCAAGCTCAGCGGGATAGCCCTGCTTCCCCTGGCCATGTTGGCCCTGGCGCTGCATCAGATACCACAGGGAGCGGCCTCCCTGAGAGAAAAGGGAAAAAGGCGGATCGCGCGCCGCTGGCTGGGACAGTGTGTCCTCTTGTGCATCCCCACCCTCCTCGTGGCCGGCTGGTGGTACCTGCGAAACTGGCAGCTCTACGGAGAACCTCTCGGCCTGGAACGCATGCTGACCATCTTTGGGCGCCGCTCCCATCCCTCCACGCTAAAAGAGGCCTGGAGGGAATTCAAGGGTTTTTGCACCAGTTTCTGGGGGCTTTTCGGTATGTTCAACGTGCTCCTGCGCCCCCTCTGGGTTTACCGGGTGCTCGATGCCTTGAGCCTATTCTGCCTGCTGGGCCTCCTACGCCGGGGGATACGGGCCTGGCGGGCACGGCGGTTGCCCAGCACCTGGCGAGAACTTGTTCTCCTCGCCGTCTGGATCGTCATGATCGCCCTTTCCCTGCTCCGCTGGACCACCATGACCAAAGCGTCCCAGGGCCGTCTGACCTTTCCGGCCATCTCTGCCATCTGTCTCTTTTTGACGCTGGGATTTCTCGCCTGGTTTCAGGAGCGCTTCCGGCGCCATGCCCTGGGGGGTCTGGCCGTCCTGATGGGCGCCCTGACCATCAGTGCCCCTTTCACGGCCATCCGCCCTGCCTATGCCCCCCCGCCGGTCATGACAGAGAAAGAGATCCCCCCTTCCGCCTCTCCCTACCACGTCACCTATGGAGACACGATGGAACTCGTGGCCTATGACGTGGAGCCCCAAAAAGTACGCCCGGGAGAGTCATTCCCCGTGACTCTGTATTGGAAGGCCCTGGCCCCCATGGAGGAGAACCTGTCCATCTATATCTATCTCTCTGGACGCGGCGGCCAGTTTCTGGGACAGCGTGACAGTTACCACGGCGGGGGAAACTATCCCTCCAGCCAGTGGTCGCCGGGAGAGGTTGTCCCGGATACCTTTCTTGTGCCCGTACGATCCGACGCCCGCGGGCCGGTGGCCGCCGAGATCGAGGTGGGACTCTATCGCCTCGCCACCATGGACCCCCTGCCCGCCCTTGATCCCCAAGGAAACAGGATGGGCAAGCCCGTCATCGGGCGCGTGAAGGTGGACGTCCCCACACCGCCCACGGCCCCCAAAGAGTCCCTGGACGTGACGTTCGGCGAGCGCGTGCGCCTGGTGGGCTATGATCTGGACGCCACGTCCATTCGGCCAGGCACCTCGCTGCCCCTCATCCTCCACTGGCGCGTCATGGGCGAACTGGAGCGGGATTACACCGTCTTTGTGCACCTGGTGGATGACCAGGAGCAGATCGTGGGACAGAGAGACGCCCCTCCGCTGAACGGCGATTATCCCACCTCCTTTTGGGGTGGGGGAGACAACCTGATGGACGAATACCATCTACAAGTGCGGGAGGACGCCGCACCAGGATCTTGTCGCCTCTTTGTGGGCTTTTACGACCCCACGACGGGGCAGCGTTTGCCCCTCAGCGATTCTGAAGGTAAGCTAAAGGGTGACCGGGCCTTTATCAGCCAGATAGAGATACGCGAATAGGGAGCCCATCTAAGGGTCCGCGTCAGCATCGGCATCGACGATCAACTTGACTACCTGCAGCGTGGGTCCCATAGAAGGAGTTGATGATGAACGTGACAGAAAAAAAGACCTGCCTGGTCACCGGCGTGGCCGGCTTTATCGGCTCGCACCTGGCCGAGCGCCTCATCGACGAGGGGTATCGCGTCATCGGCGTAGACTGCTTTACCGATTACTATGCGCGGGAGATCAAGGAGCACAACCTGGCCTCCCTGCATCGCGCGCCCGGCTTTGAGTTCGTCGAGGCCCATCTCGGCGAGATGGATCTGGATACCCTGCTGGAAGGCGTCTCCTACATTTTTCACCAGGCCGCCCAGGCGGGGGTGCGGGCCAGTTGGGGACAGAGTTTTGCCATCTATACCGACCTCAACATCCTGACCACGCAGAAACTATTGGAGGCCGCCCGCCGGGCCCAGCAATTGGTCAGGTTTGTCTATGCCTCCTCCTCCTCGGTGTACGGCGACAGCGAGGATCTGCCCCTGCGGGAAAAGAGCCTGCTGAGACCGATCTCGCCCTATGGCGTGTCCAAACTCGCTGGCGAGCATCTGGCCCGTCTCTATGCCAAGAACTTTGGCGTGCCCACCGCCTCCCTGCGCTATTTCACTGTCTATGGCCCCCGCCAGCGGCCCGACATGGCCTTTCACAAATTCCTGCGCGCCATCTATGCCGGGGACACCATCGAGATCTATGGAGATGGCGAGCAGACGCGGGACTTTACCTTTGTCTCCGATGCCGTGGAGGCCAATGTACTGGCCATGGATCATGGAGAACCGGGGGACTATTTCAATATTGGTGGCGGATCGCGGGTTACCCTCAACCACTGCCTGGACCTGCTGCAGCGCGTCACGGGGCGCGAACTGCACACCGTACACGTGGAAAGCAAGCCCGGCGATGTGCGGCATACCTGGGCCGACACCACGACTGCCGAGGAGGTGCTGGGTTTTCAGCCACAGGTCTCCCTGAAAGAGGGACTGGAACGGGAGGATGCGTGGTTCCAAGAGGTGATGCTGAACAGGTGACCGCCCGGATGGACGCGCGGCTGCACAGGACATTCCACCATTCCCCACGATTCACGGAAGAGGCTATACTCCGATGAAGCGACGCTTGGCCGTCATCCTCGACACCCTCGTCAGCGTGGCCATCTGCGCCGGCATGTGGATCAGTCGCGCCACGGCATCCAACACCTTTGTGACGTGGGACGAGCCCGCCTGGGTCTACCGCTCGATCAAGTTCCTACTGGCCCTCTCGCGGGGCGACTGGACGCAGACGTTCCTCACAGGACACCCCGGCGTAGTGACCATGTGGAGCGGCGCCCTGGGCCTGACGTGGCACCGCCTGGTCACCGGGGCCCTGAGTTGGTCCCAATTGGCGGCCATCGACGCCCTCCCCTCCCTCGAGGTTCACGATCCCCAGGCCATCCGCCAACTGGTGGCCCTCCTGCCCCTGGCCAAGGGGGGCATCTTGGTGATCCACACCCTCATCGCCCTGGCCCTGTACTGGCTGCTAAAGCAACTCCTGAATCGTCCCTACGCCGTGGCAGCGGTCGCTTTTCTACTTATCGATCCCTATTATCTGGCCCTCTCCCGGGTGCTGCATATCGATGCATTGACGTCGGGCTTTATGCTGCTGGCCCTGATCAGCACTCTCATCTGCATCTCCCGGGGGACCATGCGGCATCTCGTATATGCGGGGATAGCCACCGGATTGGCGATCCTGACCAAATCCTATGGCGCGTTCGTCGCCCCCTGCGTGCTTCTCCTCTTAATCGTCGCCCGTCTGCGGGGCAGACTTTTACACGAGAGGAACGGGGCGCACGGGACCGGCGAGGATGGCGGGATGCCGTATGCCCTCCGCGACATCGCCCTGTGGGGCGGCGTTGCGGCCCTGGTCTTTTTCCTGCTGTGGCCGGCCATGTGGGTCTCCCCCATGGAAACCCTGAAACAGATGGTCCAGTTCTCCCTGGAGTATGCCACCCATCCGGGTGACGCCACAGCCAGCTTTTTCCGGGGCCAGGTGATCAGCGATCTGGGAACCTCCTTCTATCTGACCAACATCTTTTTTCGCATCACCCCCCTCGCCCTCGTGGGCGGCGCCCTGGCCCTCGTGGTGCCCCTGATGGGAGGCGAAGGATCTGAGACGCGACAACGCGTCATCGCGGGCCTGTTGGTCTACGCCGGGATCTATTTCTTTCTTATAAACCTCAGCAGCAAGAAATTCGATCGCTACACGCTGCCCCTCTTTTTAGCCGGTGATGTCCTGGCTGCCCTGGGCGTGATGGGGGCACTGGAGGCGCTGCTGCACCTCGTGGGGCTGCACGGCGCGGGAAGCGTGTTCCGTCGACGGGGAGCCGCTGCGGGCATCACCCTCCTTTTAGTGACGGCCCAGGGCTACCTGCTCCTGGCCCCATTATATCCCGCCCACTATTTGGCCTATTACAACCCCTGGGCCGGCGGCGCGCAGGAAGCGGTGGAGACCATCCCCGTGGGTTGGGGCGAGGGGATCGAAAAGATGGCCGACTATTTGGCTCAAAAGTCCGATGCCGAGGAGATCACCGTCGCCACCTGGGCCGTGGCTGGCGTGGCCTCCACCTTTCCCGGGCGCCTCGTCAAACCCACGCAGGAGAATATCCCCCTGGCCGATTACGTGCTGTTCTACGTGGGAGACGTTCAGACCCCGACCCCGCTGGTGCAGCAGTTCCATGGCCAGCAGGAACCAGAGTTCGTGGCGGAGGTGAACGGCGTGGAATATGCCTGGCTCTACCCCAACACGTATCACGTCCAACTGGAGGAACACCTACAGGAGGCGGGGGAAGCGGGCGATCTCGTCGTCCTCAACTCCGAATCGACCTTTGAGCGTCACTATGGCGGCAATCTGGCCTGTCACGTCATAGAGGAGGGCGACGAGGCCGAGGTGGCCGGGCAACTGCACCGCGCCACAGATGGCGGCACGGGAGATAAAAAGATCTTTTACGTGCACTATGACGATGGTGAGAATCCCCACACCTACATTCGCAGACAACTGGCACAGAACGCCCTCTTTCTCTGGGAGGAATCCTTTGCCCACGGGAGCCTCTCCTGCTATCAACTGGCCAAGGACGCCCGCTTCCGTCAGGTGTCCGCCTCGCTGGAGGTCGATATCGATTACGGTCAGCGCCTGCGCCTGAAAAGGTATGGGCTCTCGGCCAGCCGCGTACAGTATCGCCAGGAACTGGGATTGGGGTTGCTGTGGCGCGCCCTGCGTCCCCTGGAGGAGGACTATCACTTCTTTGTGCATCTGGTGGACGAGGAAGGACGCATATGGGGCAAGCGGGACGGACGGCTGCAGGACGTCCAGGGGATGGCTACCAGTGCCTGGCGGGAGGACGACGCACACCTGAGCAACTATTCCCTTCCCCTGGATGCAGGCATCCCCCCGGGCCGATACTGGGTATCCCTGGGCATCTATCGCCTAGATGATCTCGCCCGCCTGGACGTGGCCGACCAGCAGGGCCAGAGACATGGCACCACGTACAACCTGGGCCCCGTGCAGGTAGTCACGCCCGCGGTGCCCCCCGACGTCGAGGAACTGCCCATCCAGCAGCGCACGAACCTGCGGCTTGGCAAGGGCGCCCAGATCCTGGGCTACACCATGCTCGATGAGACCCCCCGGTCGGGAGAGGAGATCGAGATCGTCCTCTTTTGGCGCTGCCTGGCCGAGATGGACGCACAGTACGACCTGAGCCTGCGCCTACAAGGGGAGGAAGGGATGGTAGGATCGGCGCGAACGCAGCCGGTGGGAGATCATCCCACGGATCGATGGGTACCGGGGGAGATATTGCGCTATCCCCAAACGCTATCCATCGATGCCGACGCCGCCAGCGGCACGTACCAACTCTATGTGAATTTTTACAAAGTCGACGGCGATACACCCCGCGTACCCGAGGGGCTGCTGCTCACAGATATTGATGTGGAATATCAGGAGCGCCTCTTTGACGTGCCAGAGATCGATCACACTATGGATATCACCCTGGGCGAGGAGATCGAGTTCCTGGGCTATGCCCTTGAAGGGACCACCGTCAAGCCGGGCCAGACCCTGAGCGTGACCCTCTACTGGCGCGCCCTGCGCCCCATGGAGATCTCTTACACCGCCTTTGTTCATCTCCTCGATGGGGAGGAGAATATCCGCGGCCAGCGGGACAGTGTTCCCGTGGGAGGTCAGCGGCCCACGACGGGATGGGTCACCGATGAGGTGATCGTCGACACCTACGAACTGCCCGTGGACGAGGATACCGCGCCGGGGGCCCACCAAATCGCCATCGGCATGTACGACGACGCCAGCGGCGAACGTCTTCCCATGACAGGAGCGGATGGCAGCCCCCTTGCCGAGGGACGCGTCCTGCTGGAGGAGACGATCCAGGTGAAAGAGTGATATGATACAGCGACATCATCGACATCGATACCGTTATTGAAGACAAGGACGTATACCCCATGTTGAAACTGTTCAGACACCGAGGCGGGAAACGTAAAACCAGGAACGGCATCATCATCAAAACCGAGAAAGAGATCGCGGGAATCCGCAAGAGCAGCCAGTTGACCCACGATATCCTGGATATGCTGGAGGAACGGATAGAGGCGGGCATCACCACGGGCCAGATCGACCGCTGGGTGCATACCTATACAGTGGAACATGGCGCCACGCCCGCGCCTCTGAACTACCACGGCTTCCCCAAGAGCGTCTGCACCAGTCTCAACGAGGTGGTCTGTCACGGCATTCCCAGCGACAAGCGGGTGCTGTGCGATGGTGACATCCTCAATGTGGATGTCACCTGCATACTGGAGGGATACTATGGCGATGCCAGTCGCATGTTTCTCATCGGCGACGTCTCCCCCCAGGCGCGACGTCTGGTGAGGGTCACACGCGAGTGCCTCCATCGCGGCATCGAACAAGTCAGGGCGGGAAGGCGACTGGGCGATATCGGCCACGCCATCCAACAGCACGCCGAAGCCCACGGCTATGCCGTGGTACGGGAATTTGTGGGACACGGCACGGGTGTCAACTTTCACGAACCCCCCAACATCTATCACCACGGAGATCCCGACACCGGCGACGTGCTGGAACCCAACATGGTCTTTACCATCGAGCCCATGATCAATGCGGGAGGACCCAAGATCGAGGTGCTGGACGATGACTGGACGGCGGTGACCGCCGACGGCTCCCTCTCGGCCCAATGGGAACACACCATGCGGGTCACGGAGGATGGCGTGGAGGTGCTGACCTGATCGTAGGAGCGAAGCGTCTGCTTCGCTAATGTATCGTCACACGGGATCCACGACGAAGCAAACACTTCGTCGCTGCGATACGCCCAAGTGGGGTAGATGAAACGTCTGCTTTGCGCCTGATCGAAGCGGCTTTTCGCCCTACGTACATTCAAAAGCAAAACGCGATCCCAGACAGGAGGAATACAAAGATGAAGAGTCGCGAGCGAGTGATACGGGCCATCGAGATGACGGGGCCGGACAGGATTCCCATCTCCCACACCACATTGGCCGGCGCCTTTCGCCATCATGGGGAAGCGCTCCATCTCCTGTACGACAAGTATCCCAGCGACTGCGTCCACCTCGGCGCCACAGGAGAGGGAGAGTTCAGCGGACGGGCGGGCGTGGAGAGTGTGGACGCCTGGGGATCCGTCTGGGTCTCCACGACAGACGACTATAAAGGGAGCATCGTGGAGCCCCTGTTGAAAACGTGGGATGATTTCGACGATTTTCATCCTCCCGATCCCGTCGTCGATCCCCAAGACCTGGCCCGCGGCCGGCACATCGTGGAGGAGAACGCCGGAAGCAAGTATCTCGTGGTGGACGGGGACACCCTGTGGCAGCGGATGTTCTATCTGCGAGGCTATGAGAAGATCATGGTGGACCTGGCGATCCACCGGAAAAAGGCCGCCGCTCTGCGCGACATGATCCTGGAATTCATGCTGGAGCGTATGCGCATCTGGCTGGAACTGGAGATCGACGCCTTTCAGGTGCGCGATGATTGGGGAACCCAGGAGACGCTGATGATAAACCCCGCCCTGTGGCGGGAATTCTTCAAGCCGGCCTATCGAGAGATCTGCGAGGTGGTGCACGACGCCGGCAGACACCTATGGTTCCACAGCGACGGGGCCATCAACGCCATCATCCCCGACATGATAGAGATCGGCGTGGACGTGATCAACCCCCAGGTGTCCCTCGTAGGCGTGGAAGCGTTGGGGCGGGAACATGGGGGCGAGGTCTGTTTCCTGGGCGACGTGGACCGGCAACAACTCCTGCCCTTTGGCACCCCGGAGGAGATAGAGCGCTATGTGAAAAGGGTCATCGAAGCTCTGGGCATCTACGACGGCGGCTATATCGGGCGCGGGGAACTGGCCTCCGACGTGCCCCTGGAGAACGCCCGGGCCATGTTCCAGGCCTTTGGAAAATATGGAAAGTACGGTTAGCACGCCTATCGGCATGCGTGGAGACGTTGCGGTGGAACGACTCGACGACAGACTGGCCTTCAGATCTACACGGTCACCTTCTGCCGGAGCAGGTGGTAGTAAGGCACGCAAGGGGAACGCACGTTCCCATGGAGTGCCGGTATGAAACTTTCATAATGCAGTTTCGCCAGGCACCTCCGAGGTACCCTTATAGTCTACTGTAGGTATCCTCGCTTCGGCGTCTTACCAACGCCACAATAAGGGCCTCCTCTTTGTCCCGGACGCGATAGATGACGCGATAGTCTCCCACGCGGATGCGAAACGTCCCGGCCGGCGCCGATCGGACCTTTTGGCACCCCCGGGGCCTTGGATCCTCCGCAAGCGCGCTGATGGCCTCCTTCACCCGCTCGTTATCCTGATGCGCGACGTTCTTGCTCAATTCCTTCGCCGCGCGCCTGGTGATATATACTGTGTAGTGAGCCACGACCTGCTCCTACAGTTCGTCCTTGACCGACTCCCACTCTAGCGTTTCGCCGGCCTCGAACTCGGCGTCGGCCTCCATGGCAGCCGCGATGTCCTCCAGTTGTTCGAGCCGGCGGAGATCCTCGATGCTGATAACCGCTGCTTTGGGTTTGTCATGGCTGGTGACCACAATACGCTCATTGCCGTATGCGGCGCGGTTCAAGAACTCGGAGAATGACTTTTTTGCTTCCGTTACGCTGACCTGTGGCATTTCAGTCCCTCACTCTTGTAATCGCCTGCATGACGATATTCTACCATAAAGACCAGAAAGGACAAAATGGTCTAAAGTGAGCGAATGTAAGGAGGCCCCGCTGATTGCGGTTGGGGGTACGCATGGTAGAGACGTTCCTCCGGAACGTCTCTACGACAGACTGGCCCTCAGATCTACACGGTCACCGTCTGCTGGAGCAGTTCGTAGTAAGGCACGCAAGGGGAACGCAGTTCCCAAAGTGCCGGTATGAAAGCGCAAAGCGCTTTCATAATGCAGTTTCGCGAGCAAAACTGCCAAGGAAGGCTCCGCCCTCGAGGCTCGCAGGAGGAACGCAGTTCCCATGGAGTGCCGTGGGGGTAAAAGTATAGGGCGTGCCCCAACTTTAACGGGACCACCTCTGGCAATCGACGCTACTCCGCGGGTTGGCTCTGCCAAGCCCCCGCTACGTAGCTGACTACAAACCGTCGACGGTGGCGTCTATCTATTCTCCTGGGATGGGGCATGGGGGAGGGCGGACAGGGAACTGCCGTAGGTGGGGTCCGGCCCCACCTCCTCCATGGTCTGCTCCACCGCCTGCCGTGGCGAGCGCCCATCGACGGTCATGACCTCTAGGAGTCGAAGGACGGCCCTGTTATTGTGGGAGAGATCCACCATGCCGTCCCAGCCGATGACCGCCGAGGCCCCGCGGTCCACAAGGGCCTGTGCCAGATCGGGCACGGCCAGGCCCTGGCAGCCTCCGAGGATGATCACCGTCCCCTCAAAGTGGCCTTGCATGCTTTGGCGGACGAAGTTGGGACCGATGAGAAAGAGGTCGGGGGAATCCTCGTAAAAGAGTTTGCCGGCCCGAATCTGATCCGCCATCTGCAGAAAGGGATAGCGCTTTTCCTCATAGATCTCTGTGGTAAAGAGAAAGGGGCCTGGCGGGTATCTGCCCTCCCGGTCCAACTCTCCCTCTGCCAGCACCTCGCTTGTGGCATGGCTCTGGCAGAGGATCAGGTGGTAGCCCCTTTGGGGAAGCGTGCGATAAAAGTCGAGGGTCACCGCCTCCGGCGCATGGACGTCCACCCGGTACCCCGCTTCCTCAAGGTATTCCTCGGCCTCGGCCATGAACGCGGGGGAGGGAAAGGAGAAGCCTATCTGATCCACGATGGCCGCCTTGGGCGGGGGTGGGGTGGGCGTCGCCGTTGGGGTCGGCGTCGGGGGCCCCATGAAGACCTGTTCCAGGTGGGGCGTCAGCCTGGTGGCCGCGAGCCAGAGGAGCAGGAAGGCAACGGCCATGAATCCCAACCAAGCCAACGCCCGGCCGATAGCGTGCCACTTATTTGTCGTCTTTGGGTCCCGGTCATGATTCATGGTCACACTTTACCAAACCTACGCCTGGGGGCCAAATGGGCGTGCGTAGAGACGTGCCGGTGGCCTGGCGATGTCGCCTTCCCCTCCCCCTCTCCATTCCATGGCAGAGGGGGAGGGGAAGTACCGCCCTGCGGTACGGGGTGGGGGTGAGGCAGGGGCCGCTGCAGGTGGCCCACGCTACTCCGCGGGTTGGCTCTGCCAAGTCCCGCTACGTAGCTGACTACAAACCGTCAACGGTGGCGGCGCAGGACCCCGCGTTTGGACGCCGGGGACGAAACAGACGTTTCGTCCCCACTGCCCTACGCCGTCGGGGCGTCCTCCCGCTCGGGCAATACCTTATACAGGAAGCGCGGCGCGCTCAGGAGCGTGAAAAAGGCCGAGATCAGCAGGGCCCAGGGCAATATAGAAAAGGCGGAGGCCAGGCCGATGCGGTCCGCCAGCAAGCCCAAGAGCCAGGAGCCGCCGGAACCGCTCACGAACGTAAAGCCCAGAAAGATGCCCGAGATCATGGCCATGCGCGTGGGGAAACGCCGCTGTCCCGTCACGATGAACAGCGTTTGCGAGGGGCCGATGAATAGCCCGCAAAGTATCAGGAAAAAGGAACTCCAAAAGGTCTCAAAACGTACAAAGAGGAGGAGGCTGGCGAATCCCAATAGGAGAGAGCCCATGAGGACACGTTGCAGGCCTATGCGGTCACCCACATAGGAGCCGGCCACGCCCCCGATGGCAGTGGCGGCGGAAAAGAGGGCGGCGATGATCCCATAGAGGGCTGAGGATCGTCCCATATTCTGAAAATACTTGGGGATATAGGCGTTCAGGCTAAACTGGGTCAGGGAACGCAGGGCTATACCCATCAAAAGGAACCCCACCATGGCCCAAAAAAGCTGGTTGCCCGATCGGTTCTCCTTCTCGACCCGAGATGTATCCTCGTCGGGCACCTCGATCTGCACCGGAATCATGCGGCGCACAAAGCCCAGAGCCAGCGCCACGGTGATAGCGCTGATGACCAGCAGTGCCCGACGGCCATAGGCCTCAAGGATATAACCTCCCAGAGCAGCCCCCAATAAGGCCGATCCCAGCGTGCCTCCCAGAGAAAAGATCGAAGTGGACGTGGCGCCCCAGCGCTTCCCCCCTGCAATGCTGGCGTTGGCCATGCCCTGGGGGTGCCAGGCCCCCGATCCCAGGCCGCCCAGGGCGATGCAGAGTCCCAACGCCGTCTTTGACCGCACGAACAGGGAGATGGAAAATACGGACGTGGTCCACAGGATGGCCCCCACGCCCAGAACTCGCCCGCCCACGCGCTCTGCCAGGCGTCCAAAAAGAGGCTGTGTCAAAGAGGAGAGTCCCTCATAGAGCAGCACGGCCAGTCCGATGTCGGCATTCGTGAG
The DNA here is from genome assembly GCA_041685915.1 of Anaerolineae bacterium. GTDB lineage: Bacteria > Chloroflexota > Anaerolineae > UBA1429 > UBA1429 > JAWLEV01. Next base: position 19,334 of record JAWLEV010000007.1, on the reverse strand, counting down.
TTGCATCTGGTCGCTGAGGGCGGCGAGGAGGACGGGGGTCAGGCCGAACCAGACATCGTGGGCGGCATGCCCTATGCTCACGCCCAGGAGAGCGCGCCTTCTCGCTTTTTCCATCGCTTACCTATCCTTCACTGTGGTAGATTTACTCGCTCTGTTCCAAGACACTTCCCTGCGCTGTCACCACGTCCTCTTTTTGCGACGCGGTCTCGGTCGAACCGCTGGGCACGGCGATGAAGCCACACACGGCCGCCCCCACCAAGAACCAGGGGAGCAGGGCGAATAGCCTTTGCAGGCCCACCCTGTCCGCTAACAGGCCAAAGACCCACACGCCTCCTGCCCCGCTCAAAAAGGCAAACCCCAAAAAGAGGCCAGAGACCATGGCGATGCGCCTCGGGAACTGGCGCTGGCCGGACACCATGAACAGGGTTTGCGAGGGGCTACACAAAAAGCCGCTGAGGATGAAAAAGAGGTAACTCCAGGGCGGGAGGGTATTGACAAAGAGAAAGAGGGTGACGGCGCATAGGATGACGGACCCCACCAATGAGGAGCGTAATCCCACGCGGTCGGCCAGATAGGAGCCGACAACGCCTCCGATGGCCCGGCCAGCCAAAAAGAGGGCCATCAGGAATCCATAGGTGGCCGTAGACACGCCTAAATCCTGCTGGTATTTGGCAAAGAAGGTGCCCATGCTCTCGTCCACGACGCGGCGCAGGGCCGTGCCCAGAAGCAACGTCGCCAACAGGATCCAAAAGGCAGTGCCCATGGAGATGCCTGCCGATTGCGCCCCCTCCTCTTTTTCCCCTTTTTCCGGCATCTGTATCCGGCGGGGTATCATGTCGCGGATCACGGTAAGAGCCAACACCACGGTGGCAACGGCGATGATCAGCAGCGAGCGCCGGCCATAGTTCTCCAGGAGATAGCCGCCCAGGGCCGCCCCGGGAAAGGCCGAACCCACCGTCCCCCCCAGAAAAAAGATCGAGGTGGCTGTGGCGCCCCAGCGCTTCCCCCCTGCCACGGAAGCGTTGGCCGCGCCCTGAGGATGCCAGGCGCCCGATCCCAGGCCAGCCAGGGCGATGCAGCCCATGAGCAAGAGTTTGGTCTGCACAAACAGGGCCACGGAGAAACACGACGTGGTCCACAATATGGAGCCCACGGCAAAGGGGCGCGCTCCAATACGCTCGGTCAACCTGCCAAAGAGGGGTTGGGTGAGAGAGGAGATACCCTGGTAGAGCATGATGCCCAACCCGATGTCGGCGTTGGAGAGTCCCATCTGGGTGCTCAGGGCGGCCAGCAACACGGGCGCCAATCCAAGCCAGATGTCGTGCACCCCGTGCCCGACGCTTACCCCAATCAGTGTGCGTTTGCGTGCCCTTTCCATATAGATATCCTCATCGCATGAACTCCAATAGTTTATATGGTACCGCCGCTGCGGTAAAAAAGTTCAACAGATACGGGGGAGTTGCTCGGAGGCGAGCATATCCAGGAGGCGATGGGTGCCCAAAATGGTGCGCATGGCCACCTGGCCCAGGTGCTCGTCCACCACCTGGCCGATGATGGCCGCCTCCCGTCCCCGAGGATGGGCGCGCATGGCTTGCAGGACGCCCTGGGCATCCTGCGCCGCCACCATGGCCACGAGTTTGCCCTCGTTGGCCACATAGAGGGGATCCAGGCCCAACAGTTCGCTGGCCGCGCGGACGGGCTCGTGGATGGGGATGCTGGTCTCCTCGATCCGTATGCCCACACCGGACTGATCCGCCAGTTCGTTCAGCGTCGTGGCCAGCCCGCCCCGGGTGGGATCGCGCAACGTATGAATGTGGGGACTCGCCTCCAACATGGCCTTTACCAGGGTGTGCAGGGGCGCGCAATCGCTGCGCAGCGAACTCTCAAAACGCAGACCCTCCCGCTGGGTCATGATGGCCAGGCCATGATCGCCCACGGCCCCGCTGAGAAGTATGGCATCTCCGGGACGCGCCGCCGAGGCAGAGACGTGCACGTCGGCGGGCACGACGCCCACGCCCGCCGTATTGATGAACAATCTATCAGCGCTTCCCCGCTCCACCACCTTGGTATCGCCCGTGACAATGCGGACGCCGGCCTCCCTGGCCACCTGGGCCATGGAGGCGACGACGCGCTTTAGATCAGCCAAGGGCAGCCCCTCCTCCAGGATGAATCCGGCGCTGAGGTAGAGGGGTACCGCCCCCCGCATGGCCAGGTCGTTGATGGTCCCACAGACGGCCAGTTTGCCGATGTCGCCGCCTGGGAAAAAGAGGGGACGCACCACGTAGGAATCGGTGGTAAAGACGACCCGCCCCGTGCGGTGCTCCCCGTCAAAGGGGATTAGGGAGGCATCCTCCAGTTCCTCCAGGATCGGGTCGCGCAAGATGTCCAGGATATCGCGCACCAGGGCGTGGCCCATCTCTCCCCCACTGCCGTGGGCCAGGGTGACGATCTCTTTATCCATCCGTGTTATGCACTCCTGTAACGATAATAAGCGGCGCAGGCCCCCTCGGCAGACACCATACAGGGCCCGACGGGACGCGCCGGGGTACAGGCCTCACCAAAGAGGGGACACTCGGGCGGCGCGGCCACACCGCGCAGCACCTCGCCGCAGCGGCATCCCCGCTCCTCCGGCGAGGGGCCCCCTTTGTCCAATGGCGGCAGACGGTCGAATAGTTGGCTCGCATCGTGGGCGGCGTACGCGGACCGCAGCGTCAGGCCGCTCTGGGGAATCTCTCCCAGGCCACGCCACAGGGCCGGGGAGACGCGAAAGACACGCTCCATCAGCGCCTTGGCCACCAGGTTCCCCTCTGCCCGGGTGCCCCGGGAGTAGGTGTTGGCCACCCGAGGGTCGTCCTCCTCTCTGGCCCCTATCAGATCAAGCACGGCCTGCAGGATGTCCAATGGCTCAAACCCCGAGACGGCACAGGGAATACCATACTCCTGAGGGAGGAAATTCCAGGCCTCCCATCCGGTGATGGCCGTCACATGGCCGGGCCCAAGCACGGCATCCAGGCGCACCTCGCCCGCATCAAGTATGCCCCGCATGGCGGGAGGTGTCAATTTGTGGAGGGCATAGACATGGTAGTTGTCCACCCCCGATTCCTGAGCCTCCACCAGGGACGCGGCCACGGTGGGAGCCGTGGTCTCAAAGCCGATGCCTAACATGACCACCTGACGCTGTGGATCTTTGCGCGCCAGGGCCAGGGCGTCCAGGGCCGAATAGACGATCTCCACATCTGCTCCGGCAGCGGTGGCCTCCTGCAGACTGGAGCGGGTCCCCGGGACGCGCACCATATCGCCAAAGGTGGCCACGGTGACGTCGGGCAGGCGGGCGAGGGCCACGGCGCGGTCGATATCCACGTCGGCGGTCACACAGACGGGACACCCCGGGCCCGAAAGCATTTTCACCTGGGGATCAAGGGCGTCGCGGATGCCATAGCGCATGATGGCGTGGGTATGTCCGCCACAGAACTCCATGATACGTAGAGGACGGGAGGCGCGCTCCCGTATCTCCTCGATGAGGCGACGGGCGATCTGGGGATTGCGGTATTCGTCGGTATACTTCACCGAGACGACGCTCCGCTCACCCCGTCCGATCCGCCAGCGTCTATATCCGGAAATCCCTCCGCGTCAGCGGCCTCCTCCATCTCTGCCAGGAGGCGCAGGGTCTCCTGGGCCTCCTCCTCATCGAGCACGTTGATGGCGAATCCCGTATGCACGAGGACGTAATCGCCGACCTCGGCCTCGGGGGTGAGGGTCAGGCTCACCTCACGCAGCACGCCGCCCAGTTCCACCTGGGCCATGGATCCCTCGATATCTTGAATGCGAACGGGTATGGCAAGACACACGTTTCAATCTCCATCTATATGATAATGGGCGATGACGGCCTGTCCCAGGGCGACCCCGCCGTCGTTGCAGGGCACCTGGCGGTGCGTCAACACCCGGAAATTCTCTTCTTCCAAACGCGAGATGACCAGTTGGAGCAGGAGGCGATTCTGGAAACAGCCGCCGCTCAGGGCCACCGTGGACAATCCCGTCAGGTCTCGCAGATGGCGGCAGGTATCCACAATTATGTCTGCCAGGGTGGCGTGGAAACGCCAGGCGGTCTCGCCCACCGCGACGCCCGCGGTCATATCCTCCAGGATCGCCTCAAAGAGGGAGGCGACTTCCAGCCGGCGTCCGTGGCGCAGGGGCGACGAAATCTCGCCCCAATGCTCCACCTCCTCGATGGGGGATGTGCCGTAAGGATAGGGCTCATGAGATCGGCCTCGGTCATCGGCCAACATCTCCAGTTCCACGGCCGCCTGGGCCTCGTACGTGGTCTCCTGACGCACGCCAAGGAGGGCCGACACGGCATCGAACAGCCGCCCGGCGGACGAGGTGAGCATCGTGTTCAGACCGCGCTCCACCATGCGGCGCAGCGTGCGCCGCTCCTGCGGTGGAATCTCTTGCAACGTGGCCGGCAGGGCCACATCCCCCAACAGGGTGCGCAGATAGGCCAGGGCGAGGCGATACGGCTTGCGAATGGCCTCGTCGCCACCGGGCAGGGGCAGATATTGCAGGTGCGCGGCACGCTGAAAGCCCCGCGCATCCCCCACCAGAAACTCGCCGCCCCAGATGCGCCCGTCGAGTCCATAGCCGGTCCCATCCCAGATCACGCCGAGGACGGGCCCCTCCTCCTGGCAGTCGGCCAGGCAGGCGGCCAGATGGGCATGGTGATGCTGGACGCTCACCTGAGGCCCGGATTGGGACAGGCCATAGCGCGTGGCCATATAGTCCGGATGCATATCCAGGGCATAGATCTCGGGATCCACGCGGAACAGGTGACGGTAAAGGGAGATGGTCTGTTTGTAATGCTCCAGCGTCTCCAGGTTCTGCATATCGCCGATGTGCTGACTGACAAAGGCGTAGCGATCCCGGGTCAGGCAAAAAGTATTCTTGAGTTCCGGACCGCAGGCCAGGATGGGCCTGCTTTCGAAAGGAAGTCGAATGGGGAACGGCGCATAGCCCCGCGCCCGACGGATGGGCTGCGGTCCCCCGGTGGGGACGAACCACACGCTGTCGTCGTAACGGGAATAGATGTCGCGATTGTGCATCAGGAAATAGTCGGCGATGCGCCCCAGGCGCCGCAGGGCCTCCTCGTTATCCCGCGCGATGGGCTCCTCGGAGAGATTGCCGCTGGTCATGATCAGGGGGATGCCCACGTCGCGCAGCAGAACGTGATGCACGGGCGTGTAGGGCAGCATGAGGCCCAGGGTGCGATTCTCCGGCACCTGGTCTGGGAATCCGGGCGCCACCTCCTTTGTCAGGGTAGATTCCCCACACCAGGGCACAAGGACGATGGGCGCCGCCGTGGAACGCAGCAACTCGCGAGCCTCCTCGTTCACCAGGGCGTGCTCCTCGGCCATAGACATATCCCGCACCATGACGGCAAAGGGCTTGTGGGGGCGCTGCTTGCGCTCTCGCAGGCGGGCCACGGCCTCCTCGTTGGTGGCGTCGCAGGCCAGCTGAAAGCCCCCCAGCCCCTTTAACGCCACGATGTATCCCTCGCGCAGGAGGGCCGCCGTGCGGGTCATGGCCTCGTCCCTCTCGGCGAGAGGACGTCCCTCATTGTCCCGCAGGATCACGTGAGGCCCGCACACGGGACAGGCGTTGGGTTGGGCGTGAAAGCGCCGGTCGAGGGGATCGTCGTACTCTTGCTGACAATGGGGACACATGGTAAAGGGGGCCATGGTGGTCAGGGGCCGGTCATAGGGCACGTCCCGAATGATGGTGAACCGGGGCCCACAGTTGGTGCAGTTGATAAAGGGATAGCGATAGCGGCGATCCCGGGGATCGAACAGTTCCTCCAGGCAATCGTCGCAGGTGGCGATATCGGGCGAGATGAGCTGATAGGCGCCCCGTTGAGCCTCGCTGCTTCGGATGCGGAAATCCTCAAATCCGTTGCGAGGAATCTCTTTCACGGAGAGGGACTCGATGCGGGAGATGGGCGGCGCCTCCGTCTCCAGATCGGCGACAAAGCGCTCCAGGGATGCGGGATCCCCCTCCACCTCCATCTCCACACCCCAGGTGGTGTTGCAGACCCAGCCCAGGATACCGTGTTCATGTGCCAGGCGGTAGACAAAGGGACGAAAGCCCACCCCCTGTACCACGCCACGTATCTCGATGCGCCGCGCAGAGAGCCGACGGGTCAGCTCTCTGTCAGTTGTATGAGCCACTCGCTCCACGCGTCCAGTCCCTCGCCCGTGACACAGGAGACCTCAAAGATGCGAACGTCGGGATTGAGGCTCTGGGCCAGGCGACGGAACTCGGCCGTGTCAAAGGGCAGATGGGGCAGCAGATCGGTCTTGTTGATCACCAAGACGTCCACGTTGGCAAAGATGGTGGGATACTTGTGGGGCTTGTCATCCCCCTCGGGCACGCTGGAGATGGCCACCCGTGTGTGTTCACCCAGAGCAAAGCCCACGGGGCACACCATATTCCCCACGTTCTCGATGAAAAGCAGATCGACGTCATCCAGGGGTAACTCCTCCAGGGCGTCATGTATCTGATTGGCGTCCAGATGACACGCGCCGCCCGTGTTGATCTGTACGGCGGGTACTCCGGCTGCCTGCACCTTTTCCGTATCCACCGTCGAGGCCAGGTCGCCCTCGATGGCACCCACACGTCGCCGTCCCTTTAAAGCCTTGACCGTGCTGACGATCAAACTCGTCTTGCCCGCACCGGGCGAGGCCATGATGTTTATGGCGTGGGTGTTATGCTCGCCTAATATTCTTCGGTTCTCAAGCGCCACCTCATCGTTGGCGCTCATGATGCGCTCGATAACGGGAATCTTTTTCGTCGTCATCTATTCTACCTCGATACTATCCACATAAAACTCGCGCCCGGCCGTCACGCCCGCCCGGGCCATCCCGCAGCAGGGACACGCCCAATCGGAAGCGTCCTCCGGCTGCCATTCGTGTCCGCAGGCTCCACAGCGCAGCGAGATGGGGATCCTCTCAAAGACCAATTCCGCCCCTTCGGCGACGCTGTCCTCGCTCAGATAATCAAAATAGAACTGCACACAGTCGTCGACAATACTGGAGAGCTCGCCGATGACCAGGTGGATGCGCAAAACCCGTTCCGCCTGTGCCTCCTGCGCGTGCTGATCGACAATTTCAAGAATATTTTCCGTAACGGCCAGTTCATGCATAGCAACTGATATTATATACCCATTGACAGAGGGGACCAAAAAACGGCCTTTTATACAGTTTCTCGAGCAAATAACTTTTGTATAGACCCAGATGATGATGCAACGCCCCATGAGTGCTTTTTTGCGCCACGATCAACAGATGTTATACTTGTTATTTGGTTCTTGCATCAAGAGATCACCTACCCATTCATCATAGTAGATATACCCTTTATGGACGAACATTACCTTTCCACCCTGGAATATTTCAAGATCATCGATCAACTGGCGGACCACACCTCCTTTTCGGCGAGCCGGGAGCGGGCTCTGGCCCTGCGCCCCTCGACAAAGGAGGGCGTGGTGCGTCGGCACCTTCAGGAGACCACGGAGGCCAAGGCCCTTCTCTCCGAACGCTCCGAGGTCACCATCGGCGGTGCCCACGACGTGCGACCGGCAGTGGAGCACGCGGCGCTGGACGCCACATTGCAGCCGGAGGACCTGTTGGATATACACAGCACCCTGGTCAGCGGTCGCAATCTGCGCAAGTTGCTCCTGCGGCTCGAGGACGACTATCCCCTCCTGGCCGACATCGCGGCGCGGATAACGCCCCTCACCCACATCGTCGAGGAGATCCAGCGCTGCCTGGACGAGGAAGGGCACGTGCTGGACAGCGCCAGCCCCAAACTGGCCCGCATCCGTCGCGAAAGCGCCGTGGCCCGCGAGCGCCTGATAGAGCGGCTTCAGGGCATTGTGAGTTCCAGCCAGAACGCGCCCTTTTTGCAGGAGCGTATCGTCACCGAGCGTAACGGACGTTATGTGATCCCCCTCAAGATGGAACACAAGGGACGCATCCCGGGCATCGTCCACGACCAATCGGCCAGCGGGGCCACCCTCTTTATCGAGCCTCTGGCCACCGTGGAACTGAACAACCGCTGGCACGAACTACAATTGGCCGAGAAGCGGGAGGTGGAGCGCATCCTGGGCGAATTGAGTGCCCTGGTGGGCCATGAAGCGGAGACCATCGCCGAGAACGTGGCCGCCCTGGCCGAACTGGACCTGATCCTGGCCCGGGCACGCTACAGCTTTGCTCTCAGGGCAAGGCCCGCCGCGATCTCTACGGAGGCATGGCCCACGGTGGATCCCGAGGAAGAACAGGTGCCGGGCGCCCATCCCCTGAATCTGATACGCGCCCGCCATCCTCTGCTGCCCGAGGAGACGGTGGTGCCCATCGACGTGTACGCCGGAGGCAATTTCACCGTGCTGGTGATCACCGGGCCCAATACGGGAGGCAAGACCGTGGCCCTCAAGACGGTGGGCCTGCTCTCGGCCATGTCCCAGGCCGGGATGCACATCCCGGTGGGGGACGGTTCCCGGCTGCCCGTCTTTACGGGCATCTATGCCGATATCGGCGATGAGCAGAGCATCGAGCAGAATCTGTCCACCTTTTCCTCGCACATGACCCACATCATCGACATCCTGCACCGCGCCGACGACGACTCCCTGGTATTGCTGGACGAACTGGGGGCGGGGACAGATCCGGTAGAAGGGGCGGGGCTGGCCCAGGCCCTCATCAACGCCTTTTTGGAACGCCGTTGCCTGACCCTGTGCTCCTCACACTATTCCCGCCTGAAAATGTTCGCCTCGGGCACGCCGCAGGTGCAGAACGCCAGCGTAGAGTTCGATGCAGAGACCCTCTCCCCCACCTATCATCTGACCATCGGCTTGCCCGGTCGCAGCAACGCCTTTGCCATCGCCAAGCAACTCGGCCTGGACGAGGGGATCATCGAGAAGGCGAGGGACTATCTCTCGCCCGAGGATCTGGAATCCGAGGCTCTGCTGACGCACGCCAGACAGGCCAGCGACGAGGCGGAGGAATTACATCGCGAGGCCGCGGAGCGCCGGGCGCGGGTTCAGGCCAGGGAAGAGGAACTGGAGGAACGCCTGGCCCAGATAGAAAAAGAGCGCCAACAGATATTGGCAGAGGCCCGCGCACAGGGGCGAGAGCGTCTGGCGCGACTACAAGAAGAGATCCGCCGCCTGCGCAGCAAACTGGCGGTGGAGGGCCCCGAGGCCCCGCCGGTCAAGGAAGCCTTTGAAGAGATCGAAAAGATGGAGGAGGAACTGGTTCCCGAGCCCGCCAGACCCGAACCCACCGCGCCGCAAAAAGCCATACACGTTGGTGACACAGTCTATGTGGAGAGCATCGAACAGACGGGCGAGGTGGCGCAAATCGACGAGGGGGAGGCCGAGGTACTCGTGGGCGGCCTTAAACTGCGCACGCCGGTGAACACTCTATCGCCACGCTCCGGTACTCCCGAAAAAGTCGAAAAAGAGAGGCAGCGTCCGGCCATCCGCACGCCCCGGGTGGAATCGCCGGGCATAGAACTCCACCTGCGGGGCCGCCGCGCAGCGGAGGTCGGGCCCATCCTAGACAAGTATCTGGATGACGCCTCCCTGGCCGGTTTATCCTGGGTGCACATCATCCACGGCAAGGGGGAGGGCGTGCTCAAAAAAGTGGTGCGCGAGCAACTGGAGGATCATCCCCTGGTGGCCTCCTACCGGGGGGGCAAGATTTCTGAGGGTGGGGATGGCATGACGGTGGTACAGTTGGAGAGCCTGTCCGAGTAGGGCCCGTCAATGCCCTTCGGTTGCCGGTCCATAGCGCAGCCAAATTTCGGTTGCTTCGTCAAAGGTTGTGATCTGGATCTGTACAGTTCGATCATCTTTTTGCCAGGTCAGCAAGGTCCCATCCTCGGTGAGATCATCATTGCCTAACTGCCAGTTGTTTTTCACCATCCTCTTTTTCAGTTCCTCGACCACCTCTGCCGGTGCGTCGCCCAGCCGCTGGTAGCCGATTCCCTCACCGTTTTCGATGCTGTAGGCTTCGGCGAGCGGATCGTCATACAAGACAATATCCGAAGGCAGCAACGTTTTGTCATCCACGCCTTCCCGACGCTGGGCGCTCAACTGCCAGCCGTCGCCGTCATCCGCATGCTCGTCAGAGGCGTCGTCTTCCAGTTGTAGGGCCCCCGTCCATTGCAGGACGTCTGGAAGCAAAGTGAGAACGGGATAGCGCTCCTGCCAGACGGGCATCTGTCGGCGCAGGTAGGCGCGTCCAGCAAAATAGCCGCCTGCGATCAGGATGACCGTTAGCGCCAACGCCGCCAGTCCGGCGATCAGGCAGCCTTTCAGACAGCCCCTTTCACCTTTGGACTGCGGTTGCTGTGTCGGCGGTAGCGACTGTGATAACTGGGGTGACTGCGTCATGTTCTCACTTTTTCACCTGAAAAGTGTCGTCTTCTAGTCGTTCCACCTCGACGCCCAACTGCCTGAGCGCCCGGGCCGCGGCTTCTCGGACGGGATAGATGCGGTAAACGCGGGTGCAGGAGCGCGTCACGACGGCATGGGGATCCTGCAGGGCGCGTTCGAGGTCATCCATGGCCTGATTGTCACCTAGGTGGGCCAGAGCGGCGGCGGCATCCATCCTGACAGCAACGCTGTCCGAAGCCAACAGGCCGCGCACCACAGACACTGCGGCATCCTCGCCCTGGTAGGCCAGGGCAATCTGAATATGCTCTTGAAGGTCTTTCGATGCCGCCTCGTTTCTTTGCCTTAGAAGATCAAGGATGTCCGGCTCCAGATGGTAGAGTTTGTCGCCGAGATACCGGCGAGCGTACTGGCTTGGCGTCAGGTAGACGCCCGAGGGAACCATTCCCTGTGAGGGATTTTCAATCTCCTGCTCGAGCCCATAAAGCAGGAGATCTGCTTTTTGTTCCGGCGAGAGGTCCGCACGCTGCACGAGCACCATCGCCGCCTGACAGCGAAGATTCCAGTCGTCTCCGCGCATGGCGTCTTCCAGGGCGGCAAAATCATAGCGTTCCAGCGCTTCCACTGTATCCATGTGAGCCGTTGGCTCCTTTTCCTCTTGATCGCTCATCTGAAGACGGTCGAATGGGCCGCCGGCACAGCCGGTTACAAGCAAAGCCAACACCAAAAACAGACCGAGATAACGCATCATCTGTCTGCTCCAATCTGTTTGCCAGGATTGGCCCAGTCCTCGTCATTGGCCGATCCGCGCCCCCAATTAGTTTCCGCTGTGTAGGCAAGATACTCTTCATCATCCATCCCAATATCCCAGGTGTCCTTGTCCTTGGGATCGAGCTCCAGCCCTTCTTCCAGTTCGTCCGGCACACAATCGCCATCCTCATCCTTTACAGCCCTTTGGTCAAGATACCCGTCCGGTGCCCACCAATCTTGATAGTTTTCCATGTGCGTTCTCTCGTGGCGGACTATGCAGCCAAAAGCGTCGATTCCTTCATAAACCAGTTCGGTGATGAAATTGGTGTATGTGAAATCGATGACGCCAAGATCGTAGACATATATGCGGTTGGCATCCGGATGTTCGTGATCGTCAGCGTAATACCCTTTATAGCTTCCCATCACGACTATGGTGATCTCTTCCCCATCCTCAGTCTCACCTTCGATCCGATCTCTGCCGTCACCTCCGTAAAGGATCTGATCCTCGCCAAGGCCCTGGGCAGCCGATGTCTGCCGCCAGTAGTAAAACCAGTTCGGGATCTGATTCACGCCGTCGCCGGCCGATGCCGCAGTACCCCCGGACAGCGAGAGCGGATTGTTGGCGGCGTCGCGCGGGAAAAAGACCTGGATCTTTATCGGGTCGGGCGGGCTACAAAGGGCATCCGAGTCATAGTAGGCCGATATCTCGTGCTCGCCGAAATCATCGTTGCTTTCTGGCAATCCCGTATACGTCACCCGGACGGTGTTGCCGCGGGCATCCTGCGGTTCGGTTGAGAGTTCGCTGTCACCGATTTCCGGGAAAACCCAGATCAGATCTTCCAGTTCGTCTTCGCGGTTGCTACTCGCCTCCGCCTCGGCGGTAAATTGCAAGGTACCCGGCTTGCTATTGTCAAAGGTCAGTTGTTCCTCGTCCTGCGGTGAAACGATCTGCGTCTCGCAGAGTAATCTTATCTGGGTTTCGACGACGACGCGACTATCTAGCAGATCGCGCCAGGTTTTTACATGGTGGTGAATCTCATCGACCGGGGCCCGATAGCTATAGTTGAGCGTTGCCATCTCCGAGCCGTCAAATAGCACCTCATTGTCGGAGAACATGGGAAAGGCGCTGTCCATGACGACCCGCCCCTGATCAGCCTCGAGCCTCATGATGGGGATACGAGCAAGGACAATCTCGGACTCACCGCTGACAGTACACGGGTGCCGGATCTCGACACGCGTCTCGAATTGCGCGTCGCCGTCACGACCCTTGCAAGGGGTCAGGCTGATCGTGTCGACGGTCGGATCAAGCGTGTAACGCCCGCTATCCTGAAAAGAGTCTCTGATACGGACTTTGTCGTGGCCACTCTCGAATTCGTTATACCCCTTCCATCGAACGGAGCCACTTTGCAGTTGCATAACGCCATCCCCCACGTCCTCGAGGATGAAATCGATCTGGGCCTCATAGTAGCCCTGTATGCCGACATCGGCAAGATCCATTGGGATGCCCTCGTGCGCCCAGCTGGTGATCTCCTCGACGCTGGTCTCATCCAGATCGTCTGAATAACGGCTGATCAGTTCAAGACCCTCCAGCAGCATATTCTGTACTCTGAGCAATGCGGCTGGCGCCCCGACGCCTCCAAGAACGAGTCCGGCTCCAAGGCCGGTCGCGTACATAGCCGGTCCGCGGGCCCGATAGACGATCCGTCCCTGAAAGCTTTCCGTCGCATCGGCATGGACAGGCAAAGCGGCCAGGGGCGATACGGGAGATTCAAAGCGTTCCGGCGCTTTGGGCGGGATCGATGGCAAAAGTCCAGTGAATAACAGGCACGAAATCAGCAGCAGAGTAAGTAGTCTTGTTTTTTTCATCGCGTCTCTTTTATTGACCTGGATATGAGGGACTTTTTGGAGATATGTCCCAATGCGACCCGCATCAGCTTGCTCAACTACTCTGAAAGAAGGTTCCCCACTGTCCGTCAACTGCCTGCATCATACCTGGAAGGGGAGGATCGCGCAACTGCGTGCGGGGAAATGCATTACCTATCTGCAAAGTATGACTTGGTTGATAGTCAATATCTAAAGTATGCTTTCTCGCGGTTCAGCCAGATCGCCTTGGGGATTCCGGGAGCAAATGGGGACTCGGCGGGGATGGAAGATGTATTTGATGACACAAGACGGCGCAAAAGGTTCGTGTTTGCGGCGTTTACGACCTTTACGTTCGATGTCAATGGCAGCCTTGCGAGGTGTTTGGCCGATTTATGTGGGCGAAAATTCAAGGGTGAGCGAAAGTCGTGGGGCGATGGGAGAGATTCTACAGATATTCCTGCAACCGCTCGGCCACGGGGCGGGTCATGCTGGGCGCGGCGGCCAGTTCCTCCACCGTGGCTTTGCGAACGCCCTCCAGGGAGCCAAAAGTCTTTAGCAGGCTCTGGCGGCGCACCGGCCCCACGCCGGGGATCTCTTCCAGGATAGAGTTCATGCCCTTTTTGCGGCGCAGTTTGCGGTGATAACTGATGGCAAAGCGGTGGGCCTCGTCGCGAATGCGCTGTAGCAGGTAGAGCCCCTCCGAGCGGCGCGGCAGCAGGATGGGCGCCGCGCGCCCGGGCACAAAGAGGGCCTCCTCCCGCTTGGCCAGGGCCACCGTGGGGATGTGATCCACCCCCAGTTCCTTCATCATCTCTCGGGCGGCGTTCAACTGCCCCTTGCCGCCATCGAGGAGCACGAGATCGGGCATGATGGCCCAGCGGCTCTCCTTGCCCTCCTCCCGCTGTTTCACCTGCGCCTCGTGGGCGCGCTTGAAACGCCTCTGCAGCACCTCGGCCATGGCCGCATAGTCGTCGGGGCCATGCACCGTGCGCACGCGAAAGCGGCGATAGTCCTGCTTGCTGGGCACCCCTTTTACAAAGACCACCCGACTCCCCGTGGTGGCCACGCCCTGGGTATTCGAGATGTCGTAGCACTCGATACGCGTGGGGGGCTGCTCCAGATCCAGGGCCTCCTGGAGTTCCGCCAGGGCCCGGGTCTGCTTGTTGGTGTCGGCATCCCATTCGGCGCGCACCTTTTTCAAGGTCTCTACGGCATTCTCCACAGCCATGCGCATGACGGCCTCTTTTTCACCCCGCCGGGGGACCTTGATCAACACCTTATCCCCTCGCTTGCGGCGCAGCCAGTGCTGGATCACGGCCAATTCGTCCAGGTCGTTCTGCACCAGGATCTCTGGCGGTACCTGGGCGGCCTCATCGTAGAACTGCTTGACAAAGGAGGTCATGATCTCGGCGTCATCCTCCTCGTCCGCCCCGGTGAGCAGGAAATACTCGCGCCCGATGAGGCGACCACCACGCACGAAAAAGACCTGCACGCAGGCCTCGCGCTCGTCGCGGGCAAAGGCGATAAAATCATGATCCTTCAGATGGCCAGAGACGATACGCTGCTGCTGGATCACGTGCTCGATGGCCGAGAGCTGGTCGCGCAGATCGGCCGCGGTCTCGAAATCGAGGCCCTCGGCCGCCTCTTTCATCCGGGAGCGCATCTCCTCAATGATCTGCTCCTGCTTGCCCTCTAAGAAAAGACAGGCCCTCTCGATGGTCGCCCGATACTCCTCGCGATCCACGGCGCCTATACAGGGACCTCCGCAGCGATCGATATGGTAGTAGAGGCAGGGACGGCTATCCTCCCCCGTGATCTCGCGGTCACAGGTGCGGTAGGGGAAGAGGCGGCGCAGCAGATCCAGGCTCTGGCGCACGGCCCGGGAAGAAGTAAAGGGGCCGAAATAGCGCGCCCCATCGCGCTGCATCTTGCGCACCATATAGATGCGGGGGAAATCCTCCTGCAGGCTCACCTTGATATAAGGATAGCGCTTGTCATCCTTGAGACGCACGTTGTAGCGGGGCCTATAGCGCTTGATCAGCTGGCTCTCCAGGATCAGCGCCTCCAGTTCCGACTCGGTGACGATCCACTCCAGATCCTCTATCTCGCTCACCAGGCGCCGCGTCTTGGCCGTGTGCGAGGCGGACTCTTGAAAGTAGGAGCGCACGCGGTCGCGCAGCACCACGGCCTTTCCCACATAGATCACGTCGTCGTCGACATCCCGCATGAGATAGACGCCCGGTTTCTGGGGGACGCCCGCCAGGCGCGTCTCGATGTGCGTGCTGGCGTTCATGATGTCAGAATAAAACTCTCCTTGACCGATTACCGAACGCCTCTATTATAGTCGAGGAGAGGGGATAAGGGCAATTTGGCCCCGGCCCATTCCTTACGCCTCGCGCTGGGCGGCCAAAAAGTCCTGTGTCGCCTCCATATAGGCCTCGAACTGAGAGCGGCGAATGTTGTGGCTGGCCCCCTCGATGTGTGCCAGTTCGGCCTGAGGCATCAACTCCAGGGCCTCCTGGGCCACCTCGGGCGTGACGATGGAACCCTCTTCCGGGTCGCCCGTGATCAGCAGAGCGGGGCACGTTATCCTGCGCGCGATCTCCTGCCAGGTGAGAGGAATAGAAAGATCAAGTTCCTCGTGCTCACTGAACTGCATCTTGGCATCGGCCCAGGGCTGCACTTCGTCCTCATGCCAGTGGGGAGAGCGACGTCGGCAAAAGGCAACCCACTCCTCCCGGGTCTGGGGTTCTTCTCCCGGCTGTTCGGGAGACCTCTGATGCCAACGCTCCTGCGCCTCGGCATCGGCCCACCAGGGAACATCCTCGAGGATGATGTAACTCAACAGATCAGGATAAAAGGCCGCCGTGCCCGCGGTGATGGCCGCGCCCATCGAGTGCCCCATCATGCCAGGCCTGTCGAGGTCCAGCGCCTCGATGAGCCCCGCCGCGTCGTGAACCATCCCCTCGCTCTCTCCTCCCTCCGGGGCATCGTCCGAGAGGCCGTGCCCCCGCACATCGTACATGATCAGGTCGTAATCCTCTTCCAGGATCCTGGCCACCCGCGTCCAGCAGAGGCCGTTATCTGAATAACCATGCGCCATAACCAAAGGCGGCTTATCGCCACCCGTCCGCGTATAGTGCAGTTTTAGGCCATTGACGATGACGTCACCGCTCTTCCAGTTGGACATGTGCATCTCCCAGCATTTTTCATCGCAATTCAGCGTATAGGTTACGGAGGCTATCTATGCCGATGCCTTCAATCTAGATCGCGCTTGAGCCTTTCGATTCGCACGCGATCCCCAAGTTGCAAAAGTTCTGGATCGCCAGTAACCAGAACAGCACCCAGTTCATCGGCGGTGGCTGCAGCAAAGGCGTCCGCATAGGAAATAGTATAGTGGATCTTGAAATCGACGGCAGCGAACACCGCATCCTCAGTGGCAGGGATCACGGTGAGAGGAAGGTTACGAAGCTGATCCAGCGTCTTCCATGCCTCGTCTTCGTCTTTAACCCTACCGATACGATAGATCACCTCGCCGAGATTGATCACAGAGACGCATAGGTCGAGAGCGTTCTTTTGTGCACCGCTTAATAACTGTTTGACGCGCGAAGCAGCAGGTTCCTCAGCCTGTAGCAAGGCGAGAAACGCCCAGGCATCAAGGACAAAGTGCTGCTTCATCCTCAATCTCCCGACGATGCTCTTCCTCCAGCGCGGTGAGGAAATCGGCATCGGCATATTTGCCATACAAGGCATCCGCTGACGAGGGCCCCACGGGTTCCAAGATGATTCTTCCCCCCTCGGTCCGGACCTGAAATCGAGTGCCCTTCCGCAGCCCAAGCAAATCTCGCACTGGTTTGGGGATAACCAATTGACCTTTAGAAGATAGTCTCGCCAACACGATCTCCACCTTTATTCTTACATATCTACCTATATTGTAAGATAGGCAACGGAAGGTGTCAAACAAATCGCCTTTCGCGACCGAATATTTCTAGGAGAAGCCACACTATCGCGAGGGTCACCTTGCCCAGCTCACCCCTCACGCATGGCGCTGTTCACGAGAATAGCGCTCGCGCCGGCTGCCCCGCCAAAGGCCGCCGCCCGACCTTACGCATCGGACGTGCGCCACTCGGGCGAGGAGGCGTCCAGGATCTCTCGGGCCACGCGGCGCCCCAGCTTGAGCACCTGATCGATCTGCTCGGGCGTAAAGCGCTCCAGATCGAGGGGGATAGTCCGCCGGGGACGAATGCAGACGATGGGGATATAGCGCTTGTCAGCCAGAGGTCCTTCGGCAGGCGCCCGCCCACGGGCCAACACCATCTCATTTATCTCGTGGAAACGTTTCAGATCGTTATTCACCAACTCGTTGACCACGATGGTCATGAGACGTTCGCTGAGGGGGCGCAGATCACCCAGGTCAAAACTTACGGCGCCCAGTTCTTCTGGATCACACACCACACACACCACGCTATCCGCCCCATCCTCACAGGCCTGGTCGAGGGGTGCCACCTCGCGGATGCCACCATCCACAAAGGGCTCGCCCCCCACATACTTGATGGGCATGGTGATGGGTATGGCCGCGCTGGCGATGATGTAATCGAGGATATTGGGATCCTCCGGCGTGGCGTACCGCAGACGGCCATCGGCCACATTCACGGCGCAGGCGCTGAACGCGACCGGGCTACTGCGGAGATTATCCGCATCCAGAACCTCCGTGACCAGACGCTGCAGGGGGGTGGTGTCGATCAGGCCGTCAAAGCGCGTGCGAAAGACCTGCCAGAAAAGTTCAAAGGGGCTCCTCGCCCGGGCCACCTGGGAAAAGGAGGACACTTCGTTGCGCCAAAAGGCCTCCAGGTCGGCGCCGATAGCCGGCCAATCGGGCTCCTCTCCCCGCACGGCCGCCCGGCCGGCCCGCTCGGCCATAAAGCCCCCGTTGAGGCTACCCACCGATGTGCCATAGATGGCGTCGGGTACAAAGCCATCTTCCAGTATTTCCGCGACGGCCCCCGCCTGAAAGGCCCCCTTGATGGACCCACCACTGAGTACCAGTGCCCTCTTCATGGTGCACCCCTCACCCTCGCCTTCCTCGACTTTTTGCTCACTATGCCCCAGCAACTCCTCAGTCATGTACCCGGCTATGCCCATCAGATGCTTGAGGAATGCGTAGAATGCCATCGCGTAAGCCAACCTCCCTGCCGACGTTCTCCTGCATTGTCAGGCGTTCTCAACGTTTTGTCAAGCCGTGTCCAAGAGGTGCACTAGCATATAACCCTGCCATGAGTTATAGTCCGGCTTTATCTAGCTCATCCTGCAAGGCGGGTAGACGACGGTTGTCCTCGCGTAGTTGAGCTATCAACGTATGCCAGGTTTCATCTTCCTCCAGACGATGATACAATTCGCGTACCCGCTCCAGATAGGTCGCCGCCGTATTGTAGTTGGACCGTCCTCGTCCAGCGATGAGCCGTTCGATCATCTCCATATAGAGGCCGATGGCCGCCCGGGGGCGACTATCCTCGGCGGACTGCGCTACCTCAAGGTCCAGATTCCCTGCCCAGTATAGGCCCTCCTCTCGCACTTTTTGCAGCATCTCCAGGGCCAGGTCGATCTCTTCCTCATCCAAATAGATCCTGGTGAGCAAGGAAAAGTGCTCCTCGTCCACCAAACGTTCCACAATGACCTCACGGAAGTACGACCAGCGTTCCACCAGCCGGGCCAGAGCACGCACTTCCTTGTACCCTTCCAGAGAAGGTCGCCGCCAGAAAAGCATCTCCTCCAGGGACAGCGCTTCCTCCAGATCAGCCCGTTCTTTGGCCCGTTCCCGCAGCCACACGAGCAGACGGATGTCCTCACTGGTCTTCGTACGTTCGCGAATCAGTCGCTCGGCCAAATCCCCCCGCTCATGGGCCACAAAGATGTCGGCAAGGGAAAGCAGCTCATAGTCGCCGCTCTCCCGGCTGGCAGCAACAGCCTCTGCTACGCGCCCCAGCGAGAGAAGGCGATCCACCAGAAGCGCCTCCTGGTCCGTCTCGCGACAGAGCGTCAAAAAGGCCTCATCATCCATCTGCTCTTCCTCCAGCGTGAGCAGAAAACTGCCGATTTCCTTGCGCCTGTAAACTTGGTCCCAGGCATCGCCTTCTGGCAGCACCTCACGCAGCCACTGCGCCACCCGTTCACGCTCCTCGGGACGAGCATGTGCCCGCCCTCGAAATATCCCCATCCCCTCTCAAAAGAGCCGACATCAACCCAGGCCCGAATCTGGGATTCCGTCAGCGAAAATGCCTCTTTCATC
>JAWLEV010000159.1:0-3261 GCA_041685915.1 Anaerolineae bacterium | reverse complement strand
ACCTTGCGGGGCCACTTGTCCGAAAGGTGGCGCGCCCTTTTGATACACAGCAGATTGCCCAGGGCATCCACACGATGCTCATCAATGTGATCCTGAATCTCCTGGAGGATGAGGTCACGTACCTGATCCTCTTTTCCCGAAACGCCGCGCGCGTTCGATAATGCTTCCAGCAACATATCTATTCTCCTCCCTTTGGAAGCCCCAGTGTCTCAGCAAAGTCCTGGTCGAGTTCGGCGATGAACAGGGCCATGAGCCTGCTGATACGGTCGATGTCCTTCAAGCATACGGTTTCCACAGACGTGTGCATATAGCGAAGGGGGATGGAGATCAGGGCAGTGGGGATTCCCTCCCGGGCCACCTGGATAGCCCAGGCGTCAGTTCCTGACCGCCCCGGGACGATCTCCCTCTGATGTTTCACCTCGTATTCTTCCGCAGTCTCGATCAATCTCTGGACCATGAGGGGATGAAAGTTGGGCCCGATCCCGATGGCGCCTCCCCCGTCCATGGATATAGATTCCTTTTCCTCCACGCCCTGTTGTTGGCCAAAGCCCACGTCCACGGCGATGGCAATATCGGGCGCCGTGCCATAGGCGCTGACCATGGCTCCTCGTAGCCCCACTTCTTCCTGGGAGGTCGCGACGGCATAGACGTCCCAGCTATGCTGCATGGTGCTGAGGGCTTTTATGCAGCCAACGAGGGTCACCACGCCCGCGCGGTCATCCAGGGCTTTGCCCGAGGCATATCCCTTGGCCAGGCTGAGGAAATCCCGCCGCATGGTGATAAAATCTCCCACCTGAACTAGTTCTTTTATCTGTTCCGAAGATGCGCCCACGTCAATAAAGAGTTTTTCCAGGGGCATAGTTTTTTCGCGCTCTTTTTCTGGGAGGACGTGGGGTGGGCGGCTGGCGACGATCCCGGGCAAGGGACGCTTGCCGTGTACTGTGACTTCTTGTCCAAGGATGGTGCGCGTATCCACGCCCCCCACCGTGGTAAAGCGGAGGAACCCCTCATCAAAGTCGGTGACCATGAGGCCTATTTCGTCCATGTGTGCGGCGAGCATGATGGAGCGCCGAGGAACATGCGGGGGACGTGTTCCCCGCTTCAGGGTAATGAGGTTCCCCAACGCGTCGACGCGCTGTTCGTCCGTAAAGGGGATAAAGACGTCCCGGGCGATCTGCCGCGGTTCCTCCTCATCGCCCGATATACCGGTAGCCTGCGAGAGATCGCGCAAGAGTTCCATGGTATCCATAGTGTAGTTTCTCCTAGATGGTTGCGTCTATTGTGCCGTCATCTCTTGTCATAAAGAATACCCATTCTGCAGTTACGTTCCCACTGCTACTTGTGTCGGCAGGTCTGGGCGTGCGGGTAGGATACAAGGTCTCTGTGGGGTTCGAGGTCGCAGGTTCTTTGGTCGGGGTGGCGGTCTGGAGGGGGATGGTGGGAGATGCAGAAGGGAGGTATCTGGCCCGCAGGTAGAGACTGACGCCGCCAAGTATGTAGAGTAATGCGATGATGGCCCAGACCGATATCTTGGCCAGAATCTCGGCTCGCTGTGCATCGGGCATGGAGCGGAACCGCTGCCACCAGCCAGGTTTCTTCCCATTTTCGTTTTCCGATTCCGGCATGTGTTTCGTCATGATCACTCTCCGCCGTATCTCTCCTCATTGCGAAGATGTTCCTCATAGGTCTCGGCAAAGACGTGAGAGCCATCCCCCCTGGCAAGGAAAAACAGGTAATCGCTGGGCTCTGGTTCCAGTACCGCTCTGAGCGAGGCCAAGCCGGGATTGCAGATTGGTCCAGGGGGAAGGCCGGCATTGAGATACGTGTTATACGGCGAGTCTACGGTGTTGAATTCCTCTCGGCTCATGGAACTCCACCAGCGTTCGGTTTCCTCATCGTAGCCCTTGGCATATTGAGCTGTAGGATCGGCCTGCAGGCGCATTCCCTCTTCCAGGCGGTTGAGATATACGCTGGCCATGAGGGGGCGTTCCTCGGGTACTTTGGCCTCGCGCTCGACGATAGACGCGAGAGTAACCGCTTCATAAAGCGAAAGGTTGATATCGTCGGCTTGGCGTCGGAGCGTCTCTGGCACGCGTTCATCCCAGTTATTCACCATGATCTCTATGACACGTTGGACCGTGACATCCTTGGGGAAATGGTAGGTATCGGGGAAAAGAAAGCCCTCCAGGCTATCAGGGGTTTCCGGGGGACGGTCCTGGAGGAATTCGTGGTCCATACGAGAGATTTGGGCCTCGCGGATGAATTCCTCCGCGGGCACGACGTCCTTTTCTTCTAGCAGGGTGGCGATTTCCTCGATGCGCCATCCCTCGGGTATCGTCACCGAGGTGGTGGCCACGCGCCCGTGTTGGAGTTCCTGCATGATCTCTTCCATGGTCATGCTGGGCTTTAGCAAATAGACGCCCGCTTGCATGCCCTCGTCGGCTCCCCAGTACTGTACTAGGCGTCGAAAGAGCTCCGCATCGCTGATCAGGCCAACACGTTCCAGTTGTTGTGCGATGGTCACCACGTTTTCTCCTGATTCGATGGTGAAGGTCACCTCCTGATCGCTGTCCGGGTCCACGGATTTCGTCACCTCACCCTTTTGGTAGCGCAGGTACAACCCCAGCGCTGTACGTTCCAGTTTTTGTGCCGTGACATTGTACTCCATCTGGGGTGTATTCCCCCGACTATACTGCCACATGTACCAGAAACCGCCGACAAAGATGACGATGACGGCTGATATGGAGAGCACCATGGTGGCGAGACGCAGGGTTATGCGCACGGTTCTATTGTTCACCAGATCTTTCCTCCTGCTCTACTCTGTCCAGATACTCCTGCAATATGACAGCGGCGGCGATGGCGTCGAGAGAATGCTTGCTGCGGTTCTCGATCATGATCTCTCGCGCTCGATTCGTACTGTATCGCTCATCCCAGTACGTGATGGGCACCTCCACATGGGTCGTCAGGCCCCGCACATAGGCCCGTGTGGAGCGCACCTGTTTGCCCCTGGAACCATCAAGGAGCAGGGGCAAGCCCACGACGATGGTATCGACTCCTTTTTCGCGCACTATATCTGCGATCCTCTCAAAGCTGGCCGGGCCGGACTCCCGAACGATGGTCTCCACGGGGCGGGCCACAAGCCCGGTCTCATCGCTGATGGCTATGCCGATTCGCTCCTCGCCCACGTCCAACGCCATATACCGCATTGCCCTATCCTGCCGAGAGGGTGATCTCTGTTCTGAGGGGAAGCAGCGGGATGCG
>JAWLEV010000070.1:10955-14290 GCA_041685915.1 Anaerolineae bacterium | reverse complement strand
TCGCATGAGGGCGTTGATCACGGGGGGATGCGGGTTCATCGGCAGTCACCTGGCCGAGGCGCTGCTGGCCCGCGGCGACAGGGTGACGGTGGTGGACGATCTCTCCACGGGGCGCTTTGAGAATATCGAGCACCTGGTGGATCGCCCCGGCTTTCAGTTCGCCATCGACACCATCACCAACGAGACGGTGATGGATCGGCTGGTGAGCGAGTGCGACATCATCTACCATCTGGCGGCGGCGGTGGGGGTGGAACTGATCGTGGAGGACCCCATTCACGTGATCGAGACCAATATCCAGGGCTGTGACACGGTGCTGCGCATCGGCGCCAGGTATCGCAAAAAGGTGATGCTGGCCTCCACGTCCGAGATCTATGGCAAGGGAGACCGGGTGCCCTTTGGCGAGGAGGACGACCGGGTCTTGGGACCCACGACGCGGAGCCGCTGGAGTTATGCCTGCTCCAAGGCCATGGACGAGTTTCTGGCCCTGGCCTATGCCAGGGAACGGGCCCTGCCGGTGGTGATCATGCGCTTTTTCAACACCGTGGGGCCCCGACAGACGGGGCGCTATGGGATGGTGATCCCCCGCTTTGTGCAGCAAGCCCTGAACGGGGAGCCGATCACGGTGTACGGCGACGGGCAGCAATCCCGCTGTTTCGCCTACGTGGGGGACGTGGTGGAGGCCATGGTCGCCCTGGCCCAGGAGCCGTCGGCGGTGGGAGAGGTTTTCAACATCGGCAGCACGGAGGAGGTCACCATCGAGGAGCTGGCCAGGCGCATCGTGAGCCTGACAAAAAGTTCATCAGAGATCGTATATGTGCCCTATGACGAAGCATATGAAGAGGGATTCGAGGATATGCGCCGTCGGGTGCCCGACATCCACAAGATCAGGGATTATATCGGCTGGGAGCCCAGCGTGGATCTGGAGGGCATCCTGCGGCGTGTCATCGACCACTATATATCGGGGCAGGATAGGGAAGTACAGTCCTAGCGCTGCCCTGTAAGGATGAGATGATTAAACGTTATTGTTTTTTTCTATTGTCAGTCAGTTTGATATTTTGTTGTCTTTCCTGTGGCCGCCGCGAGGCGGCCCCGCGCTCGACGTCGCCCCCTTTCTCGCCCACGGCCACGGAAACCAAAGTGACCCCCACGGCCACCGAGGGCGAACCAAGCGCCACCCCCACCCGAACACCCTCCCCTTCATCCACCGCCACCTCCTCTCCATCGCCGTCCCCCACGATATCACCGACGCCCCATCCGCCCGCCCTGGCGTTTGGTGGCGTCACCCAGGAGGGGGGGATGAACGTGATGATCTACGACCTAGAGGAGGAGACGCGAAAGTTGGTCACCCGCTATACAGAGCCCAAGAACCTGACGGATATCACCTGGTCCTACGATGGACAATGGATCATCTTTGTGAGCAGCCACGGTTTCATCCACAGTCGCGATAACGAGCGAAACATTTTTCGGATGCGCCCCGACGGCAGCGAACTGGAGATGCTCACGGGAGAGTATGTAGATCCAGCCGAGGTGCCCGCCCCCTATGGCCCGCTGCGCGGACGCGTGGTCGATGGACGGGGCGAGTGTCGGGTATGCGCCCAGGGTGCCAACGTTGCCGAGGTGAACGACGACGGGACCTTTGAACTGCCGGGCGTCCCCCTCTCTGCCACCTGGGCCCGGGTGATCTGCCGGGATGGGGAGGACATCCTGCAGGGAGAGGCGGAGCTGGCACTGGAGGAGGGAGAAGACGAGGAAGGGGAAGAAGCACCGGTAGAGGAAGAGGGGGAGACGGCGGGAAGGGAATTTGCCCCCGTCACCATCGAGATGGAACCCCGCGGACAGGGATGGTGTCGGGCTTCTCTCTCCCGGGACGGCAGGACCCTGGCCGGCGTCCTTTACCAGTGGACCCTGAACGAGGAGGGGGAACGCCAGTATGCGTACGAGGGGGTCCTATACGATATAGAGGAGGGGCGTCAGGGAACCCTGGAATGTCCCGAGGGGAAAACGCTCAGGGGGTTGGCGTGGTCCCCCACGTCGGATCAGTTGGTGGGCACCCTGTCGGATGAAGAGGGCACCGGCCTCTGGCTTTGGGACGCGGAGGGCAATCTTTTGGAGCCCCTGGTAGAGATTCCCAATCCAGAAGAGGAGACCGTCGTGGCCACCGAGCCCGTATGGTCCCCCGATGGCCGTCAGATCGCCTTTGCCCTGCGTCGCCGCTATTGGTGGAAGGAGCCCACCCAATACAGGACGGACATCCTGCT
Organism: Anaerolineae bacterium; assembly: GCA_041685915.1. Classification (GTDB taxonomy): domain Bacteria; phylum Chloroflexota; class Anaerolineae; order UBA1429; family UBA1429; genus JAWLEV01. The sequence continues at coordinate 12,032 of JAWLEV010000070.1, read as the reverse complement.
CGTCGGCGAGGATGGTGAGGGGTTGAGCACCCTGGTGGAGAGCGGGTGGGGAGATGTGGCCCAGCATCCCTCCTGGTCCGATGATGGGGAAGAGATCTTTTATCAGTTCTCCCCTGGAGAGCCCGACCAGCCCCATGGCGAGAGGGAAATGGGGGACATATGGTCGGTGCGCGTGGCAGAGCCCACGCCCGTGGCCCTGACAGAAGATGGTTCGAGTTATCTACCCGCCTTTTCCCCGCCCCTCTCGCCCTGATATGCGCACGGGAAAGAGCGCGTCTCCCTCGGAAAGGGTTTTTCGCCGTCGCCAGGGTCTTCTGGTACACTGAGGGGGCAATTTGCAGCCGCCGGGCGGGTGTCATATGGCCAAAGGCGCACTTGGCAATTGTGTCTGGCGAGCCTGAGCCAGGGCTAAACCCACTGGGCTCAGAATGCAAAGCCCTCTGCGAGGGCTAGAGGAGATTTAGGCCCAAACCAGAGGGGCAAAAAGTCGCAAGCAGTGTATCGTAACTGAATCTGTCTGACGATCAGACTTCGCGCCCAAGCACAAGTCTGGAAAATTATACACGGATCAGCAACCAAAATCGCGTTGTAGAGCGAGGACCGGTTTTCAAAGGAGTGCTGAGGCATGACCATACCATCTGATTTTAACGTCTATATCTCCGCCCTGATGTTCGTACTGGGAGCGTACGCCATCGCGTTCTATGTGGGGCTGATCGTCTGGACCTTTCGCGACATCCGCTCGCGCTCCAGAGACCTGCTGGCCCAGATCATGGCCCCGTTCCTGGTGGCCATCTTTACGGTGCCGGGGCTGCTCATCTATCTGCTCCTGCGCCCCCAGGAGACACTGGCGGAAGCATATGAGCGGGAACTGACCGAGGAGGCCATCGTCCAGGAACTGGAGACGCGACGGGTCTGTCCAAACTGCAAACACGGCGTGGAGCCGGATTTCATCGTCTGCCCCTATTGTCAGCAACAATTACGGCTACGGTGTGTGGGCTGTGGTCGCCTCCTGAATCCCGAGTGGGACGTATGCCCCTATTGTGGGCTGTTCGTGGAGGAGGACGAGGAGGAGGAAGG
>JAWLEV010000070.1:0-10855 GCA_041685915.1 Anaerolineae bacterium | reverse complement strand
TAAAGATCTCGGCCCGCTTGGCCTTTGGCCATATTCCCAGGGCCTTGAGTTGCTGCACCAATTCGGGGACGCGCTCCTTGCCCAAAAGACAGGCTGTGGGGGATATCCTTTTGCCCAAGAGTTCGCCTGTTTCCGGGTGGCCCTGGAGACGCTCCATGGTCTCCTCGTCCACGGTCTGAAAGAGGATGACCTCCCGTATGGAGACGCGGCCAAACCTGGCCCCCCAGTCGCGGATCTTTTGCACCACGCGGGAGGGAACGCCGTCCCCGGTGATACGCTGGAGAAAGTGGATGATCTGCTCCACCTTGATATCGGTGTTAAGCCCCTTGTAGAGAGACTCCTCTGTGATGCGATAGAACGCCCTCTCCCCCTGTTTTTGCCACTCGGCAAAGCGTTCCAACTGGTAGCGTTCATACAGGGTATTCTGACAGGCGACCTCCACCGTGAGGTCGTCTTTCACGGTGGCCAGGGGAGAGGTGGAGGTGAAAGCGCCCGCTTTTTCCTCCACCGGCTCCTGGTCGTTGAGCAACCGGCGTCCCAGGGGGGTGATGGAGACCGCCGTCGGCTGCCTGGATTCTTGCCGATATCCCACCTTCACCACGCCCAACCAGCGCAGCGAGGTCTTGAGCATATGGCGCGCGAGGGTGCCCTCGACCCTATCCCAGGACTCGAAGCCGCGCAGGCGCTCGTTCGTCTCGGCATCCCGCAGGTCCCAGCTCTGGAGATCGGCGTCGGGGCGCAAATAGTTGGGGTAGTGACGGTTCAGGATATCCACAAATGCGTCCAGGGAGAACCAGCCGTTGGGCGCATGCTCGTTCAGGGCCCGGAGCAGCGTATGCCGCGCGTCGGTGAGATCACCCGGCCGTCCTATCGCCTCACAGCGCAGGGAAGGCACGAGGTGGAACTCGTCCCATTGGGCATCGTCGCGCCAGGCCTCGTAGAGGCTCTGCATGCGCCGGGCGTCGGACAACTGGAGCCAATCCCGCGCGCGTAGGCTGGGCTGCAGCAGGCCATCGCCCTCCAGGGCCAGATCGAGGGCCCAGACGAGATGCCAGAGGAACTGGGCTCTCTGGGGGTCAAGGACCCCCAGCAGGCGGGGCGCGAGGTTCATCTCCTCCAGGGTGGTCAGCGGATCCTGTCCCTTGGGCGGGACGGGGGGCTGCTCCCGCCGCATATAGACGAGGATGGCAAAGAGGTCCTCCATGATCCTTTGTCCATCCTCCACCACCCGCTCGGGGGCGGGCACAGCCTGGGCCTTTACCTCCAGTTCATCGCCCTTGAGGGTATAGAGACGCACCAGCAGTTCCTGGGGGATGAACAATATCTCGCCGTAGCGATCGTCCACGTTCCCATAGGCGCGATAGACAAGGCCCTTGTAAAAGAGTTCCTCCAGGGCGTTATCCGGCTGGAGCCACGGTCTTTCCCGTTCCATGCGCAGCGGACCAAAGCGACGGATATTGCCATAGCGCGTGGAGAGGCGGCGACTGGGCGAGGAGCCGCCGTGACGCAACAGATGGACCAGGGCTTCGTCGGCCTCTGAGGAAAGGTCGTCCAGGAGGGATTTCAGCATGGGGGACGTCTGCATGGTCTCTGCCAGACGCACGGCCATCTGTCTCGGCTCATCCTTGGCCAGAGGGATCTGCCAGGGATCCGAGATGGCGTGGAGCATGGTGGGCGTATATTCATCCAGACAACGGTAAAGGTCTTTCATAAGTATCCATTTTGATACTCTTGTACGTGGATAACGGTTTTGATGCTTTTGTATGTCGACAAGGATAAAGTCATACAAAAGTATCAAAAAGGTCATACGAGAGTATCAGAGAAAGTATACTGAAAATGTCCACTTGAGGCAAGCAGGATGGAAAGTACCCCCTTTTCGGGCCGGGGCAAAAAGCAGCGGGGACGAGGAAAGGGCGGGCTGTAAAAAAGCGCGGAAATGCATATAATATAAGCGAAAAAGGGATAGGCGTTGGGGAGGGATACCATGAACAAAAAGAATCCGCACAATCAGGAACAGACGCCCGGTCTCATTTGGCTCATTGAGCGGCTACGCCTGGCCTGGCGCCTTTTCTGGGATGATCGGGTGTCCGACTGGGTCAAGATGGTGCCCCTTTTTTCCGTGTTCTACCTCCTCTGGCCCTTTGACCTGTTGAGCGACGTCCTGTTGGGGCTGGGGCAACTGGATGACCTGGCCGTCATGGCCCTGGCGCTGAAATTATTCATCGCGTTATGTCCGCCCGAACTGGTGAACGAGCACTGGGAAGCCCTGACCCGCGTGGAGGAGGAGACGGCCCACGAGGGCGAGACAGTGGAGGGCGAGTATCGCGTCCTCGACGAGGAATAAGGGGCGCAGGATTTGCCTCGTTTTTGTGTTTTTCTACGTTTATCCGTTTTAAAGGCATCTATTCACCTTTTTTCTGGACAGACGCGGGCCGTAATTTGTCAAATTGAGTGCTCCGTAGTAAAATGATTGTGACGGATTTCAAAAAAGAGGTAGAGGGTGATTCGTCCTTTTGGACTGCAAGATCTATTACGTATAAAACAATTCGATGTGCCCCAAATAGCTTTTGACACCCGGCGCCTATTGCTGTATGCTCCCTCGCCAACGGCTGCTGCTATTCTTGGATATGTGACACACCACCATCTGGGGGCCATCACCTATATCCAGCAAGACTCGGCCGCAGGAGAGATGAAAGGTTTCGTGGAGGCCTGGCCAAGGACGAACAGGCCTGAATGGGACCTGGCCTTTCTGGCCCCTTCCCTTGACGGTGGAGGGGCGGGCAAGGTCTGGCAGCGCCTGTTGAGCAGGCTTATCGTCGTGGCGGGAGAAAAGAACATCTCGCGCATCTATGCGCGGCCTCAAGAGGCACAGGTGGAGCAGATCCTGCGACAGGTGGGTTTTACACTCGTGAGACGGGAGGAGATCCTGGTTCTGACCTCCCAAACGGCCCCTGCGCCCCCGGTTGAGGGGTTGCGCAGCATCGAGGCGGGAGACGGCGGCGCCCTACGGGCCCTGTGTCATCGCGTGCAATCGCATCTGGGCAAGGGCACCGAAGACGTCTCCCCGCACAGGATCCTGGACTTTTATCCCTACCTACACAATGGCACCACGAAGGACGAATATGTGTGGCGACAAAAGGGCACCCTCGTCGCCTATCTGGGACTGGAGGGCAGCCCGCGCGGCTACTGGCTGGACATCGTGGTGGATCCCGACAGCAGGGCAGACCTCTTACCCTGCCTCGAGTACATATTGGGCCTGACGGAATGTGCGGAAAAGATGCCGCTATATTGTCCCGTGGCCGATAACGTCTCCTGGCTGGGGGGCCTTTTGCAAGACCTGGGATTCACGTCGTATACTAGACAGGCCGTGCTGGTGGCACACACCAAAGCAAGGACGTCCGTCCGGTGTGAGATCCCCGTGACGGCATTGGAAAAGGGAATCGACATGGGAGCACCAGTGGGTCAGATGTTTGAACCGTCGGTAAGGAAAAAATAATATGTGACGTATGATGGAGGATTATGTCTCTGAAAATTACAGACGATATTGATGCCCTCATCGACGTACTTCCCAAAGAGATTGCCAAGAATCTGCGCAAAGCAGACCGACTAGGTAGCCTGTTGGAAGTTATACTAGATGTAGGGCGACCGTGCGAAGCACGATATATAGATGGCGAAGCAAAAGTTATCGATAGAGAGGTGACACAGGAGGAGATCGACAGCGTCGTTTCCGAAATTACAGACTTTGGCGGGGATAACCGTGCGGGGATAGAGCGAACGCTCCACCGCATCTCTGCCATGCGCAACCGGCAGGGGCGCATCATCGGCCTGACCTGCCGCGTGGGACGCGCCGTCTACGGTACGGTGGACATCATCCGCGATATCGTGGAATCGGGCAACAGCCTGCTGCTGTTGGGGCGTCCCGGCGTGGGCAAGACGACCATGCTGCGAGAGGTGGCGCGCATCCTGGCCGAGGACAAGCGGGTGGTTATCGTGGACACGTCGAACGAGATCGGCGGCGATGGGGACATCCCCCATCCGGCCATCGGGCGGGCGCGGCGTATGCAGGTGCCCACACCTTCCCAGCAGCACAATATCATGATCCAGGCGGTCGAGAACCATATGCCCGAGGTCATCGTGATCGACGAGATCGGCACCGAACTGGAGGCCGCCGCCGCGCGCACCATCGCCGAGCGAGGGGTGCAATTGGTGGGCACGGCCCACGGCAACACCCTCGATAACCTGCTGATGAACCCCACCCTGTGCGATCTGGTGGGAGGCATCCAGTCGGTCACCCTGAGCGATGAGGAAGCGCGGCGACGAGGAACGCAAAAGTCGGTCCTGGAGCGCAAGGCTCCGCCGACATTCGACTCCCTGGTAGAGATCAAAGATTGGGATCGGGTCGCGGTTCAGGCGGACGTGGCCGAGGCCGTGGATGCCATCCTGCGAGGGCGCAGTCTGGCTCCCGAGATGCGCGTGCGCCATCCGGAGGGAGAGATAAAGACCTTCAAGGGCAAGGAAGAGGCGGTCAAGCCGCCGCTGCGAAAGGGAGCGACAAAGGGGCAGGAGACCAGGCGTCTGCGCAAGAGGCGGAACTCGGCGCTGCGCGTATATCCCTATGGGCTGAACCAGGATCGTTTTCGCGAGGCAAGCCAACAGCTGGACCTGCCCGTGCTCCTGGAGAGTGAACTGCTGGACGCCGACGTGGTCTTTACCCTGCGCCCGTACTATCGCAAGCAGCCCAAGATCCTGGAGGATGCGGAGCGCAAGGGGATTCCCATCTATGTCCTGCGTAACAACACGGTCACGCAGATGCAGAAATATCTACTGGAGATCTTTGGCCTGAGCGAGGAGGAGAGTTCGACACAGGAGGCCCTTGAGGAGGCGCGGGAGGCTGCCACGCTGATCAAGACCGGTCAGCGGGGGTCCGTGCAGTTATCTCCCCGAGAATCGTACGTCCGCCGCCTGCAGCACGAGTTCGCCCGTGACGCGGAGCTGCTCTCGCGCAGTTCGGGGAACGGATCCGCCCGCGCCGTGACGCTGTATAGAAAGCGGTAAAGGTCCAGGAATAGATGTTTGTCAGTTTCGAGGGACCGGATGGAAGTGGCAAGACGACGCAGGCCAGGCTTCTGTGCCAGGCACTGGAGGCACAGGGCCTGGACGTCGTCCAGACCCGGGAACCCGGAGGCACGGCCATCGGGGAACAGATACGCGATATCCTGCACGACATAGGCAACGAGAGCATGGCCCCCAAGACGGAGGCGCTCCTCTACTCGGCGGCAAGGGCACAACATGTGGAAGAGGTCATCCTTCCGGCCCTGGAGCGGGGAGCCATCGTGGTATCCGACCGCTATGCGGAATCGACCCTGGCCTATCAGGGATATGGGCATGGTCTGGAACTGGCCATGCTCACATCTATTTCAGATTTTGCCACGGAAAAGGTCTATCCAGATCTGGTCATCTATCTCGATCTGGCGGTGGCCGAGGGTCTGGGAAGGAAGCAGCGCGACCAGCGAGAGGGACGGGGGGAGTGGAACCGCATGGATCAGCAGGCCCTGGCCTTTCATCGCCGCGTACGTGAGGGATATCTGGAGATGGCGCGACAGGATGATGACCGTTGGCTCATTCTTGATGCCACCCGATCCATCGAGGCCCTCCATGAGACGGTGCTGGATCATGTGGAAGGGCTTTTTTCCACGGAGGATAGAGCAGATACAACAAACTTTTGAGGCTTGAACTATAAGGGAGATAAAAGGATGAGCATGAAATTGCTTGTCAGCATCGTTCATAGTGACGATGTGGACGACCTAGTTGCTGGTTTACGTGAGGGAGGATATTCCTCCACAAAGGTGGCCTCCACCGGTGGATTCCTGCGGGAGGGTAACGCGACCCTGCTTGTGGGAGCGGACGAGGAGAACGTTCCCGAGATACTGGAGATCATGGAACGCAACTGTCACACGCGGACCCAGTATGTCAACCCGCTGCCCCCGGTGACGGAACCGGGCGAACTATATTTGTCGGAGCCCATGGAAGTAGAAGTCGGCGGGGCCGTCGTGTTCATCCTTGATGTGGAGCGTCTGGTAAGATATTGATGCGGGTCGCAAGGGGCTGAAACTCCAGGTCCCTTTAGGGGACAGGGAGTCGGCTTCTATCAAGAGTATTTTTTGTCAGAGAATAGGTGCGGACATGGATTCGGACTTTGCCAAATCCCTCGTTTTATTTATCTGACGGGGAAATGTCTGCAAGAAGGGACATGCGTTGAGGGAAGGCGAATACAGTGAGCCGACCGGAGCGGAGGAAGCCTTTGCCAAGGTTGATCGCTATCTGAATCCTCCTCCCCTGCTGGTGGTCATCTCGGGCCCCTCGGGCGTGGGCAAGGATAGCGTCGTGGAGCGGATGCAGGAGATCGGTTATCCCTTTCATTTTGTGGTCACGGCCACGGATCGGGCACCTCGTCCCGACGAGGAGGACGGCCGTGACTATCATTTTGTGAGCACAGAAGAATTCGAAGGGATGATCGAGGACGACGAGCTCCTGGAATATGCCCAGGTGTACGGCCAGTACAAGGGGGTTCCCAAGGCCGAGGTGCAGGACGCCCTGGCCAGCGGCCAGGACGTGGTCATGCGCGTCGACATTCAGGGCGCGGCCACCGTGAGCGAAATCGTGCCTCAGGCGTTGACCATCTTTCTCGCCCCCCCTTCCCTCGACATCCTGGCGCGACGCCTGCGCGGGCGGGGAGGCGATTCGCCCGCCCAGTTACGGGAACGGCTGGAGACGGCGGTGACCGAGATGCGTCGCATGGAGAGATTTCGCTACGCCGTGGTCAATCGTCAAGGGCGGCTCGACGACACGGTGCGCCAGACCATCGCCATCATGGAGGCCGAAAGGTGCCGCGTCGGGCGCCAGCCGATAAGCGTGTAAGGAGGCGATCCCAACCCGGCAAAGGCGCGCCCGTGCGCACCCGATCGGATCGATCGGGTTTCGTCAGTTTCCTTTAATCGTTTGATGAAAGGAGGACGTGAATGCCCATTCGTCATCCCACAGTTGCTGGCATGTTCTATCCTCAGGGCGAGCGCACCTGCAGGCAAGAGGTGGAAGCGTATCTCGACGTCGAGCTGGAAGCGGTGGAAGGCACGATCTGGGGCGGCGTGGTGCCCCATGCGGGCTGGGATTTCTCCGGCCCCACCGCCGGGCGCGTATTTTCCGCCCTGGATACCGGGACGCCGCCGGAGACGTTTCTCCTCTTGGGGGCCATACACAGGGGAGGCGTGAATGCCCCGAGCCTGTACGGTTCGGGGGAATGGGAGACCCCTTTGGGCACCCTGCCCGTCGACGAGGAACTGGCCCGTCGCCTGCTGGAGGAACTGGAGGGCGAGGTGGTGGATAAGCCTCAGGCCCACGCCTCCGAGCATTCCATCGAGGTGCAGTTGCCCTTTATAAAGTACCTGTTCCCAGAGGCCAGCATCCTGCCCCTGGCCATCCCCCCGTTTTCCCAGGCCCACGATCTGGGGCGGAGGATCGCTGAGGTGGCCAAGGGGGTTGAGCGCCGCGTCGTGGCCATCGGCAGCAGCGACCTCACCCACTATGGTCCGCGCTACGGATTCACCCCCGCCGGCATGGGCACCTCGGGGCTGGAGTGGATGAAAGAGAACGACCGCCGCCTGCTTCGACTGGCCAGGGAGATGCGAGCGTCCGAGGTCGTCGAGGAGGCCCAGACCCATCACAACGCCTGCGGCGCCGGCGCCATCGCCGCCACCATGGGCTATGCCCTGGGGCGAGGTGCCGATGAGGGGGTCGTATTACATTACACGACCAGCCACGAGGCGAGGCCCATGGGGCAGCCCAGGGACGCGGTGGGCTATGGCGCGGTGATATTCATCGAGACTTAGATGGCCTCTCACCCTCAAGAAAAGAAAGCCGACGCCCTCTATGCCGTCGTCGTGGTGCTCACCTCCCTTAAACAAAAAGTCACCTCGCGGGAGGACATGGAACTCGATCCCGAGGACAAAGATCACCTGACCCGAACCTTTCACTATCATGTGCCACCAGAGATGCGAGAGGGCATCGATGTGGGGCAGCTGGTGGGTATCCCCTTTGGCAGCCGCTATCTGCAGGGGGTGATCGTGAATCTGGACGACACCTCTCCTGTGCAAAAGACGCGGGACGTCGATCAGATCATGGACCCCGAACCCGTGCTCTCTCTGGCGCAGATCGACCTGGCCTACTGGATCAGCGACTATTACCTATCCCCCATACAACAGACCATCCGCCAAATGCTGCCCCCCGGGATGCTACGCAAGCCCCAGGTGATCGTGGAGGCCGTCCCCGATGTGGAGGCCGATACGAACACCGAGGCCCAGGCGGAGATCCTTTCCCTATTGCGCGAGATGGGGCCGCTTACGTACAGGCAAATCTCTCGCGCCACAGAGCAGGACAACTGGCGATCCGTCGTGGACCAGTTGGTGGACCACGGATGGGCCACCAGAAAGCGAGAGATCGGGGCGCCCAGGGTGCGTCCCAAGCGCGTCGCCGTCGTCAGGGTATCGCCCTCCTATGATGCAGAGGAAGATTATCCCTCGAAGCGGGCCCACAGACAACGCGACGTGCTGGACTATTTGCTGGCGCGGGGGGAGGCGGGCAAGGGTTGGACGCCCCTGCGGCAGGTGCGGAAGGAGACGGGGGCCTCCTATTCTGTCATCAACGCCCTGGAAGAAAAGGGGGTCGTCGAGCGGGGGAAACGCCAGGTATGGCGCGATCCCCTGGAAGGGCAGCGTTTCGTGCCCATCCAGCCCCCTGAACTGACGGGGGATCAGGACGCCGTATGGCGCACCATCGCCGAGGACCTGACAGAGCCGCAGGGGCGGCCCTTTTTGCTGCAGGGCGTCACGGGCAGCGGCAAGACAGAGATCTATTTACGGGCCGTGGCCCGGGTGTTGGCACAGGGTAGGGGGGCCATCGTCCTGGTGCCCGAGATCGCCCTCACCCCTCAGACGATTCGCCGTTTCGGCGCTCGCTTTCCCGACACCATCGCCGTCATGCACAGCCAGCTCTCCGAGGGCGAACGGTACGATCAGTGGCGCCGGCTGCGATCGGGCGACCTGCGGCTGGTGATAGGGGCCCGCTCGGCCATCTTTGCCCCCATATCCGATCTGGGGCTGATCGTCCTGGATGAGGCCCACGAATGGACGTATAAGCAACAGCAGACGCCCCGCTATCACACCCGCGACGTGGCGGCCAGGCTGGCCGAGCTGACCGGCGCCACCTGCATCTTTGGCAGCGCCACGCCGGACCTGACCTCAACCTACCGCGCCGAGCGCGGCCTCTACCGGAAACTGCAGATGCCCCGGCGCATCATGGGCCACCGGCGCATCCTGGAGGAGCAGAGAGAGGGACTGCCGGAGGAGCGCATCCGCTTTCGCCCCATAGAAAAGGAGGCCATGCACGCCCCTCTGCCCCCCGTAGAGGTGGTGGACATGCGCGCCGAACTGCGGGCCCACAACACGAGCATTTTCAGCCGCTCCCTGCGCCAAGAGATGGAGGCGGCCCTGGCGGCGGAGGAGCAGATCATCCTCTTTTTGAATCGCCGGGGGAACGCCACCTTTGTCATGTGCCGGGACTGTGGGCACGTGCTCAGGTGTCCGCGCTGCGACGTTCCCCTCACCTATCATTCCTCCGATCGCGATCTCGTCTGTCACCACTGCAACTATCGGACGGCCTCCCCGACACAGTGTCCCGAGTGCTGGAGCCGCCGCATCAAGTTCTTTGGCGTGGGCACGGAACGGGTGGAGGAGGTGACGCGGGAGGCCTATCCCCAGGCGCGGATCGTGCGCTGGGACCTGGACACCACGCGAGGCAAATCCAGCCACCAGGAAATACTCGATCGCTTTATGAGGCGCGAGGCCGACATCATGATCGGCACCCAGATGATCGCCAAGGGGCTGGATTTGCCCCGGGTGACCCTGGTGGGGGTGATCTCGGCGGACACCGTCCTCAACCTGCCCGACTTTCGCGCGGCCGAGCGGACGTTCCAGTTACTGACGCAGGTGGCGGGGCGGGCGGGGCGGAGCATCCTGGGGGGCAAGGTGATCGTGCAGACCTACACGCCGGAGCATCCGGCCATCCAGCGGGCCAGCGAGCACGATTACGAGGGGTTCTATACTCAGGAGATCGCCTTCCGGCGGGAGCACTGGTATCCGCCCCTCAGTCGAATCGTCAAACTCCTGTACGTGCACTCCAACGCGCAAAAGGCAGAGCGGGAGGCCGAGCGCCTGCACCGCATCCTGGAGCACCGAATCGCGCGCCTGGGGCTGCCCCAGGTGGACCTGATCGGCCCGGCTCCCGCCTTTTTCTCGCGTCTGCGCGGCAAATATCGCTGGCAGATCCTGGTGCGGGGGAAGGACCCCCACAGGCTGCTACGCCATATGCGCTTCCCCCTGGGCTGGCGCGTGGACGTGGATCCCGTGTCGGTGTTGTAGGGGATCTATTCCAGTTCCATGGCTTCGGCGCTGATGCGCTTGAGGCGCTTCATGACGTCGTTGGCGCCGCGCCCGAAATAGTCATGCAGCCGCACGTACTCGGCATAGAGTTCGTCGTAGACCTCTTCACTATGGGGATCGGGGACATATACCTCGTCCCGCAGGTGGGCCACCTCAGCCGCCGCGTCCTGAATGGTATCATAGCCGCCAGCGCCCTGGCCCGCGGCCACTGCGCCGTGCATGGCCGAGCCGAGCGCGCCGGCCTGGGCCGTACCGACAACTTTGATCTCTCGCCCCGTGACGTCGGCATAGATCTGCATGAGCAATCTGTTGCGTTCGGGGAGGCCCCCGGCAGCCACCAATTCGTCTACGGCCACGTCATT
>JAWLEV010000158.1:0-3300 GCA_041685915.1 Anaerolineae bacterium | reverse complement strand
CCTCCGGCAGCCCGCGTCAGGGTCAGACAGACGACCTCCTTTGCCCCGCCCTCCCGCAACGCCAGGGAACAGGCCTTGAGGGTGGCCCCCGTGGTCATCACGTCGTCCACGAGGAGGACCCGCGCCCCTGCCGGCTCTCGGGAGACGGTACGAAAGGCACCGCGTACGTTGTCCCACCGCTCACGACGGGACAGTCCCACCTGGGCACGCGTATGCCGCGCCCGAACGAGGCTCTCGTGGCACAGGGGTATATCCAGGTGCTGCGCCAGTTCCCGTGCCAGGAGAAGTGACTGGTTGTATCCCCGCTGGCGCAGTCGCCGGGTGTGCAAGGGGACGGGGATGATGAGATCGACGGGGATCGTCCTACCGCGCCAGGTGGCGGCCATAAGTTCCCCCAGGGGCTCGCTCAACACGCGGGCGCCCTCGTACTTGAGAGCATGCACGGCCTGACGCAGGGGAGGCACGTGGGGGCCGACCGAGTAGACGACGCCCCCTCGCCCCCCGTGCTCGTCAGACCATGTATGGCGGGCGGTTTGCCCCTGAAAGAGAGGAGCGGTATCCAGACATGCGTCACACAGCCACGCGCCGCCCCGACCACAGGCCACGCAGTGGGGCGGATACAGGAGATCGAGCAGGGCATCGAGCCATGGGGGAAGATGTTGAGGTCGGGAGGGGGAAGAAGAACAGTTCATAGGAAAACTCCCATCAAACGTGGAATATCGAGATGCTAGCATATCCTTGCCCAACCCGCAAGGTAAAACGAGCGCCAGCGCCTCCGCATCCTGGTTGACCACGAGGCTCAGACATGTTATCCTCCGAAGGAATTTATCCGTGAAAGAGGGCGTTGAGGAGGAATAGATGGCCACCCACAATGTGTTGGTCACCGTGCCACGGCCGCTGCGGGACTATATCCTGAGCGAGGAAGCAGAGAACAAGCTGCGCCGCATGGCGAACGTGCATATGAATCAGGAGGAACGCAACTGGAGCGGAGAGGAGCTCGCCGAGCGGTTACCGGGCGTGGACGCCATCCTCGCCAGCTGGGGTCTGGCCAAGCTGACGCCTCAGGTTCTGGAAGAGGCGGATAGCCTGGACATGGTGGCCTATGCCGCCGGCAGCGTCAAGGGCTTTGTGACCCCCACCCTCTACGAGCGGGACATCGTGGTCTGTCACGCCGCCCATCGCATCGCCGACTCGGTGGCCGAGTTCTCTTTGCTATTGGCCATGATCGGCCTGCGTCGTCCCCACGAATTCGATCGCCAACTGAAGGCGGGCGCGGAATGGCCCAGAAGCCGCGATCTGGCCCTGTACGAGATAGGAGGCAAGAAGGTGGGCCTGCTGGGCATGGGCTATGTGGGAAGGCGGGCGGCCAAGCTCTTCCAGGGCGTGGGCGCCCAGGTATGGGTCTATGACCCCTATCTTCCCGCTGATGAGGCCGAAAGCCTCGGCGTGCACAAGGCGGAACTGGACGAACTGCTCAGCGCATGCAAGATCGTCTCCTTACACCTGCCCAGCACAGAGGAGACCCATCACATGTTAGGCGCACGGGAATTCGCTCTGTTGAGGGACGGCGCGATCTTGATCAATACTGCCCGTTCCTGGGTCCTGGATCAGGAGGCGTTGATTCAGGAGTTGGAAAAGGGACGCTTTTGGGCTGCCCTGGACGTCTATGACGAGGAGCCGCTGCCTGTGGATCACCCCCTGCGCGGCATGGACAACGTCTTTATCACGCCCCACGTGGCGGGGCTGACCCGCGACTCCCACGGCAGTCTTATGGAAGAGATGGTGGACGAGATAGCCCGCCACTTTGCGGGGCAACCGTTAAAGCACCAGGTGACACAAGAGATGTTAGATATCATGGCATAGGAGAGAGTGAATGAATAACTACGCTGTTGGGCTACCCAAAAAGGAACTGGATACGCCGGCCCTCTGCCTGAACATCGAGGCGCTGGAGAAGAACATCCAGGAGATGGCCGACTATTTTGCGGAGCGGGACGCCACCCTGCGCCCCCACACGAAAACACACAAGACCCCCCTCATCGCGCGAATGCAAATCGAGGCGGGGGCCATCGGCGTCACCTGCGCCAAGTTGGGGGAGGCGGAAGCCATGGCCCGCGCGGGCATCCGCGACATGCTCATCGCCAACCAGATCATCGGCTCGCGTAAAATCACCCGACTCGTCAACCTGGCCGCCCACACGGACGTCATGGTCGCCGTGGAGGACGAAAGCAACGCCCTCGCCCTTTCGGAGGCAGCCCAGGTAAAGGGCGTGGATCTGCGCGTCCTGGTCGAGGTGGACGTGGGCATGGGTCGCTGCGGCACCGCCCCCGAGGAGCCCAGTTTTGAACTGGCTCAGCGCCTTGTCGCACTGCCCGGCCTACGCTTCGAGGGCATCATGGGCTATGAGGGGCACGCGGTGATGATCGAGGATTTTGAGGAGCGGAAAGCGGTGGCCCAGGAGGCCATGGCGAAATTGGTCGCCACGCGAGATTTTATCGAGGAGCGGGGGATCGAGGTCGATATCGTCTCCGGCGGGGGCACCGGCACCTATCAGATCACGGGGAATTATCCCGGCGTCACCGAGGTCCAGGCCGGATCGTACGCCACCATGGACGGGCGCTACCGTCGGGTGGGGATGCAATTCCGCCACGCCCTCACCGTGGTCACCCAGGTCATCAGCACCCGGGGAGATCGGGCCATCACGGACGCCGGCATGAAGACCCTCACGCCCGAGTTCGGCATGCCCGACGTCCTCCATGCCGAAGGCTGGAAGGCCACGAAGCTGTCGGAGGAGCACGGCTTTCTCCAGCGAGAGGAGGGCGAGCCGCTACAGCCTGGAGACGTTGTCGAACTGATCCCCTCCCACGGCTGCACGACCATCAACCTGCACGACGCCTATCATGTGACGCGGGAGGGAGTTGTGGAGGCCGTATGGCCCGTCGCCGCCCGGGGCGCCATCCGCTAGAAAACCAAGGCCGGCGATAGCGTAGGGGTGGCCAAACTTTGGCGACGTAGAAATAGGCATACGATCGAGGATGGAGGGAGGGGGCCGTCGGGCTGACTCTACATCCTGGCTGGAAGGGAGGATTTCGCCATGAACGCAAGACAGCGAGCACTTTTCATCGTCCTGGGGTTGGCGGTGATGATATCTCTCCTGGTGTCCCAGGATGGGGCGCCGGTCTCCAGCGCGACCACGTTGGCATCGGATATTCTACACCTGCCGCTGGTGCACCAACCCGTTCCGACCCCCACACCAACGGTCACCCCTACACCGATGCCAACGCCCACGCCTACCAGAATAGC
>JAWLEV010000069.1:0-14395 GCA_041685915.1 Anaerolineae bacterium | reverse complement strand
AAACGGGGAGAGACATTTCCCTGGCAGATGATAGACATAGGAGTAACGCAACAGTTTCTGTGGCGCGAATACCAGAAAGCGCTGAAAGGACAAAAGACACCGGGTTGTGGGCAGACATGTCAACATTGCGGTATTTTCAAAACTTTTATCGCCGAGGGCCAAAAACTGCCTTCGGATGAGGTGTGGAGGTGCCCATGAGTTCGGAAGCAGAAACCGTACAGAGGATTCGCGTCACCTACGGTGTCAACGGTCCCCTTAAATATGTGGCTGTACTAGACATGATGCACATATGGGGCCGTCTCCTGCGCCGCGCAGAGGTTCCCATCGCCTACAGCCAGGGCTTTCATCCTCAGCCAAAGCTCCAGATCGCCGCTCCCTTACCGGTGGGCTACAGCAGTGAATATGAACTGATAGACGTTTTCTTGACCCAAAAGCAGGAACTCCCAGATATCTACCGCGCAACCAAAGCACAGACTCCAAGGGGTCTTGAGATCCTCGATACCGAAAACATACCGCTTAGCGCGCCAGCCGCGCAGGCTACCATGCGAGAGGCTATCTATCGTGTTCGCATCTGGACCGACAAAAAAACAGCAGTACTCAAGCAGCGTATCCAAAGCCTACTGTCGAAAACAGAGATAATTCGCCAGCGCTCAAAAAAAGACGAAATAGTGGAATACGATCTGCGTCCTCTGGTACACAACATCGAATATAATCATACCAAAGAGGGATACCACCAGCTACGGGTGCGCGTGCGGTGCAGCCCTCGTGGCGCAGGCCGTCCCGAAGAGATCGTAGATGAACTGGATCTAGACCCGCCACATTACACTATCCATCGGATCCATCTTATACAGGAGCAAGAATAGGAGAATCATCGATGAAACGCATCTGGGCGCCTTGGCGCATAGAATATGTAAGGGAAGAAAAACCAGAGGGCTGTATATTCTGTACTAAACCGGGGGAATCAGAAGATGAAGACAATCTCATCCTCTTTCGCGGGGAGTCCTGCTATGTGATCATGAATCTCTACCCCTACAACAACGGTCATCTGATGGTGGTTCCCTACGCCCACGTCAATACGCCAACGGATTTGCCCGCCGACACTCTTTGCGAGATGATGCAACAGGTGAACATGTGCCTGGAAATACTCGATGAGACCATGTACCCCGACGGATTTAACGTCGGCATGAACGTGGGCACCGCCGCCGGAGCGGGTATCAAAGACCACGTGCATATGCACATCGTTCCTCGCTGGTCGGGCGACACCAATTTTATGCCCGTCATTGGCGATGCCAAAGTGATCGTCGAGAGCTGCCAGCAGTGCTACAAAAGGCTCAAACCCTTTTTCGATGCCCAGCAAGAGACGAGCTAGCTACATGGAGCAAGGCTATCTCTCAGCCTTGCCGCTCTCGCGCTGCTTTTCTTCAAACGCCTTCTCCGCAAGAAAGCGTTCCGCGGTAATAGCCGCTGCCGCGCCAGCCCCTGCAGCGACGACTACCTGCCGGAACCAAGGATCCTGTACGTCCCCGGCAGCATATATGCCGGGAATACTCGTGCGCTGGCGCTTGTCGGTGATGATATATCCCTCATCATTAAGATCGAGCTTGCCCTCAAAGAGTTCAGTCTTCGGCGTAAGCCCGATATAGATAAACACACCATCACAGGGAATGACATCCTCTTCCTCCGTCTTTACATTGCGCACCCTCACTCCCGTGACGGCATCCTCCCCTTCGATTTCCTCAACCACCGTATCCCAGACAAAGCGCATCTTCTCATTGGCAAAAGCCCGCTCTCGAAGTGCGGCACCAGCCCGCAACTCGTCGCGCCGATGTATGATGATAACCTCTTTGGCAAGGCGCGCCAGATAGAGACCCTCATCCAGTGCACTGTCCCCGCCGCCAACGACGACCACCGTCTTGTCCTTATAAAAGTATCCGTCACATGTCGCACAATAGGAAACCCCGCGCCCAATAAACTTTTCCTCTCCGGGCACTCCCAATTTCCGAGGTGAGGTGCCTGTACAGATGATCACAGCCTTGGCCTTGTACGTAGGACCATATGTTCTCAGGAGAAAAGGATAACTCTCGAAATCAACATCGATAACTTGTTCGAAGCTGATTTCCGCCCCGAACCGCTTGGCATGATCCGACATCTGCTCGGCCAGTGCCATACCGCCGATCCCTTCTGGAAACCCTGGATAGTTCTCCATCTCTCCCGTCGTCGCCACCTGGCCCCCAAAAGATTCCCCTACCAAAATCAAAGGCTTTAGCTGAGCGCGCCCCGCATACAGACCAGCCGTCAGCCCGGCGGGCCCCGCCCCGATGACGACAAGATCGCGCTCCACGACCTTGCCCTCCTCTGTGGAATCTTTTTTTCCTAACCCCTCTACATTCAAGGACAAAGCCATAACTCTTGTACACCCTCCATCAACAATATAAGATCACTCTTTGGATTTTAGCATCCGGTAGCGCACACGTCAATGATAAAACGACAAACAATTTTAGATAAGCTTTATGTTTAGCAGCATCGCCGATCTCGACACCAAAATCGTGTCTCGGTCGCCCTTTTCCCTTTGCCCCTTAAAACCCCTACCGCCAGGGGGCAGTCCAATCGGCGGAGGAGATCGCGCTGCGCATTAGCCAGTCACGCAGCACATCCATCATCTTACACTTACGCTCATCGTAGCATGCATCGTACCACAGATTGTGATGTTCGCCCGGATCAGCCACCATATTATAGAGCTCTCCATCGTCATTACCCAGATAATGCACCAACTTCCATTCGCGATCGCGAACCATGGTCATCATCTCGGTCCCGGTCAGCAGACCATCCCGCGCCTGTTCAGCAAAGACATATTCACGTCCGATCCCTTTCGTCTCACCCCTCAAGATAGGAAGTAGAGAAACGGCTTCAAAGGAATCGGGCACCTCAAGGCCCGCCAGTTCTAGGACCGCCGGACCGATATCGAACTGCTGCACCAGATCACCGATCTCTCGTCCTCCCTCAAAACGTCTCGGCGCCCAGACCACGAGAGGGGTTCGGGTGACAATATCGTACATGGTCCACTTTTGAATATGCCCGTGATCTCCCAAGCAATCTCCATGATCCGAAGTAAAGATAATCACGGCGTTCTCCAGATAGCCTTCTTCGTCAAGCGCCTCAAGGATCTCGCCAATCTTTTCATCGATCATGGTCACGTTAGCGAAATAATACGCACGCTGACGATGGAGCTGTTCGGGGGTGGGATTCTTGGTCCACACGATAGAATCGTGATCGACCTGCACATTCTCTTCTCGTAACTCTTTTTGCGCGGACGGCTGCGCTTCCAGTTCCTCCGCCGTCACCTGGGGCAGCGGCAGATCCTTTTCCATATAAGGGTCGATATAATCGGCCACAGGATCATAGGGCGGATGAGGTCCAGGGAAGCCGATCTCCAGAAAGAGGGGCTCTACTTTGGGCTTATGCCTTATCCACCAGGTGGCCATGTCCCCCACAAAAAAGTCCGAGTGGGTCTCGGGAGGCAACTCCCACTTGAAGGCTCCTAAACGTTCTTCATAGTCATCCCGTTGTCGATAGAGTTCGCGCTGCTGTTTTACAAGTCCTCGGGCGCGAAGCCCCATATCCCAGCGGTCAAAGAACCACCGTCCCTCAAGATAGCGATCCTTATTTTCCACCACGAAACGCTCATCGAACCCCATGGGCGTCTCATAAGGAAATGTATGCATCTTGCCTATGTTCACACAATGGTATCCGGAGGCATCGAGTTCCTCGATCCAGGCATGACGCCACGTGTCGGCATTCTTATAGATCCCCGTAGTATGAGGATAATAGCCGGTGAAAAGGCTTGCCCTGGCCGGCGCGCACGACGCGGCCGTTACAAAGTTCTGTGAGAAGACGGTACCCTCCTGTACCAGACGGTCGAGGTTGGGAGTATCCATGTAGGGATATCCCAGAGCACTGATCGTATCATATCGCTGTTGATCCGTGATGATCAGGATGATATTTGGACGCGAATGGGCCATCGTTCCTCCTCCCCCTCTTCCACCCGACAGAATAATCACCGCTTCAAATATAGCACGGCGAGCACACAAAAGTCAATCTCCTCTGCACGATACGAGCGCAAACACCCACGGTGCTTGACCCCACATCGTTCCCCCTGTATGATAGCTCCTGTTCCAGACCAACGGAACGATCAACAAATCAAAAGTAGAGTTGGATTCGGAAAGGGGTACCAATTTGAGACGGAGAGCCATTTTACTCGACGTAAAGGACGACGTGGCCACGGCCCTCGTCGATCTCGAGGAGGGCGAGGAGGTCAATGCGTCCCTTGACGACGTATCCGTGGACGTCGTGCTGCGTGACGACATAGAGTTCGGTCACAAATATGCCCTGCACGACATCACAGAAGGCGAAAAAGTGCTCAAGTACGGTATGTCCATAGGAAGGGCCACACAAAACATTAAAGCCGGCGAATGGGTTCACACCCACAACTGCCGAAGCGAACATTTTGGATTCCACCGCGATCAATACGGATTGAAGGCTTAGGAGCAGTAAAACGATGACAGACAAAGCACAGAAAGAGATATTGGGATATCTGAGATCAGACGATCAGCTCGGCATACGCAACCGTGTGGCTGTGATCTATACCACCCACTGCTCGATGGTAGTGGCACGCAAGATACAGGAAGCATACCCCGAAGGGACGCAGTTGTTCGGCTACCCGGGAGGCTGCGCCCTCAGATCGGGCCCTTTTAACAAGATCGTGGCTCTGGGAAGACACTCCAGCTATGCGGGTGCCCTGGTGGTGGGACTGGGCTGTGAGGGAACGGACGCATACATGGTAGCCGAAGAGATCGCTGAATCGGGCAAACCGGTCGAGGCTATCAAGATAAACGAGGAGGGCGGGGACATAGAGACCATCGAAGAAGGCTCCCGCATTCTCGTCAAGCTACTCCAGCACGCCTCACAGGCCGAGAGGGCCAAGATGACGGCCGCCGATCTCATCGTGGGACAGGAATGTGGAGGATCCGACGCCACCTCTGGACTGGCTTCCAACCCTATCACCGGCGTGGCCGCCGACCTGCTCATAGAAGATGGGGGCACCTATATGCACTCCGAAGTGAGCGAACTCATGGGCTGCGGTGACGTACTGGCAGAGCGCGCGATAAACGAGGATGTGGCGCAGGATATCAAGGAGGCCATCGAAGAGGCCGAAAAGAGATCATTTGAGCAGGGACGCTTTTCCTGGGGATACGGCAACATTCTGGGCGGCCTCACCAGTATAGAGGAAAAATCTTATGGCTGCCTGACTAAATCGGGGACAAAGCCCCTTCAAGGCTTGTTGCGCAGTTATGGCCTTCCTCCCAGAAAGGGATACTGGATCCAGGTAGGAGAGGAGGGATCCGGCACCTTCCACGGCGATCCCGAAGGCATCAACCAGTTCGCCGCCTGTGGCGCCCACATCGGACTGTTCACTACCGGCTGTGGATCCACGACGGGTGGACTTATCCCCGTCCTCAAGGTCATCGCCAATCCCAAACGGATGCAACTTATCAGGGACAACGCAGACTTTGATGCCACACCCATCATTCGGGGCGAGGCTACTATCCAGGAGATGGGAGAGGAACTCTATCACGAGATCTTGGATGTGGCGGCGGGCAAACTCACCAAGTCTGAGATTCATCGGCACTTTGAGGCCTAGACGAAGGAAACTGGGGCATCTCAAGCGGCGAGATGCCCCATCAACGTGAAATCGGGGAGCCTTGCAGTACCTTTAGCGTTCTCAGGGCTCCTCGTATGTAATCTCGGGGAACAGGGGCTCACGATCTCGCCTTTTGGATTCGATCCAACGCCCAGAGACGGCCGACAATTCGCGCAGCGTTTTTGCCACCTCCTTATCAAGAGTCTCCGCCTCATAGCGCCACGTCCAGTTGCCCCGCGCCTTTCCTGGGGTGTTCAAACGCGCCTCCGAACCCAAGCCGAGCACATCCTGTAAAGGAAATATGGCCATATTCGCAACAGAGGTCATAGCCAACCTTATGAGGGTCCAGCTCATGTTACTGCCATCTGTACCTGTGTATACGCGAACCCTATGTTGAGCCTTTTCGTCCAGGGAATCATACCATCCCACACTGGTATCGTTATCATGGGTCCCCGTATAGACGACCATATGGGGCACATAATTGTGTGGCAGGGCTGTATTGGTAGCATCCGACCCAAAGGCGAACTGGAGCACTTTCATACCAGGAAAATCAAACGCCTTGCGTAGTTCCTCCACATCCTTGGTTATGATACCCAAATCCTCCGCGATGATGGGCAACTCGTCCAGCTTTTCCTTTAACGTTTGAAAGAAATCCACACCTGGCCCCTTCACCCAGCGTCCCTGCACCGCCGTCTCCGCATCGGCAGGAATCTCCCAGTAGCCGGCAAAGCCTCGAAAATGATCCAGGCGTATCCTGTCCACGCGGGAGAAGGCGCGTTCCAGACGCGCCGTCCACCAGGCATAATCGTTTTCCTGCATCACATCCCAGCGATAGTGAGGATTCCCCCACAGTTGACCCGTGGGGCTGAAATAATCGGGCGGCACACCGGCCACGACGGTGGGCGAACCGTCCTCATCCAACCTGAACAATCCTTGATGGCTCCAAACGTCGGCACTGTCATGTCCTACGAATATGGGGACATCGCCGATGATCTCTATATCCCTTTCGTGCGCGTACTCTTTCACCTGTTGCCATTGTTTGTCGAACAAAAACTGGAGATATTCTTGGTAGTTGACCTCGTTGTCGAGCCTCTCCCGCCAATAGGTCAGGGCCCGCCGCTCGCGTAGCGCGATGTCCCGATCCCAATCTGTCCACACGTCGCCATCAAAATGCCGCTTCAGGGCCATGAACAGACAAAAATCTTCCAGCCAATAATCGTTCTCCTTTTGAAAAACCTCCCATGCACTCTCCAGAGACGTCGGGTCCGTCTGCAAAAAGGTCTGATAGGATCGTCTCAACACGCGATCCTTGAACTCTATCACCTCGCCGTACAGGACCTCATCGGAACGGAAGGAAAAGGAAGGAATGACATCCCCCGCATCGAGAAGCCCTTCCTGCACTAACTGCTCCAGATCAATGAGCAAAGGATTCCCTGCAAACGCCGAAAAGGATTGGTAGGGCGAATCACCATAGCCGGTGGGTCCCAAGGGCAGAATTTGCCACAGACTCTGTTTCGCATCCCACAGGAAATCAATAAACTGTCGAACTCCTGCCCCCATATCTCCGATGCCAAATCGGCTCGGCATGCACGTCACATGACAAAGTATTCCCGATTCTCTCTCTCCTGATCCAGCTCCCGGTTTCCCAGACGGACTCATAAACGCGCCCCCCTCAAACTCTATCGAATATTCGTCTATCGTCGTTTACACACCGATCTCTTGCTTGATCTTGCGGAATTCATCCATATCGGCAGCCGTTATCGGACGGGCTGGCAAGAAAGGACATCCCTGCTGATCTCTGGTGGATATATCAAACGTGCCAATCTCTTTGGCCAGATCGATGATCTCGAGCTTTTCCATGCCAATGAGCGGGCGCAGGATAGGCTTGGGAATCTCCCAAGAGATGGCCTCGAGATTGGCGAGGCTCTGGCTGGCAACCTGGCCCAAAGAGTCCCCCATGACGATGGCATGTGCCCCAAGCTCCTCCGCAATGCGCGAGGCCCTCAAAAGCAAAGCCCGTTTACAAAAGATACAGGTCCAACGGCGAGCATTCATACTCCGAAGGGCTTCCAAAACATCGGCGATCACTTCTTTATGATCCTCGACAATGGGACGTAGTTTCCACCCATAACTATACCTTCTCAATACCTCTATATTATCAAGCGCTTTACATTTCTCCACCTCGTTCTGGGCAAAGTGCACCGGAATGACACCACATCCCCGTTTCAGCATCATCCATGCGGCCACAGGGGAATCGATCCCACCCGATATGAGCGCCACCACGCGCCCCTCGATGCCCACAGGAAATCCACCAAAACCAGACACACGACGATGAAACACCATCGCCCTCTTGCGCGATATCTCAATACCGACGGTGATCTCGGCATCGTCGGAAAGATCGACCCTTCCTCCCACACTCCCAAGGATAGCCCGCCCCACAAGTCGCTCTATCTCCGGCGAAGTATGAGGAAACGACTTGTCAGCCCGATTTACACGCACGCGAAAGGAAACCTGTCGCCCCCCACCCGCTTCCCGGGCTTGCCGCACCCCCTCGGCAACGACAGCGCCGATATCCCGAGGCACCGCGACAGCCGGACTCACCGAGGAAAGGCCAAAGACGCCTGCAAGGTGTTGCGCTACCGTATCGGCCTGATCAGTCCAGACATAGAGCCGTCGATGAACCGTCTCCAATCGTCCCTCTATATCATGCTCCGCGAGACAACTGCGCACATTCTGCCGCAGACGGCGTATATACTCTTTGCGATTACCCCCCTTGAGAGATAACTCGGCGTATCTCAAAATCACAAGTTCCATGATTTTCTCTCCCTTCTACACACATTATAACAACAACATTCCAGGGTTGAAATCGGCGAATTCGATTCAGCGTCCTGCATCACACATCCTCATCTCGCCAGGTGGAAACATTCGGCAAACCGAGTATAATTCATGTCGAATGACTCTGGAATCTGGAGGAAAAAATGTACGTCGGCGCACAAATACCCTACACAGACGAGAATCTGGCCTTTGTCCGACAGATGGGCGTAGGTCACATAGACACCTCGCCACGCGAGGGTCTCGGCCTAGAGAAGGATGGAC
Organism: Anaerolineae bacterium; assembly: GCA_041685915.1. Taxonomy (GTDB): domain Bacteria; phylum Chloroflexota; class Anaerolineae; order UBA1429; family UBA1429; genus JAWLEV01. The sequence continues at coordinate 5,601 of JAWLEV010000069.1, read as the reverse complement.
GCTGGCATGCGGATGCCCTCATGCGGGTGAGGGAGCACGTGGAATCCTTCGATCTGAAGCTGGCAGCCATGCACCTGCCCCTGACTTCGGGAGGGATCGACAGACAGATCTGGCCCAACATCATGATGGGGACGCCCGGCCGGGACGAAGAGATACAAAAGGTACATCTATGTATCGAGGCGGCCGCCAGGGCGGGTATTCCCCTCCTGCTATACAATATGGCCATCCTGCCCGTAATACGCACGGCGTACCGTACGCCGGGCCGTGGCGGCATCACGTATAGCCATTTTGACTATGAGGAACTGAAAGATGATCCTCCCCTCCCCTATGCCCCGGTAACCGCCGACGAGGCATGGGAACGCATCACCTATTTCGTGGAACGCGTCATCCCCGTGGCCGAGGAGTTTGGCATCAAAATGGGATGCCATCAGCACGACCCCGGTATGCCCCGTGGTGTGGGGTACAGGGGCGTCGAACGGGTCCTGGGAAGTATCGAGGGGGTGAAACGCTTCGTCGACCTGAGCGACAGTCCCTATCACGGACTGAATTTCTGTCAGGGCACGATCAGCGAGATGTGCACCACCCCGGACCAAGTCTATGAAGCCATCCGTTACTTTGGCAGCCAAAACAAGATCTTTTGGGTACACTTTCGCAATATCCGCGGCGGCTTCCTGGAATTCGACGAGGTTTTCCCCGATGAAGGGGATATAGACATGCTCAGGGCGCTCCAGATCTACAAAGAGGTAGGATATGATGGCGCCATCATCCCCGATCACGTGCCCCTGTCCTCGCTTGATAGCCGCTATGGGCATCGCGCGCGCGCCTTTTGTTTCGGGTACATCAAAGCCCTGCTCCAAGCCATCGAGTCATAAGGATCATCTCCATATCATAGAAGGAGGTACGCAAAATGAGAATCTTGGTCTTTAGCGCCCACAGCGCTGATTTCTGCTCCCGGTCTGGTGGCACCATAGCCCGTTATACAGAGGACGGCCACGAGGTCCTCGTCGTCGCCCTATCCTTCGGCGAGCGATCGGAATCCGGCGGGTTGTATGGCGGTAAAGAGACGCTATCCCTGGAGGAAATCAGGGACATACGACGACAGGAGGCTTCACAGGCTGCAGAGATCCTGGGGGCCGACATCCAGTTTCTCAACTGGGGAGACCTGAGTTTCGAATACTCTTCGAAACGCGCCAAGCAACTGGCCGTCCACATATGTAACTTTCAACCGGACGCCGTGCTCACCCACCATGGGCCGGATCCCAGAAGCGTCGATCATAACACCACCTTCAATCTGGTGACCCGCGCCACGCAGATGGCCGGCGCCCCCGGTCTGGAGGTGGGACCCGCCCCCTATAGGCGTCCAGAGATGTTCCTCTTCGAGGCCACCATTCCCCTGACGGAATTGGAGGGCTTTGATCCGGACTTTTACGTGGACGTGACCGACGTGTGGGACATCAAGCGCGAGGCGTTGAACGCCTTCCACCGTGCCCAGGGATTCCTACTCCCCTGGTACACCGATGTGGCAAAGCGACGGGCTTTTCAGGCCCAGCGCCTCGCAGGACGCAGCGATATCGAATACGCCGAGGCGTTCGAGCGCACCAGCCCCTGGGTGGGAAAGCGACTCCCCCTGAATACCAAGTAAAAACTAGCCCTCAAAATGCGGATATCCTCGAGCTTACATTCTCGAGGATATCCGCACCGGGGCGCTCTCTCACACCAAGATCTCTCTCGCCTTTTCGGCCACCGCCAGGCCTAATGCCCGATGTCCCTCGGGCTCAAAGTGGACGCCGTCTTTCTCGCTGCACACCAGTATCTTGTCAGCGTTCAAAAGATAACATCCCCTCTCCTCCGCTAGCGTCTGATAATGCGTTAACAGATGCTCGGATTTCTGACGCCCGCCCCGGAACATGTCACCAAAAATCGTGAGACGTCCCAGACGAGGGGGCACGATGACCAGCACCTTCGGAGAAACATCGCCCCGTCCAGTCTCGCTCCTTTTCACAATATCCACCAACGTGCCCAGCCCAGCGGCGATGTCGAATGCCGTGAGAGAGAAACGGTGCTTGAGGTCATTGGTACCCAGCATGATGATGACCAGATCCAGGGGCTTGTGGGTCTCAAGACAGGGCACAAGATACTCTTTGCCACTCTTGTATCCCTCGATGGGATCATCCCAAACTGTCGTCCTCCCATTGAGACCCTCCTCGATCACGTGGTATGCTGTCCCCAGTTCCTCCTGCAGCAAGCCTGTCCAGCGAACATCCCGCGCATATCTGCGTTCCGTTTGAGGATTATATCCCCACGTATTGGAATCTCCATAACAGAGAATCTCTTTCATCGCTTCTCTCCAGCCTCGGAAGACCAATCCTCTTTTTTCTTCCTGATAGCCCCCTCCGCCGCGTCCATAATACGTCTTAGCGGCACACCATGCTGCCGGGCCAACGCCGCGCACTCTTGGAATTCTGGCTTGGCACTCACGACACGACCGGCGAGGATCTTGACTTTGCAACCCACCATTCCCCAAGGGGTATCCACGTCCTCGATTCGACGTTCGGCAATCTCCCTCTCCATGGCCTGCCAACGCACCCCCAACGTGCTGGTCTCGCGAAGCAAAAGATCCCGAAACCGGGGCCCTTCTCCAGCGCGACAGAGAACGGAAAGTACCACGGCGGGACGATTCTTTTTCATATAGACAGGGGTAAACCACGCGTCGAGCGCCCCCTCCTCCAAAATGCGCTCAAGGGCGAAACCAAGTTCCTCCCCTGTCATGTCATCTATATTACACTCGAGGAGGACAACCCGATCATAGCCCTCAGCCGGTGACGCCATGCTTATGCCCCTCCACCTGATTCTCCACCCGCCTCGCCCCGAGCGGAAGCCACACGATCGGCGATCAATGCGGCCATCACCCCCGCCCCTACGCCATTATCGATGTTCACAACGGCCAATCCGGGAGAACACGTCTGCAGCATGGCCAGTAGTGCCGATTCCCCTTTGCCCCCCATGCCATAGCCCACAGAGGTGGGCAATCCAAGAACGGGTACGTCCACCAGGCCAGAAACTACTGAGGGAAGGGCGCCATCCATCCCCGCCGCCACGATGATGACGTCCACGTCTTCCTCATCCAAAAATCGTTCCAGCGGTTCAAACAGGCGATGAAGACCCGCCACACCCACGTCATGGACCACATACACGTCACATCCCATCTCCCGACAGACGACGACCGCCTCCTGCGCCGCGGGCTGATCAGAAGTGCCCGCACTGATGACGCCTACACGCCCCCCACTCGCCTTTATCTCAAATCCCTTCGCATGCAACACGACCATGCGAGAGGGAGAATGCCACTCGAACCCCTCCATGCCATATTCCATCTCCAACGCCTCGCGCAGATCGCACGAAACACGACTCAAGATGGCACGCCCGTTACGTTCCAAAAAGGAGGCGGCAATGGCCAAACTCTGTGAGACGGTCTTTGTATCAGTAAGTATGATCTCAGGCACGCCCTTGCGGCGTTCCCGCTCATAATCTGGACAGGCAAACGATGCCTCATCAAAATCCGCGCTATTTGATCGATTCATTCATACTTCCCATTCGATATCCCTCAAGGTCCAATGCCACATAGCGATAACCAATATCCTGTAATCTCTCCACAACAACCGTTCTCATATCCCGCTGAGCCACCTCTTCTACATGATCCGGTGGAACTTCTACACGCGCCACGGGATGATGATCGCGGACACGAAACTGAGAAAAGGGAAACAGATCACGCAACTGCTCCTCAGCCTGTCCTACGCGTGTAAGCCCTTCCTTCGTCAGAGGTGTACCATAGGGGAAACGAGTGGCCAGGCAGGCCGATGCCGGCCGATCCCAGCCAGGCAACCCCCGCTCCTGTAAAAGTTGGCGAATCTCCTCCTTTGTCAGGCCCGCCTCTGCCAAAGGGGCACGCACACCCAGTTCCCGTGCCGCGGCCGCACCGGGCCGGTAGTCGTCCTGATCGTCCGCATTTTCTCCGTGCAAGAGCTGACCGACATCCAAATCCTCTGCCAGCGCCGATAGCATCTCGAAACGCGCCTTCTTGCAATGATAACAGCGGCGTGGCAGATTCGCGACGACACCCTCCACCTCTAATTCATCAAAGGGAACAACGCGCTGCCGCGCGCCCAACAGCGAAGCTATCTCTCGCGCAGTTTCCAGTTCGGAGGGAGGAACCAGCGGTGAATCGATGGTCAGGGCCAACACCTTGTCGGCGCCGAGCACGTCCAAACAAGCGGCCAGCAAATATGCGCTATCGACGCCACCGGAAAATGCCACATAGACGCGATCAAACTCGGAGAGTATATCGTACAGCGCTCTCTTTTTAACTTGAAGATCGCCACACGCGCTCATCAAGGTAAACTTGCTCCCATAGCAGACAAAATCAAAGAAGGATTATAGAAGAGGCATCGGGGGACGTCAATTACACCTTCCCCATCTCCATACGATGGAAAGAGAACCCAGCGACGAGCTGAAAAAAGGGCGAGAACCTGCCCACAGACACTGGGGATCACACCGATCATGCTGTTGATAGGTCACTTGGGCCTGACTCACGGCCTCTAGACCGCGCCGTCCATACGCAAAGCGCGATAAAAGGTTCTTCCACTGAAAACCGGACCGTCGCTACACACCAGGCGATCGCCCCGATGGCAATTGCCACACACCCCCAGACCACACTTCATGACGGCCTCCACACTCACCTGTAGATCGACATGGTGTTCCTGAGCATATTGGGCCAATGCCATCAGCATGGGCTCTGGTCCACAGCCATAGATCATGTCAGCGGCACCTATATCCCTCCGGGACTGCAGGACGTCCAGCACGGTGCCATGGTAACCTTCCGATCCATCGTCCGTGGCGATGAATAACTGGCATCCCAGATCCTCAAAGCGCCAGCGAAGCATAAGTTGATACGCCGTCCTGGCCCCCAGGATCACGGCGACCCGGTCCCCCTGCCGCCGCGCGGCTTTGGCCACCAGCGCCAGGGATGCCGCCCCACTTCCCCCCGCCACCAGGAGATGCCGGCGACCCTCAATGTGAAATCCATGTCCATAGGGCCCGCGGACCCAGAGCCGATCACCGGGAGACAGACCACAAATGCCGTGTGAAAAGGGACCCACATCTGCCACCGTGAGACTGAGCGGCCGATCATCCATCACGCTGAAGGGGCGTTCTCCCACGTCGGGCAACCAGACCATGACAAACTGCCCCACATTCGCCGGGATCGCATCATCCAGTATCAGGGTAGCGCCAGCCGCTCCCTCGCGAACTACTCTCTGCACCCTCATCACACAATGGCCGGTATCAGTCATGGGCACATCCTCGAAAATCGTCGAGCTTCCCATAGCCCTCCGATACCATAAAATCTTCCAAACCCTTCAAAATACGCTGAAAAGCTCCGTCGCCGTGTATCTCCAGAGCTGAGCCCACTCCCACCGCCGTCGCCCCGGCCATGATCATCTGGACGGCGTCCTCCCCATCAAGCACACCGCCGACACCAATGATGGGAACATCGACGCTGGCCGCCAACTCGTACACACAACGAACGGCCACCGGCCGCAAGGCAGG